>NZ_LT629785.1:1570662-1884794 GCF_900105995.1 Pseudomonas pohangensis | reverse complement strand
AGCGAAGAAACCTTTGCCGAGCTGCAGGCGCGGCTGCAGAAAACCCTCGATTTCATCGGCAGTTTCACGCCGGCGCAGATCGATGGCAGCGAAGACCGACAGATCGTGCTGAATTTTCCCAGCATGGAGCTGAAATTCAGCGGCCGCGACTATCTGTTCCAGTTCGTCCAGCCGAATTTCTATTTCCATGTGACCACGGCCTATACCATCCTGCGCCATAACGGTCTGGAGATCGGCAAGATGGATTACATCGGCCGGCCGGCCTGATGGTTTTTCTCCCTCTCCGTTTATGGGAGAGGGTCATCGATTAATGGGACTGGCGCTGCAGCCGGCTGGTATTGACCAGCTCCACGGCGCGGGCGCGTAGCTGCCCGCAACCGCCGTCAATGTCCTGACCGGCCGAATTGCGCACCTTGGTCAGCACGCCACGGCTGTGCAGGTAGCGCACCATCTGCACGATGCGCTCACCGCCGGGGCGGGAAAACGCATCGTCTTCCAGACTGTTGTAGGGGATCAGGTTGAGCACCGCATACTTGCCCTTGAACAGGCGCAGGATGCCGTCCATTTCTTCCTGGCTGTCGTTGATCCCGGCCAGCAGCGTCCACTGGTACTGGATCGGGTAATCCACCGCGCGGGCATAGGCTTCGCCGAGTTCCAGCAATTCTTCGGGGTCGATCCGTGGTGCGCGCGGCAACAGTTGCTGGCGCAGTTCGGCATTGGTGGTGTGCAGTGACAGAGCCAGCGCCGGTTTGATTCTTTGCCTGGGAAGTTGTTCGAACACCCGTGGATCACCCACGGTGGAGAACACCAGGTTCTTCTGGCCGATGCCGCCCTCGCTGCCGAGGCGGTCGATGGCCTCCAGCACGTTGTCGAGGTTGTGCGCCGGCTCGCCCATGCCCATGAACACGACTTTCTTTACCGGCCGCAAGCGCCTCGCCAGCGCAACCTGGGCGAGAATTTCGGCACTGCCGAGCTGGCGCAGCAGGCCGCTCTTGCCGGTCATGCAGAACACGCAGCCGACCGCACAGCCAACCTGCGACGACACGCACAGCCCGCCGCGTGGCAGCAGCACGCTTTCCACCATCTGGCTGTCGCCCAGTTCCACCAGCAGACGCGCGGAACCGTCACCGGCCGGGTGCTCCGAGCGCAGGCGCAGCAGGCCGTCCAGTTGTTCACTGAGGGCCGGCAAACCGTTGCGCACGCTCAGTGGCAGGAAATTTTCCGCCTGCTGGTAACGGGTGCCGGTATCCAGCGGCAAACCGCGCAGCCAGGCACGCTCGATGCGCCCGATATGCATGGGTTTGGCGCCGAGTACGGCGAGCTGGTTGTGGATGTCTGAGATACGCATGGGGCGCGCATGCTACCACTGCCATCGGCTGCCGCAACAATGGCAGCCGATGGCCGGAACTTCAGGCTGCAGCCAGCTGCTGATCCATCTGCTCGATACAGGCTTTCATCTGCGCGTGACAGGTTTCGATCAGTTGCGGCATGTCGTCCAGCGTCAGCCCGGCGGTGGGGATTTCCGCCAGCGAGCGGATCATCACGTCGCCGGCATTCCAGCTGTTCAGGCGCATGTCACGCGCATAGCTGCTCACGCACACCGGGATGATCGGTACGCCGGCGGCAATCGCCATCTGGAATGCGCCTTTCTTGAACGGCAGCAGACCCTTGCCCAGGTTGCGCGTGCCTTCGGCGAACATCCAGATCGAGGTGTCCTTGTGTTGCAGGGTGTCGGTGGTGGTGAGCATCGCCTGCTTGGCGTGGGCGGCATCGCCACGATTGATCATGACATTGCCGGCCAGCCAGAACAGCTGGCCAAAGAACGGCACCCACTTCAGGCTTTGCTTGCCAATGCACACGGTGCGCGGTGGTACCACGCGGCCGACCACGAACAGGTCATAGTTGGACTGGTGATTGGCGATGATCACGCAGGAACGCTGGTGCTCCAGCAGACCCTTGACCTCGGCGTTCATCTTCAGCCGCAGGATCAACAGAGCCGGCGCGGAATACATCAGCGCACACAGGCGGCTGTTGTCCGGGTTGAACGGGCGGCAGAGCCCCAGAATCAGACCGAGCAGGCCGGCAACAACAAACAGCAGGCTCATCAGAAGCATGCGCAAAATGAATAACATGGAGGGGTGCTCGGGGGAGGCGGGCGCGCAGTGTACGGTCGTTCACTGCCTTGTACAAATCGGCTTTGTGGCGGGATCAATCGCGGTTATCAGCGCATATTCAGCCGTGGGGTGTCTTTGCAATCCTTCTGCCTGACCCCTAGTGTTGCGCAACTGATTTTCTCCAGGGAACCAATTCGCATGAACCGCCCCCAAGACCTGCTGGCCCGGACCCTGACATTGCCTTCTGGTCAGGTGATCAAGAACCGCCTGGCCAAATCCGCCATGAGTGAAGCGCTGGGCACCACCGACAACCATGTGACCGAAGGCCTGGTCAATCTCTACCGCTGCTGGGCGCAGGGCGGTACCGGCCTGCTGATTACCGGCAACGTGATGATTGACCGGCGTGCGCTGGGTGAACCGAACAATGTGGTGCTGGAAGATGACAGCGACATGCCGCTGCTCAAGCGCTGGGCCGACGCCGGCAACAGCAATGGCACCCAGTGCTGGGTACAGCTAAACCATCCGGGGCGGCAGGTACCCAAAGGCCTGAACGCTGAAGGTGTTGCGCCTTCGGCGGTGCCTTTTCTACCGGCGCTGCAAGCCTTCTTCGGCCCGCCGCGTGAGCTTCTGGCTGACGAGATCGAGGCGCTGGTACAGCGCTTTGCGCGTTCGGCGGCGCTGGTCAAGCAGGCCGGTTTCAGCGGTGTGCAGATTCACGCTGCGCACGGCTATCTGGTCAGCCAGTTCCTCTCGCCACTGACCAATCAGCGTACCGACCAGTGGGGCGGCTCGGCAGAAAATCGCCGGCGCTTCGTACTGGAAGTGTATCGGGCCATACGTGCTGCGGTAGGTCCCGGTTTTCCGGTAGGTATCAAGCTGAATTCGGCAGATTTCCAGCGTGGTGGTTTTACCGAAGAGGAATCCCTTGAAGTGATTCGCGCCCTCGAGGCGGAGGGCATCGACCTGATCGAATTGTCCGGCGGGACCTACGAGGCCCCGGCCATGAGTGACAAGCAGCGCCATAGCGCAAGCACGCTCAAACGCGAAGCGTATTTCCTCGAGTTCGCCGAAAAGGTGCGTGGCGTGGTCAAGGTACCGCTGATGGTTACCGGCGGTTTCCGCAGCCTGGGTGGCATGGCGGCGGCGCTGGAAAGCGGCGCGCTGGATCTGGTCGGCATTGGGCGCAGTCTGGCTATCGAGCCGGATCTGCCCAACCGCCTGCTGGCCGGACAGGAACCGCGTTACAGCGTAGAAACGATCCGCACCGGTATCGGTGCGATTGATCGCATGGCACTGATGGAAGTGGTCTGGTACTCACGCCAACTCCGGCGCATGGCCAATGGCAAACCGCCCAAACCGGAGGAATCCGGACTATGGGCGTTTCTCGCCAATCTGGTGGGTAACGGCATCGGTACCTGGAAGACCCGGCGCCTGCGCGCCTGAGGTCAAAGCGTCAGGCAGACCGCTAGATGTGTAAACCCAGTACGTTGTTCAGTGAAAGTGGTGCGCGACTGATGGGCGGATGGTAACCGAGACTGGCGTGCGGCCGGTGCCAATTATATTGATGCAGCCAAGGCATCAGGTGCTGTGCGCGTTGCGCTGAACTTTCGTAGCTACGGGCATAGGCCCACTCGCGCAGACTGGTCTGGATGAAGCGCTCAGCCTTGCCGTTGGTCCTTGGCGTATATGGCTTGGTGCGCAGATGGCGTAACCCCAGCCGCTTGACCAGGCGGCGGAACTTGCGTGAGCCATAGCAGCTGCCGTTGTCGGTCATGATGCGGGTGAAGCGAATACCCAGCGCGCGATAGTAGCGCAGCGCTCGGAGCAAGGCCTGGCAAGCACTGCGCCCCCGCTCATCGGGGTGCAGACTGCTGAAAGCGATGCGGCTGGCATCATCGATGGCGACATGGACGTACTCCCAGCCCGCGCCGTTGGAGTTCTGCTGGCGATCGCCCGTGGCCCTATGGCCTGGTCGCCAGAAACGCCCCAGTTTCTTGATATCCAGATGCAGTAGATCACCGGGGGTCGGATATTCGTAGCGCACTACCGGTGGCGCGGGCTCCAGTTCCGCCAGACGATGAAAGCCGGCTTGTCGCAGGCGGCGTGCAATGGTGCTGACGGCCACGGCCACTTCCCCGGCGATCTGGCGGTAGGTTTTGCGTGCACGGCGTAGCTCAATCGCGCGCTCTATCAGCGTATCGGCGGTTGCATGCGGGCAGTGCCGAGGTCGTGACGAGCGGTCTTGTAGACCGGTCTCGCCTTCCTCGCGAAAGCGCTTGAGCCATTTGTAGGCGGTTCGCACGCTCACCCCGGCAGCCTGAGCGGCTTCCTCGACTCTCAAACCATGTTGAATGCGCTGAACCAAAAGGGCTCGACCGCGGGGAGTAAGACGGGCATGTTTATGCAAGTTCATTCGGGGCTCCTGGAAGGCATGGTGGGTCGCACTTCCAGAATTCCGGGAAAGCCCCGGATGAACAACCTACTGAGAGATCACAGCTAGACAAGACTCGGCAAAAACGATCAGGCCCTGCTAATGCAGGGCCTGATCGTTACGCTGCTGCAATGGACTGCCGAAATCAAAGGCTGCCCTTGCTGTCGGCCTCGATGGCCTGATCCAGACTTTCCAGCAGGGCCTTGCGCACTTTCAGCTTGGTGTTGCGGTGCGCGGTCATGTTGAGTTTCTTCATCTGCTGCGCAATGGCCAGGGCGCTGGCTGCAAGTTCATCAGCCGCTACCACCTTGTCGAGGAAGCCGGCCGCCACCGCCTCTTGCGGTGAAAAGGCTTCGGCATTGATTACCGAGCGCTGGAAAGCGGCATTGCTCAGGCGATCACGGGCCAGTGCGATACCTGCATGGTGCATGGTCATGCCGATCTGTACTTCGTTCAGGTAAATGTTGAACGGGCCATCAACGCCGATGCGGTAATCGGCGGCGAGCAACAGGAAGGCACCCTTGGCGATAGCGTGGCCCGGGCAGGCGGCGATGATCGGGAAGGGGTGGGCAAGCATGCGCCGGGTCAGTTTCGAGCCGGCGGTCACCAGCGCAATGGCATTGGCCGGGCCGGTGGTCATCACCTTCAGGTCGTAACCGCCAGACAGAATGCCCGGTGAGCCGGTAAAGATGACAATGGCGCGATCCTGCTCGGCACGGTCCAGTGCGGCATTGAAAGCAGCAATCAGATCCGGGGAAAGGGCGTTGACCTTGCCGTTGCTCAGGGTCAGGGTGGCGATGCCGTCTTCGAGTTGATAAGCGACCAGATCAGTCATGACAGTGTTCCTTGAGTTGAAGAGGGTGACGACCATACCCACGGGCAACCAATGGGTAAAGCCTTATGACGCCAAAGTGTAGCGGTTTGCCCGCGCAGTCCGGAATTCTGTTCAATAAGCCGTATAAGAGTATGAATCTGCTGAAAAACCTTTTGCCTTGGGAAGACCTTTCGGCTAAATTAGCGCGCCTCGACGGACTACGGTCTGCCGAGTACCGGTGAAGTGTCCGAGCGGTTGAAGGAGCACGCCTGGAAAGCGTGTATACGAGAAATCGTATCAAGGGTTCGAATCCCTTCTTCACCGCCATCTTTCACAAAAAAGCCCTGAATATTCAGGGCTTTTTTGTTTTGCTTGTCCGGCGCCAGGGCTTGGGCTGGCTGTTCTGCCAGTCTCAGGTGTACTTGGTGAAGATCTTGCGCACCTTGGCCATGGTTGCCGAGCTATCGGTTTGCTTGTCGACCAGGGCCTCTTCAAGCAGGCAGGCCAATAACTCCTGATAAGCCTTGTCCAGCGCCTTGCGGGCCGCGCTGAACTGCACGGCAATATCTTCGCATTCCTCGCCGCGGCGGATCATCGCCTGCAGGCCGCGCATTTGTCCTTCGATGCGGGCCAGGCGTTTGAGCATGGCATCCTGGTGCGGGTTTAACGGGGTATCACTCAAGCGGATTGTCCAGGGTTCGGCGCAGAGTGAAGGCTCCACGCAACTGCCCCGGATCATACCCGCGTGCCTGATCCTTTGGGTAGAGCTGGTCAATTTTTGCAGCCACTTCAGGCTTCAGGTTCTTGCCGTGACAGGCCAGGCATGGCTCGCCCACCGCTATGGCCTGCATGATGCGCAATTCATTGTCGACCACGGCCACTTTCTGCATGCCGGCCAGCGGCTGGCCACTGGCCTGCTGTTGGGCAAACTCCTGCAGAACCTGCTGTTCCCAGGCATCCGCGGCATTGGCCGGATTGCGTACCTGCAGTGACGTGCGGCCAACGCTCCAGGGTTGCTGGCTGTGTTGCGAGGCGATCTGCGGGGCAAGCAGCTGGCAGGATTCCACCGCGACGACCGGACCTCCGGACTGCATGGCGTTTTTCACCGTTGCCATCAGTTGTTGCTGGAAGGGCGGAATCAGCGCCTTGCCCTCGGCGGTCAGCTTTTGCAGATCCTCGGCTTGTGCGCCCAGGCTCAGGCCCAGACAGAGCAGCATTGGCAGGGTTCGCATGGGTAGTCTCCTGATGAAATGACAGATGGGAAATGGTGCTGGCTCAGGCCTGTCGTTGCAGGGTGCGGCGGGTTACCTCGGGGGCCAGATTGCGCAGCGCTTCAAACTGGCTGACAAATACCTTGCCGCCGAAATGTTGCAGGAAATCCGAGCGCTTGAGCTGGTCCATCACCGGCCCCTTGACTTCCGACAGGTGCAGTTGCACGCCGGCGGTATGCAGCCGTTCGACAATGCTTTCCAGACTCTCCAGGGCGCTGGCATCGATCAGATTGACGCCGGGGCACATCAGCACCAGATGGCGAATCTGCGGACGGTTGGCAATCAGCTCGCTGATGCGTTCCTCGAGAAAGCGCGCGTTGGGGAAGTACAGGCTTTCATCGACACGCAAGGACAGCACCTCGGGACTCTCCACCACATCGAAGCGGTCGATGTTGCGAAAGTGTTCGCTGCCCGGCAATTGCCCTACGACGGCCATGTGCGGCCGGCTGGTGCGCCAGAGAAACAGCAGTAGCGACAGGCCGACACCGAGCATGACACCGGTTTCAACACCAATCAGCAATACGCCGGCAATGGTCGCCAGTTGCGCAATGCCATCCTGCCGTGAATAGCGCCAGGTGTGTTTCAGTGCGCCGAGGTCGACCAGGCTGAGCACGGCCACGATGATGGTGGCGGCCAGCACCGCCTGCGGCAGGTCGTGCAGCAGCGGGGTCAGCAGCAATACGCTGATGGCGATACCGGCGGCGGTAAGCACACCGGCCAGCGGTGTCTGCGCGCCGGCATCATAGTTGACCACCGAGCGCGAAAAGCCGCCGGTCACCGGGAAGCCACCGCTCAGAGCCGCAGCGATATTCGCTGTGCCCAGGCCAAGCAACTCACTATCCGGCTGGATGCGCTGACGGCGCTTGGCTGCCAGTGTCTGGCCGACCGAGATCGACTCGACGAAGCCCACCAGGCTGATCAACAACGCCGCCGGCAGTAGCTGCAGGGTCAGCTGCAGGTCCATGGTAGGCAGCATCAGCCCCGGCAAGCCCTGGGGTATCGCGCCGACCACGCGTACCCCCGCTTGCTCGAGATGCAGTCCCTTGACCGCCAGTATCGAGAGGATGATCGCCAGCACCGGCCCGGCCTTGGTCAGGTTGCCGGCCAGGGTTGCACCCAGACCGAGACGGGTCAGCAAGGGTTTGAGGCCGCTGCGCGTCCACCAGAGAAACGCCAGACTGGAGACGCCGATGATCAGGGTCGGCCAGTTGACTGCCTGCAGGTGGCCCAGCACCGCCGGCACCAGTTGCAGCATGGTTTCGCCCGCAGCCGGGATGCCCAGAATGTGCTTGAGCTGGCTGAAGGCGATAAGAATCCCCGAGGCGCTGATAAAGCCGGAGATCACCGGATGGCTGAGGAAGTTGGCGACAAACCCCAGCCGCAACATGGCCATGGCGGCAAGGATCAATCCGGACAGCAAGGCCAGCAGCATGGCTGCCCCCACGTATTCCGGGCTACCGGCGGGCGCCACCGACTGCAAGGCGGCTGCGGTCATCAGTGACACTACGGCAACCGGGCCGACGGCCAGTGTGCGGCTGGAGCCGAACAGCGCATAGGCCAGCAGGGGCAGGATACTGGCGTAGAGTCCGGTCACCGGCGGCAGACCGGCGAGCATGGCGTAGGCCAGACTCTGCGGGATCAGCATCATGGTGACGATCAGTGCCGCCAGACCATCCTGGGCTGCTGCATGCCGGTCGTACTGCCGCCCCCACTCCAGGCAGGGCAGCCAGTGGCGCAGGCTCATTTATCCGGTGCTTTGTCGAAGTCGCAGGCAGCCGGCGCATCGACCGCCAGCGGTTCATGGCTCAGGCGCTTGGGCAAGGCCAGCCATTCTCGTCCGCGCAGCATCATGTCGAAGTAGATGCCCGGCATCAGATTCACTTTCAGCGCCCAGGCCATGCGCCGCGGAATCGCGGGGTCGAGCGGGAAGGTTGGCAGCAGCTTGCCGCCGTAACCGAACTCGGCCAGCACCACCTTGCCGCGCTCGACTGTCAGCGGGCAGGAACCATAGCCATCGTAGAGCGCCCGCGGGCCACGCCCGGCGAGCACCGAAAGGACGTTCTCGGCCACCACCGGTGCCTGTTTGCGCACCGCAGCAGCGGTCTTGGCATTGGGCGCGGCGCAGACATCGCCGAGGCTGAAAATATTGCCGAAGCGCGGGTGACGCAGGGTTTCATGGTCAGCATCGACCCAGCCATCGGCATTGGCCAGCGGGCTGTTGCGGATGAATTCCGGCGAGTGTTGCGGTGGCACCACGTGCAGGAAGTCGAACTCTTTCTCAACGATCTGGCTGTTGCCTTCGCCATCCACCTGTTTGAACCAGGCCTTGTGCGCCGGGCCATCGACCTTGATCAGGGTGCTGTTGAAATTCAGCTGTGCGCCATAGCGCTCGACGTATTTCATCAGCGGCGGAACGAAGGTCGGCACGCCAAACAGCACGGCACCGGACGAGCAGAAATCGACCTTGATGTTGTGCAGTACGCCTTGTTTCTGCCACCAGTCGCAGGACAGGTACATGGCTTTCTGCGGCGCGCCGGCGCATTTGATCGGCATCGGTGGCTGGGTAAAGATGGCCCGTCCGCCGCGCAGGTTCTGTACCAGTTGCCAGGTATAGGGAGCCATTTCGAACTGGTAGTTGGATGTCACACCGTTCTTGCCGAGGGTTTCTTTCAGGCCCTCGATGCCATCCCAGTTCAGGCTCAGGCCCGGGCACACTACCAGTGTGCGGTAACCGACCCGGCTGCCGTCTTCCAGCACCACGCGCTGTTGCCCGGGTTCGAAGCTGGAGGCGGCCGCATGAATCCATTGAACGCCGTGGGGGATGCAGCGCGCCATCGGCCGCTCGGTGCGTTCGCGATCGAAGATGCCCGCGCCGACCAGCGTCCAGCCCGGCTGGTAGTAGTGTTGTTCGCGGGGCTCGACGATGGCGATGCGCAGCTGCGGGTCACGGCGCATCAGACTGGCGCTGACTGCACAGCCGGCAGCGCCGCCGCCGATGATCAGCACATCGTAGCGTTGCGTCGGCGTCAGGGCCGTGGCGGTAGCCGAGGCCGTCTGCGGTTCGTGCTGCCAGCGTTGCTGCAGCCGGGCCTGGAAGTTGCTGAGGTCATAACCGGCCTCTTTGGCCGTGCCAAGCAATGCATCGGGGTCCAGGTGGTGTGCCTCGCTCAGCGCCCACAGGCAGGTGGAGCGGGTACCGGTACGGCAAAAGGCCAGCAACGGACCGCGAACCTTTTTCAGCAGGTTGCTGAAGTCCTCGATGTTCTCGTCACTGATTTGTCCGGAGACAACCGGCAGATGGTGGTAGTCCAGACCGCTGGCACGGGCGGCAGCTTCGATCTGCGCCGAACTTGGCTGGCCTTCGCTTTCACCATCCGGGCGGTTGTTGATCACGCTGCGAAAACCGGCCGCAGCAAGTGTGCCCATGTCGGCAGGTTGCAGCTGTGCCGATACGGCAATGAACGGTGTCAGGCGCTTGAGCGAGTCCATGGACTGTTCCTCAGAGTACGTCGAGGGGGATTTTCAGATAGCGCACGCCATTGTCTTCGGCAGGCGGCATCTGTCCGGCACGCATGTTCAGCTGCACCGAAGGCAGGATCAGGGTCGGCATGCCGAGCGTGGCATCGCGGGCACTGCGCATGGCGACGAAGTCATCTTCACTGACGCCTTCATGCACATGTACATTTCTGGCGCGCTCCTCGGCTACCGTGGTTTCGTAGCGGTAGTCGTCGCGGCCGGGTGCCTTGTAGTCGTGGCACATGAACAGGCGGGTGGCATCCGGCAGGGCGAACAGCTTGCGAATCGAGGCAAACAGGACGCGTGCGTCGCCGCCGGGGAAGTCACAGCGGGCGGTGCCGTAATCCGGCATGAACAGGGTGTCGCCGACAAAACCGGCATCTTCGATCACGTAGGTCATGCAGGCCGGGGTGTGCCCCGGGGTGTGCAGGGCACGCGCCTGCAGGCCGCCGATCCGGAAGGTATCGCCATCCTTGAACAGGCGATCGAACTGGCGTCCGTCGGTGGCAAATTCGCTGCCGGCATTGAACAGTTTGCCGAAGGTGTCCTGCACCACGGTGATGTTTTCACCGATGGCCAGCTGGCCACCCAGTTCGCGCTTCAGATAGGGCGCGGCGGACAGGTGATCGGCATGTACGTGGGTTTCCAGCAACCAGTCGACGGTCAAACCGTTTTCGCGCACATGGGCTATCAGGCGGTCGGCGCTGGCCGTGGACGTGCGCCCGGCTGCCGGGTCGTAATCGAGTACCGAGTCGATAATGGCGCAGTGTTTGCTGTCAGGGTCGCTGACTACGTAGCTGTAGGTGTAGGTGGCGGGGTCAAAAAAGGCATCAACCTGTGGGCGCATGATCTATCTCCTCTCGTCCATACCCTGCAGGGTATTCAGTTAAGAGTTAGCCTACCTGTTTTTTGGTTCTATGCTTAGTACTTTTTTGCATATAAGGATTTCAACCATGCCCGACAAGTCATTAATGCGGCTATCTCATTGAAATTAAATGGGTATGCATGGAGGAGAGCAAGACTAAAGTCGTAGAGAAGAATGCACATGGGCGCGAGTTTGTGCGCTACAAATGGATATTATTTGAATTGGTTACAGCTTTGGCATAAGTTGAAACGCTGCCTGTGGCTTGGCTTTGCCTGAGAGGTTTTAGGGTGCTGGTTATCGAAATTCCAGCGTGGCGAATGGCTTGTTCTGGGTGTGCCAGGCGGTTGAGGCATGAGGAAAGCACTTTCTGCTGGCAGTGCTTGGATGGGTGATGAGCTGGCCTGAATATAAATGCCGGACCGGTTGAATGAGTCTACTGTTAGTTGTGTTGCGCGGAGGGGGGCAGTAGATGCAGTCGCTACTTCCGGGCGAGGTCGCTTGTCGATCAGCAGCGGGATATTGCAAAACCCCGTTGAGCGGATATGCATTGAACACCCAGAGCGAGGTGCAGCATGAAACGAATGGGCGGGGCAGATGCCTTTATGCTCAGCACGGAAACATCCCGTGCTTATCAACACACCTTCAAGATTGCCATCATCGATCCGAGCACGGACCCGGAAGGATGGTCATTCGACAAGTACTATCGCGATATCGAAAGTCGACTGCATCTGATCCCGCCGTTTCGCTGGAAGGTTGCCCCCGCGCCGTTGGGGCTCGGCCATCCGTACTGGGTCGATGATCCCGATTTCAACCTGGCCTACCATTTGCGCCGGATTGCCTGCCCGGCCCCCGGTGACCACAAGGCACTCTGCGAACTCATGTCGCAGCTGTATGCCTACAAGCTCGATCGCGACCGGCCGCTATGGACGCAGTGGGTGATCGAAGGTCTGGAAGGCGGCAAGGTGGCTCTGGTGATGATTGTGCACCATGCCTATGTCGATGGTGTCGGCGCCGGCTGGTTGATGAAACGCTTTTACCAACCCCTGCCGGAAGATCACCGGGAGAACTTTCCGGCGTGGAATCCCGAACCTTATCCTTCCTGGTTCCGCCGCTTTGCAACCTCGTTGCGTGACCTGCCGGGCTTCCTTATCAACAACCTGCCCAAGGTAGTCAGTGGCCTGCGGAAAAAGCGCGCCATGGACCAGCGTGAGAAGCTTTCCGGCAAGCCGGTGCATCCCGACTTCTCGCAGATGAAAAAAACCCCGATCAATGTGGTGCTGAGTGCCGGGCGTACCTTCGTCTGTGACACGGTGCCGCTGGGTCGCCTGATCCGCATCAGCAAGCATTTCAAGGTCACCATCAATGATGTGTTCGGTGCCTGCGCTGCGGGTGCGGTACGCAACCTGCTGCTGTCGATGGATTTCAACGCCGATGCTCACCCGCTGATTGCCGGTACGCCATTTGCCGGCGTACGCCCCGAGGGTATGGAAGGCCTGGGCAATTTTGCTTCTGCGGATTTCTGCTGGTTTCACAGCGAGATTGCCGATCCGCTCCAGCGCCTGATGGCGACCCGTGAAGCGAATATCGAGATGAAGCAGCACATGGCCGAAGTCAAGGAAGCAGGTGCCGACATCAGTGCCCTGATCAACATCCTGCCAAACTGGGCGATCAGGCTGCTGACCTATCTGATCAAGCGCAAGAAGGGCGGTGTCGGCTTCTTCGGCAATCTGGCGCTTTCCAATGTGCCCGGCCCCAAGGAGGACCTGTTCCTCGACAAGTGGAAAGTCGAAAACTGGTTTTCCACCGGGCAGATCTTTGACGGAACCGCGCTCAACATGACGCTGTGGAGTTATGCCGGTAAAGCAAACCTGTGCATTCTGACCGACCGTGCCGTGCTCGCCGATGGCTGGATTCTGTTCAACTACTTCGTCAAGGAAATTGATGTACTTGAAGCATTGATCGACAAAACCGAGCAGTCACCGGAGGTGACAGAATGACCAAGATTAGCCCGATGGATATGGTTTTCCTGCTGATGGAAAACGCCACACGCCGTTTGCACATGACCGCCTTCATGATGTTCAAGAAGCCGGCCGGGCAGGAGGCAACCTTTGTTCCCCGCATGGTCGAGGCTTATCGCAACAGCCAGCCTGTCGCGCCGTTCAATCGCAAGCTGAAGTGGCTGGAGCAGGGTCTGGCGGCCTGGGAAACGGTCAAGCCGGACATGACCTATCACGTGCGCTCGATCTCACTGCCAAGCCCCGGTTCGATGGAGCAGTTCTACGAGACCATTTCCTTTCTCAATACCAGCCTGCTGGACCGTGGCCACCCGCTCTGGGAATGCTATGTGATAGACGGCATCGAGGGGGACCGGGTGGCGTTGCTGACCAAGGTGCACCATGCCCTGATTGATGGTGAAGGCGGTTTGCGGGTAATGCGCGAGAGTCTCAGTGAGTCGTCGCGCAGCAAAGCCTTCACCGCCCCGTGGATGGCCAACGTCAAGGCGCCCAAGCCCCGCGCGCGCCGGCCGAGCCCTTCGCAAATGGAAAAAATCCAGGGCCTGTTCCAGCGCCTGAGCAAATTGCCCGGTGACCTGATCGGCATGGGCAGCGAAGCAGTCAGTATCGGGGCACAGTCGCTCAACCTGAAGTCCAGAGGGACCTCGCTGCCCTTTACCGCGCCACGGTGCCTGTACAACAACACCGCCCAGTCGGCAGCACGTGCCTACGCCAACATCGAATTGCCGCTGGATGAGGTCAAGGAACTGGCCAAAGCCACCGGGACTTCGGTCAACGATGTGGTCATGACCTTTATCGATCAGGCCCTGCACGACTACCTGCATGAGCACAAAGCCTCTGTCAGCAAGCCGCTGGTGGCTTTCATGCCGATGTCCCTGCGTGCAGAGTCCGGTGATCAGGAAGGCAATCAGGTGGCGGTCGAACTGATTGCCATGGGCAAGCCCAGGGCCTCGATCAGCGAGCGCTTGCAGCAGATCAATGCTGCCACGCAGTCGGCCAAGGACAAGGGCCGCGGCATGCAGAAGGCGACCCGTCAGGTGTACACCCTGCTGCTGGCCGGCAGTCTGGCGCTGACCGATACCCTGCCGGTATTCGGCAAGATTCCCAGTGCCAATCTGGTGATCTCGAACATGAAGGGGCCTGCCGAGCAGCTTTATCTGGCCGGGGCGCCCATGGTGGCCTTTCACGGCCTGCCGATCCTGCCGCCCGGCGCCGGCTTGAATGTCACCTTTGCCAGCGTCAACAAGGATATCTGTCTGGCCATTGCAGCGGCACCCGAGGCGGTGCATGAACCTTACCGCTTGGCCACATTGATCCAGCAGGCATTCAGCAATCTGCAAGCCGAGGTTGCCGGCACCAAGCCCAAGCCCAAGTCCAAGCCAGCTTCTCCACGCCGTTCGCCAAAGGCCAAGGCGTAACTACAACTTTATAAATATCGGAGATTTTTCATGAAAAATATCGGCGCTATGTTCAAACAGCGGGCTGTGGTTTCTCCCGAGCTGGAGGCTTATGTCGAGCCATCCAGCGGAGTCCGCGTGAATTATCGGCAAATGAATGAACGCATCAACCAGTGTGCAGATGTGTTGCGCACTCTGGATGTGTGCAAGGGTGACCGGGTGGCGCTGCTGATGCCCAACAGCATGGAATTCTGCTGCCTGTTTTATGCGGCGGCCAAGATCGGTGCGATAGCGGTGCCGCTCAATACGCGCCTGGCAGCAGCCGAACTGGAATTCATCCTCTCCGACAGCGGCAGTTCGGTACTGTTCTACGGCGATGTCTTTGCCGAAACCGTCGAGGCGGTCAAGGCCGGTACCAGCCATCCGTGTACCGTCAGGGAGTGGGTTCCGGCCACGGCCGGCAAGACTTCCCTGGTTGCGCGGGTCAAGAGTGCTGATGCTGCAGAGCCGGAAGTGGTCTGTGGCGGTTCCGACAATGTGTTCATCATGTATACCTCGGGAACCACCGGCAATCCCAAGGGCGTGGTGCATACCCATGATTCGGTGACCACGGCAGCCAGTGCCTGGGCGCTGACCGTCGATGTACGTTATGAAGACCGGGTTCTGTTGCCGTTGCCGATGTTCCATGTGGCGGCACTGACCACGGTGATTTTCTGTGCCATGCGCGGGATCACCCTGATTTCCATGCCGCAGTTCGATCCGATGACAGTCTGGTCACTGATTGTCGACGAGCGCGTGTCGATTGGCGGTGCAGTACCGGCGATCCTCAACTTCATGCGCCAGGTGCCGCAGTTTGCCGAGCTGGATGCGCCGAACTTCCGTTACTTCATCACCGGCGGCGCGCCGATGCCCGAGGCCCTGATCAAGATTTACGCGGCCAAGAACATGCAGGTGGTGCAGGGTTATGCACTGACCGAGTCCTGTGGTGGCGGCACCTTGCTGCTCAATGAAGATGCCCTGCGCAAGGTCGGTTCGGCCGGACGTGCCTGCATGTTTACCGACCTCGCGGTACGGGATGCCGAGGGCACGATCAGCGAGCGCGGCGAAGGTGAAGTGGTGCTTCGTTCGGATTTCCTGCTCAAGGAATACTGGAACCGTCCCGATGCTACCCGTGACGCTTTCGAGAATGGCTGGTTCCGCACCGGTGATATCGGCGAGATCGATGACGAGGGCTACCTGTACATCAAGGACCGTATCAAGGACATGATCATCTCCGGCGGCGAGAACATCTATCCGGCCGAAGTCGAGAGCGTGATCATCGGTATTCCGGGTATCGGCGAAGTGGCGGTGATCGGCCTGCCAGACGAGAAGTGGGGCGAAATTGCCTGCGCCATCGTCGTGGCCGATCAGACCAAGGTCAGCGCGGAGAGCATCATCGATTTCTGTGGGGAAAAACTCGCACGCTACAAGTTGCCGAAGAAGGTGCTGTTTGTCGAAGCCATTCCGCGCAACCCGTCAGGCAAGATTCTCAAGCGTGTGTTGCGCGATCAATACATCAAGGGTGCCTGAAGATGATGCAAAGCTGGCAGACGGACATGCTCAACCTGCAGTTGAGTCTGAGCATGAAACCGTTGTTCCGCTTCCTCGGTTCGGTTGACCGGGTGCGCACGCTGGTCAAGGTGATGGATCTGACCGTAGGTCAGCTGGGTATTCCCCGGCATACCTCGCGCAAGGCCGTAAGAATCACCGGCGCACCCTTCGATGCCGAGTGGGTCTGTCACGATGACAAGCCGAAGAAGCGGGTGATCCTGTATTTGCCCGGTGGTGCCTACATCCTGCGGATGCCCAACACCCATACCGGGATGGTCAGCCGCTTGTGCCGCCTGGCCGATGCCAAGGCGCTGATGGCGTATTACCGGCTGGCACCGGAGCACCCGTTTCCGGCCTGTCTGGACGATGCGCTGCTGGCTTACCGCTGGCTGCTGAAAAAAGGCTACGCGCCTGAACAGATAGTGATTGCCGGCGACTCGGCCGGCGGCGGCCTGACCTTGTCCACGCTGCTGGCGATTCGCGATGCGGGCCTGCCCGCGCCGGCCTGCGCCTACATGCTGTCACCGCTGCTGGATGTCAGCGACAGCGCGGCTTCGCGCTGGAAAAACGCCGCCAGTGACAAGGCCTTGCCGGCGGCACACCAGCGCGCGATCAATCCGCGCTTGCTGTATGTCGGCGAATTTGCCATTGATGACCCGCGGGTTTCACCGCTGTTTGGCGATTATCACGGCTTGCCGCCGCTCTATGTGCAGGTGAGTGATTCGGAAATGCTGCTGGATGACAGCCTGCGCATGGCCCGTCGCGGGCATAGCTACCAGGTTGAGGTCAAAGTGGATATCTGGCGCAAGGTGCCGCATGTCTGGCAGGCCTTTGCCTTTCTGCCGGAAAGCCGTGACGCGTTGAAAAAGGCTGCGGCTTTTATCCGTGAAAAAATCCCGGAAAGCAGAAAACACAAAGCAAATGCTGCGGAGGCCGCCTAGTGGCGATTTACCAGGTCGATAGTGAAGACGCCAATTTCCTGTTTCTGGAAAAGACCGAAAGCCCCACCCATATCAGTCTGCTGTATCTCTATGACCAGTCGGCGCTGGGCGGCGATTTCGTGCGCTTTACCCAGATTCGCCAGCACATCGCCAATCGCCTGAATTCAGCGCCGGTATTCCGCCAGAAGATCCGCCAGACCCCGGGCAATATCGACTTTCCCTACTGGGAAAATGATCAGCGCTTCGATCTGGATTTTCATATCCGCCATCTGGGCCTGCCCAAGCCCGGTGACTGGCGACAGTTCTGTATCCAGATTGCCCGCCTGCACTCACGGCCACTGGACCTCAGCCGCCCACTCTGGGAGTTGTATGTGATCGAGGGGCTGGACAATGTCGAGGGTTGCCCGGCGAACTCCTTTGCCCTGTATCTCAAGGTCCATCACGGCGCCATGGATGAGTTCACCGCGCTGGAGTTGATGCAGTCGTTGCACCTGTATACAGCCGATCCCCAGCAGCACGAACACTCGCAGCAGAAAGTCGCGCATCTGGTGGCAAAGGCCCCATCGACCACCCAGATGCTGGCCTTCGGTCTGCTCAACAATACCTTGCGCAGTTCGCGCCTTGCGCTGCAACTGGCGTCCAACTGGAGCACCCTGGGGCGCATAGCGACGGGGCTGGCCCTGCGGTTGGCGCGGCGTGCGATCGATGGCGAAAGTGTTTCCGGTACCCCCTCTACCAGATTTGCCGCCCCGTTGAGTTCATCACGGGTATTCGACGGCGGTTTTTATCCCCGCGCGCTTCTGGAAAAGTATGCCGCCGAAGTGCCCGGGGCCACGGTCAGTCATGCGTTACTGGCGATTTGTGGCGAGGCGATGCGCAGCTACCTGCAGGGGCTGAACGAGCTTGGTGCTGAACCGTTACAGGCCATGCTGGCGGTGAATGTGCGCAATGCCGGCGCGCATGCCCTGATTGGCAACAACATCGCCGTCACCCAGGTAGCCATGCATACCGATCTGGATTATCCGGTGTCGCGTCTGCAGGCGATTTTTGCCACCCATCCGGAACTGCAAAGTATCGAGAACGAGGAGCTGACCAGTTTCCGCTTGCGCTCGCTCTACGAGAACCTGCCGGCGCCGCTGATGGCCTGGCTGGGGCGAACGGCCAACAGCAAGAACAGCGTGACGCGGGAAGTGCTCTCGGCAGGCAACTGTGGCGTGTCCGAAATGACAGGGTCGGAGAAGCCGCTGTATCTGATGGGCGCACGCCTGATCGGCTTTACCGGCATACCGCCGCTGTTCAGTGGCTGCGGGCTGATGTTCACCACCAGCTTCTACTGCGACCGGGTGGGCATCACTTTCGTGTCGGACAGCAGCATGTTGCCGGACTCGCGGGTCATGCGCCGTTGCCTGGATGAGGCGGTGCACAAGGTCGAGCAGTACCTGCTGGAGAAGAACCACAGCAAACCGCTACGCAGCGCAAGTCGCCGGGGCTAAGGGATAAAAAAGCGGGGGCGATTATCGCCCCCGCTTTTTTGCTTCTGTATCGACTGTTACTCGTTACTGGAACCCCAGCTGGTCAGCTTTTGCAGACCCTTGAGTTTCTCCAGCAGCGGCTTGACGCCCTCTAGCTGATTGACCATCTGCATGGCCTTGTAGGAGTTGTAGTTGAAACCGGCAGGGTTACGGTTATTGCCTTCCTGGAACGGGTATTCAGGGAAAGTGGCAATGAACTTCTGCAGTTCCCTGCCTACCGGCTCGCCGATCCACATCATGTCGGCCGCCCATCTCATGTAGGTAAGGGATTCGTAGGGTGCGGTCTCGTAGGGGTCTTCCTTGAGGTTGGTGACAGTTGGCCAGTTGGTTACGGTACGGGTACCCATGGCGATATTGCCGTCGACCGTGGCGAAGCTGATCTTGAAGTCATTCCAGCGCATGGCATTCAATTCGCCACCCTGACCGAAGTAGAAGTAGCTTTCGCGCGGCACATTCGGCACTTCACCCTTGAAGTAGGGCAGGTAGTTGTAGCCGTCCAGATGTACGCGGTATTCCTTGCCGTTGATCTTGGTGCCTTTGGCCAGATCCTTGACCAGCGTGTCATTGCCGGCGGCGGCGAGGAAGGTCGGCATCCAGTCGTTGTGCGCAATCATGTCGTTGTAGAAGGTGCCGGGCTTGATCACGCCAGGCCACTTGACCAGCAACGGCACACGGTGGCCACCCTCGAAGGAGGTGCCTTTCTCGCCATGGAAGGGGCTGGTACCGCCATCGGGCCAGGTGACCTTCTGCGCACCGTTGTCGGTGCTGTACATGATGATGGTGTTGTCGGCGATCTTCAGCTCATCCAGTTGATCGAGCAGTTCGCCGACCATTGCATCGTGTTCGGCCATGCCGTCCGGGTACAGGCCTTTGCCGGTCTTGCCCTGCCATTTTTTCGACAGGTGAGTCCAGACGTGCATGCGGGTGGTGCTGAACCAGACGAAGAACGGTTTGTCAGCCTTGACCGCCTTGTCGATGAAGTTCTTGGTGTTGACCAGGATCTCTTCATCGATGGTTTCCATGCGCTCGCGGGTCAGCGGGCCGGTGTCCTCGATCTTGCCGTCGGCATAGGAGTGGATCACGCCGCGCGGGCCGAATTTCTTGCGGAATTCCGGATCCTTCGGATAGTAGTAGGTCTCCGGTTCTTCCTCGGCATTCAGGTGGTAGAGGTTGCCGAAGAACTCATCGAAACCATGGGCAGTCGGCAGATGCTTGTCCTGGTCGCCCAGGTGGTTCTTGCCGAACTGGCCGGTGGTGTAGCCCTGGTCCTTGAGCGCATCGGCCATGGTTGGCGCCCAGTCCGGAATGCCCTGGTCACTGCCGGGAAAGCCGACAGTCAGCAGGCCGGTACGGAACGGGTGTTCGCCGAGGATAAAGGCCGAGCGCCCGGCAGTGCAGGACTGCTCGCCATAGGCATCGGTAAACAGTGCGCCCTGCTGGCCGATACGGTCGATGTTCGGTGTGCGGAAGCCCTGAATGCCGTGGTTGTACAGGCTGATGTTGTGCACGCCGATATCATCACCCCAGATCACCAGAATGTTCGGTTTGTCAGCGGCATGGACGGATTGCGCCAGTGACAGACAGGCCGCTGCCGCCAGCGCCAGGCCGGGGAGTAATTTTCGTTTCAGGGGCATCGGGAGGTTCTCCATTGCTGCGAGTTACCGGGTGCCTGCAGGCGCCCGCTTTATTGTTTTTGTTGCGGTGGTTGAACGCCGAGAGTGGCAATCATCGGCGCAAAGCGCAAATGCAATTTGCCCTGTGGACGGCGTGGCGGCCATTGATCAGCGGCTCTTTGCCGGATGGCCATCGCTTATGGCGCAATCGTCGCTGTCAGCCGCTGCCCAGGGGCGCAGTGGTTGCAGGCGGAACTGCCTGGCCTGGCTACGCGCTTGTGCCCTGATTTGCTTGCGCAGCTGCTGCAGGCCCGGACGCAATGCCGACGTGTCGCCCTGTGGCGGCTGCTGGCTGGCGTAATGGCTGCCCAGGTATTGCTGCAGGCTGCTGGCTGCGTTGGCCGGCAGCTGCGCGGCGAGGGCTTGCAAATCGGTATGCCCCTGACTGCGTGACAGCCAGCGATACAGCTCGCTCAGCGGCAGCGCCTGTTTGCCCAGCGCACGTTGCAGCTCACGCCAGGCAAAGGCTTCAGATGCCAGCCACTGCGCGTGCCGGCGATTGCGCCAGTTCTGCAGCTGTTGCAATGCTGCGCGGGTATGCTGGCGCGTCAGATAAGCGCAGAAGCCAAGCAGGATCAACGCACCTGTGAGCAGCATGAACGGCCGCGAAACCCTGATCAGGCGACCGCGACCAAGCTTTTCCAGGTCGGCCTCAAGGGAGAAGGGCAGCTGGTAACTGCTGCCAGCACTGGCGCTGAATTCAACGGCCGGCACGCTGCTGCTGCGTGCCTGCTGCGAGTGGCTGTCCCACCAGGGCAGTTCGATCGCCGGCAGTGTGTAGTCACCCGCTTCCTCGACCGTATAGCTGACGCTGTCGACACGCTGGCCGCCATCGGTGCTGCCGCGGCCGTTGCTCAAGACGCTGACTTCGGCTGGCTGCAGGTAACGCTTGAGGCCGGGAATTTCGCTGAACTCGACGGGTGGTATGAGCATCGCCTGGGCATCATCGGCCTGGATCTGGATGCGCCGCGTGATGCGGTCGCCGACTTTCAGCGCTGTCGCGGATTTATCCAGCCGCTGTTCGATACGCACGCCACTGGCAACCAGTTGGCTGGTGGCTGTAGTGCCTGCCGCCGGGGCGGTTACGCTGAAACGCAGCGCTTGGGTGCTGACGTCGATTGCGGCATTGGCCTGACCCAGACGCAGACTGAAGGGCAGGGCCGGAATGTTGTACTCGCCGGCCGCAGTCGGGCTGATCAGGTAGGTCAGGCGCAGGCCGAAGTAGGGTGTGCCGTCGATGTTTTCGGTGAGCTTGTCGGCCTGACCATTGGGCGGTGTGATCAGTGTGCCGGGCAGGTCCAGCACGGCGGGTTGCGGTGCCTGGGTAAACCAGCTGGTGGTCAGCAGATCGACTTCCAGACGCAGGGTGCTGCCGACCTGGTACGGCGCTGCAGGTTGCAGGCGGGTTTCCACGCGCACCTGTGGATCGGCCAGCGCCTGACCCATGCAGGCGAGCAGGGTGGCGATCAGCAACCAGCCCCTCATGGTGTCACCCCGGCTGCCGCTGTGTCGGCCTGTTGCAGCTTGAACTTGCGGCGCAGGAACGCCGCTGGTGAAGTGCTCAGGTTGCGCAACCAGACCTCGGCGGACGTCTGTTTGGGGGCATTCATGATCAGCGCGTCCTTGCCTTTGCCGGGTTTGCCCTTGTCGTCGTATTGCTCGGTGCCTTCGTCATCCTTGGGGGCAAACTGCTGGTCGATCTCGAACTGCCGTTGCAGTTCGGTGACCAGCTTGAGGTTGAAGCTGGCCTGGGGAAAGTCGGGTTGCAGGCGCAAGGCTTCCTGATAGGCGGTGATGGCTTCCGGATAGCGATGCAGACGCGCCTGGCTATTGCCGATATAGAAGTAGGCGGCCGGTCTTTGTGGCTCCGGGCCATTGGCCATGCGTGCGAAGCTGGCCAGCGCATCATTGAACTCGGCAGCCTGGTAGGCGGCCAGTCCCTTCCAGTAGAGATCGTTGAAGTGCTGCGCAGCGGCAGGCAATTTGTCGTGTTCGAAGTACCAGCGGCCCTGCTGGTCCGGGGTAAGAAAGGCATCGGCCAGCCAGCCGGCCCGGGCCTGGCCGGCGGGCAGGCACAAACCGATGGTCAGCAGCACGGCCGGCAGCCAGCTGACGCTCCAGCCCTTGCGGATGCCCAGCCATGTCAGCGGCAGCAACAGCCAGCACAGCCAGTAGCCCATGTCTTTCCAGTGCAGCTGGTCATTGTCCGGGTTGGCCGCATTGAAGTGCTGCTGGGCGTGCAACTGGATCCAGTCCAGATCGTCGTCATTCTGCGTCAGGCTGCCCAGCGGGGCGTCCAGGGCATCGGCCAGTTGCTCCAGCGCATCCTTGTCGAATTCGCTGATGATCGGCTTGCCGCTGCTGTCCAGACGGGGTGCGCCGTTGCTGTCGGTGATCAGGCCACCGCTCTGATGACCGACCGCCAGCACCAGCACTTGCAGATCTTCGGGTGAATCCTTGAGCTGCTGGCTGAGTGCCGGCAGCTGGCTGGTGTCGGCGCCATCGCTGATCAGCACCAGGCTGCCGGGGCTTTTCTCTGCAGCGAGCAGGCGCACTGCCTCTTCGGTGACAGCCAGGGCGTTTTTCCCGGGCGTGTCGAGCAGGTCGGTGGACAACGCCGCGATATAGGATTCCAGCAATTCCGGGTCATCGGTGGGCGGCAATACCAGATGGGCACTGCCGGCATAGGCGATCAGCGCGGTAGGCGCACCACTGCGGCGCTTGAGCAAGTCGCGCAGCTTGTTCTTTACCGCTTCCAGGCGGGTGGGTGCGATGTCGCTGGCATCCATCGAGGGTGACAGGTCGACGGCGAGTATCAGTGGCGCCTTGTCCTGCAGAAATGGTGGCCGATCCAGTTCCCAGGTCGGTCCGGCAACGGCCAGCGCACCTAGCGCCAATACGGCACCGAGCAGCCAAACCGGTCGCAGGCGCTGCTGATCCTGCGGCTTGATCACCAGGTGTTTGAGCAGGTGTGGGGCGAATACCGCGCGCAGGCGCTGGCTGGTGTTGTGCTGACGGTGCCAGAACCAGGGCAGCAGGAGCGCCGGCAGAATCAGCAGCAGCCACAGCGGGCGGATAAAGTGCAGGTTATTCAGGTCGATTTCCATTATTCGACCTCACTCTCGTTGCTGGTTGTGGCTTGCGGCCGGATCGCCCACATGGCAGCCATGCCGTGATAGGCCGTCAGCAACAGCAGGGCCAGCCCGAGCGGCCAGAAATACAGCTCGCGCTTGGGCTGGAAGCTCAGGTGCTGCACTTCGTGCGGGGTGATGTCGTCCAGCGTCTGGTACACCGCGGCCAGCGCCGAACTGTCGCTGGCCATGAAGCTGCGGCCGTCTGTGGTGTCGGCAATCATCTGCAGCGCCTTGCTGTCGACGCGGTTTTCTCCGGTGGTTTGCGGGTCGCCGATACCGATGGCATGGATGCGGATGTGCTTTTCCGCTGCCAGCTTGGCTGCCTGGTCCGGCGGGATCACGCTGTGATTATCGTTGCCATCGGTGAGCAGGATCAGGGTCTTGTCCGGCTGTTCACTGTTGTCGAGCATCTTGATGCCCAGACCGATGGCATCGCCGATTGCCGTGTTCGGCCCGGCCATGCCGATGCCGGCCTGATCGAGGAGGATTTTCAGGCTGCCGTGGTCGAGGGTCAGTGGTGCCTGGGCAAAGGCGCCGCCGCCGAACAGGATCAGCCCCAGGCGGTCATCCGGGCGTTTGTCGATGAAGTCCTGCACTACCTGTTTGACCGCAGTCAGACGGTCCACCGTGCTGCCGTCCTTGCCCAGGTAATCTTTGGCTTCCATGGATTGTGAGATATCGATGGCCAGCAATAGATCGCGCGCCGGTTTGGTCTGCTGCAATGGCGGCTCGACCCATACCGGGCGTGCCAGAGCGATCAGCAGCAGGCCCCAGACCAGCAGGTTGAGTGCCAGTTGCCGGCGGTTCTGGCGTACCCCGGATTGCTGCGGGGCAATCCCCAGGGCCTGGCTCATGGCACCGAAAAACGGTGTGCGCAGGGCCTGACGGGCTTCCCGGTAGGCGGGCAGATAGCGCCAGCCGAGCAGCGGCAACGGCAGCAGGATGAACAGCCAGGGGTAGTCAAACTGCCACATGGTGCTGCTCCAGCCAGTGCCGGCAGACGCCGAGCAGTTCCTGCACCTGTGGCTCGCCCAGTGCCTGCAGGTGCGCATCCGGGGCATAGCTGAGGTCGGCCAGCTGCCGGCTGAAATCCGCCGGCAGCTGGCTGGCACTGCAGCGTTGCAGAAAGTCCTGCCAGGCGCCGGCGTGCAGACTGCTGACCTCCGGCCGGCCGGGCATTGACAGCGCCGTGCGCTTTAGCAGATCGGGTAACTGACGCAGGGCGTGGCGGCTGCCGCTACTGCCCAGGGTGCTTTCGATCAACTGCAGCTCGGCCAGCGCCGCGCGGCGGTAGCGGTTCTGTCGCCAGCGCCACAGGGCACGGCCAGCATAGAACAGTGCAACGCCGAGCAGGATCAGCAATAGCGCCAGCCAGCCCCAGGTCTGTGGCCAGTAACTGACCGGCGGCGGCAACGGCAGATTCTGCAGCTGGGAAATATTCGCGGCTTCGCTCATCGGCTTGGCCCGCTGTATTTGCCCAGTTCGAAGCGCAGTTGCGGCAGCGTTTCTTCGCCGGTGCTGATCATCAGCAAGGGAATCCGGCTGCGCCGCAACAGTTCGGCCACCTCGCGCAGACGCCCGCTGCTGAAGGCGCTGAGCGGCTTGTGTACCTGCTTGCGGCCGACCGCCAGCTCGACCTGCAGTTCGCCCTGGGTGATCAGCAGATGGCCGTTCTGCGGAATGCTCAGGGCTATCGGGTCATACACCTGCAGGGCGATCACATCGTTATGCGCGGCCAGCTGGCGCAGCAGTTTGAGGGTCTGCGGGGTGGTGCCGGCAAAGTCGCTGATGATGCAGATCAGGTGGTCGTGATTGGCCAGCGCCAGACACTCATGCAGCACCTTGTCGAGCTGGCCACGGCTGTCGATGTCCGGGTTGTCGGCGGCCAGCGCATGGTTCTGGCGAATGATCACGGCGCATAGCTGCTCGATGCGCTGGCGGCTGCGCAGCGGCGCAATGCGCTCGATCTGCTGGTCATTGAACACCAGCCCGCCGACCCGGTCGCCACTGTGAAAGACCATCCAGGCGGCCAGCGCGGCCAGCTCTGCGGCGGTGCAGGATTTCAGGCTGCGTTTGGAGCCGAAGAACATGTCCATGCGCTGGTCGACCAGGATCAGCGCCGGGCGGTCGCGCTCCTCGCTGAAGCTACGCACGAAGGGTTTGCCCTGACGCAGGCTGACGCGCCAGTCGATATGCCGCAGGTCGTCACCGGGCTGGTAGCGACGCAGTTCCTCGAAATTCAGGCCGCGCCCGCGCAAGCGCGAATTGTGCTGGCCGGCCAGGATACTGCCCAGCGGCTGCCGGCTGCTGAAACCGAGGTGCTGGGCCGGCTGCTCCAGACGCAGCAACTGCGCCAGAGAGGCGTATACCAGACCATCGGCTTCACGGGCGCTGACTTCGGACATGACCGCTCACTCAGGCCGGGATGGCCACTTTATCCAGCAGGCGGTCGAGTACCTGATCGGCGCTGATGCCATCGGCGACCGCGTCGTAGGACAGTTGCAGGCGATGGCGTAATACCGGATGGATGATCTGCCGCAGGTCGTCCGGGGTAACGAACTCGCGGCCTTCCAGCCAGGCATTGGCGCGGGCGGCACGATCCAGA
Source organism: Pseudomonas pohangensis (assembly GCF_900105995.1). Taxonomy (NCBI): domain Bacteria; kingdom Pseudomonadati; phylum Pseudomonadota; class Gammaproteobacteria; order Pseudomonadales; family Pseudomonadaceae; genus Pseudomonas; species Pseudomonas pohangensis. The sequence goes on along the minus strand of NZ_LT629785.1, from coordinate 1,858,896 downwards.
CTGATGGCGCCGCGCGGGCTGGTGCCGATGCGGATCCACTGGGCCAGATCGGCGTCGTAATCATTCGGGTGGCGGGTGGCGTTGACCAGATCGATGATGTGGCTGTCGATGCTGGCCGATACATGCACAGTGCTCAGTTCGCGGCGGGCATCGAACAGCACCTGCTGCGCCAGAACCAGCTCAGTGGTCGCTGTCGAATGATTCACCCTGGCCGTTTCCTCGCCACGCAACAGCCGCAGCACCTCGGCTTCGTCGCCGGGTTTGGGGTAGTCCATGAGGATTTTCATCAGGAAGCGGTCCATCTGTGCTTCGGGCAACGGATAAGTGCCTTCCTGCTCGATCGGGTTCTGTGTGGCCAGCACCATGAACAGTTCGGGCAGCGCGTGACTTTTGCCGGCCACAGTGATCTGCCGTTCTTCCATGGCTTCGAGCAGTGCGGCCTGCACCTTGGCCGGCGCACGGTTGATCTCGTCGGCGAGGATTACGTTGCCGAACAGCGGTCCCTGCTGGAACTGGATGACATGGTTGCCACCTTCGCTGTGCAGCACTTCGGTACCGGTGATGTCCGAAGGCAGCAGGTCGGGGGTGAACTGGATGCGGCTCATGTCGGCCTGCAGGTGCCTGGCCAGCGCCCGTACGGTGCGGGTCTTGGCCAGCCCGGGGAGGCTTTCCAGCAGCACGTGGCCGTCAGCCAGCAGGGCCAGGAGGATTTGCCTTACCACCGCGTCCTGACCGAGTACGGCCTGGTTGATGCTGCTCTGCAGGTCGATGATATTGCTGCGAACGCTCATGTTCTGATCCTTCGGCTGGGTGCTCTTTGCGGAGCGACTTCGATTTTCATTCAGGGTGGCAAAAGCGCGGATAAAGAGCAAACCGCAGTACCCAGCGCTGTAAGCTATTGTTGCAGGGTAATTCCTTTAAGCATGACTAATCACTGAAGCAGGCCGGGTTCAGCAGCGCAGCGAACAATCCGCCATGGCGACCTGCCACAGCTGTGCGTCGCCCTCGGCGCGAGCGTTTAATCTGCTTGAACAGCTTTCGCGGCGAGTCGCCGCTCCCACGACAAGAGCATCAGCAGTCACAGCGGCGCGGCTATTTCAGCGCAGCAGGGCATAATGTCGCAAGTATTCAACCGGAACACTCTGCATGCGCAAACGCTGGGACATCTTCTGCACGGTGGTGGACAACTTCGGCGACATCGGCGTGACCTGGCGTCTGGCCCGGCAGCTGGTTGCCGAGCAGGGGTTTGCCGTGCGGCTGTGGGTGGATGATCCGGGTGCTTTCGCGCGGCTGTGTCCTGCAGCCGATGTGACGCTGGCACGCCAGTGGCAAGCGGGTGTCGAAGTTTGTCACTGGAGGCGAGACTGGGCTGCGACAGAGGTGGCCGATGTGGTGATCGAGGCCTTTGCCTGTGCATTGCCCGCGGCTTATCTGGCCGCGATGCAGGCGCGCCCGGTCAAGCCGTTATGGCTGAATCTGGAATACCTCAGCGCCGAAGACTGGGTCGGTGGCTGCCATGCCCTGCCGTCGCTGCAATCCGGCGGCTTGCAGAAGTTCTTCTTCTTTCCCGGCTTTCGCGCCGATACCGGCGGCCTGTTGCGCGAAGGGGATTTGCTCCAGCGCCGCGCTGCCTTTGCCCGGGATGCTGCGGCCCGGACGGCCTTTCTGCATCGCCTGGGGGTGCAACCGCTGGCCGGGGAGGGACTGTATTCGCTGTTTACCTATGAGTGCGCCAGCGTGCCGGGCTGGCTGCAACTGCTTGCCGACGGTAGTCAGCCGGTCTTGCTGCTGGTGCCGGAGGGGCGGGTACTGGCCGGGGTGCAGGCCTGGCTGGGCGACGACTCGCCAGTGCTTGAGGCGCCAGCGGTGCGCGGCAATTTGCGGGTGCAGGTGCTGCCCTTTATCAGTCAGGAGGATTACGACCGGCTGCTGTGGTGCTGCGCTTTCAATGCAGTGCGCGGCGAGGACTCCTTCGTGCGCGCCCTGTGGGCCGGCCGGCCGCTGCTCTGGCATATCTACCAGCAGGCCGATGCGGCGCATCTGCACAAGCTGCAGGCTTTTATCGATCTGTATTCGGCTGACTTGTCAGCGCCCGCGGCCCTGGCCCTGGCTGATTTCTGGCTGGCCTGGAATAACGGCCAGTGCACGGCTGCCGGCTGGGCGGCGCTGCAGGAAAACTGGGCGGAGTTGTGCGAACACGCAAGGGACTGGTCGATCCGACAGGCTGCACAGCAAGATCTGGCGGCAGGGCTGGCGAAGTTTTGTGCAAATTGGCTATGATACGCGGCCTGATTTTTGTCTCCCCCTCCTTCCAGATGGATTAGCGTATGAAAACCGCACAAGAAATGAAGCCCAACAGCGTGGCCCTGATCGACGGCCATCCGTGGCTGATCCAGAAAGCCGAGTTCACCAAGTCCGGCCGTAACAGCGCCATCGTCAAGATGAAGCTGAAGAACCTGATCAACGGCTCCAAGACCGAGACCGTATACAAGGCCGATGACAAGATGGAGCCAGTGATCCTTGAGCGCAAGGAAGTGACCCTGTCCTACATCAGCGGCGACGACTACGTGTTCATGGATCCCGAGTTCAACTCCTACGAGTTGCGTGCCGAAGACCTGGAAAGCGTGCTGCCGTTCATCGAAGAAGGCATGACTGACGTCTGCGAAGCCGTGTTCTTCGAAGGCAAAGTGATCTCGGTTGACCTGCCAACCACCATCGTGCGCCAGATCACCTACACCGAGAACTCCGCCCGTGGCGATACTTCCGGCAAGGTGATGAAGCCGGCCAAGCTGTCCAACGGTACCGAAGTCAAGGTTGCCGATTTCTGCAACATCGAAGACTGGATCGAAATCGACACCCGCGACGGCTCCTACAAGGGCCGTACCCAGGCACCGACTGCCTGAGTTTGCGTGTGCTGACAAAAAGCCCGGCTGATGCCGGGCTTTTGCTTTTCTGGGCGGGAGAAAACGCTTTCAGGCGGGTCCGGCGGCAGGGTCGGCTTCTGCCGGTGTTTCCTGCTCCGGCGCATCGGGCAACAGCTCGAGTACCGCCTGGCTGGTGCGCAGCATGGGTGCGAAGTGACCTTGTTCACCCTGCTGCAGATCACTGACATGCTGTTGCCGGTAGACAATGAAGCCGGCCAGTATCAGCAGGCTGCCGGTAAAGAACAGCGTCAGGGCCGGTGCGCCGAATTGCTCCATCAGGCTGCCGGCTATCACCGGGCCAAGAGCCGAACCGAAGCCGTTGACCAGCAGCAAGCCGGTGGAGCCGGCGAGAATTTCATCCGGGTGCATCTGGTCAACCATCTGCACCACGGCCAGTGGATACAGGCAGAACACCAGTCCGCCCCAGAAAAACAGCAAACCCAGCAGCAGCGGGCCGGCACTCAGCAGGCTCATGGCCAGTGCCAGCAGGGCGGCGATCAGGGTGATCCATAGCAGCACCTTGCGCCGGTCATGCTTGTCGGAGAAACGCCCGATCGGCCATTGCAGCAGGGCGCCGCCAACAATGGTCACGCTCATCAGCATGGCAATGCCATCGTTGTCGAAGCCACTGAGGCTGGCGTAGACCGGCGCCATACCCCAGAAGGCGCTGAGTACCAGCCCGGAAAAGCCGGCAGCCGCTACCGGCAGCGGGGCTATGTGAAACAGCATGCGCAGATTGGTCTTGGGCTTTTCCGGCAGGTTGGGTTGCGCCTGACGGGTCAGGGTAACCGGCATCAGGGCGCAGCAAATGAGAATCGAGGTCAGGGCAAACAGGCTGAAGACTTGCGGGCTGGCCAGATTGAGCAACTGCTGGCCCAGCGCCAGGGCGGCCAGGTTGACCACCATATAAGTGGCAAACACCTGGCCACGCTGCTCGCTGGACGTTTGTGCGTTGAGCCAGTTTTCGATGACCAGATACAGGGTAATCAGCGCCATGCCGTAAACCAGGCGCAGAGCAAACCAGACCCAGGGATCAATGATCAGTACGTGCAGGAGTACCGCGCAAGCACATACCGCCGCGCAGAAGGCAAAGGTACGGATGTGACCAATGCGCAGGATAAGCGGAACGGCCAGCCAGGTACCCAGCAGGAAACCGAGAAAGTAACCGGACATCAGCAGGCCGAGCAGGCTGCTGGAAAAGCCTTCGGCGGCGCCACGCAGGGTCAGCAGGGTATTGAGCAGGCCATTGCCGATCAATAGCAGGGCAACGCCGGCGAGCAGGGAGCGAATCGGGGAAATAATGCTCAACATAGGCCTCACCCTATGCAAATGATTTACCGCTGGCAAGCACAATGCTTAATCTGCAGGCTTCCGGGATGCCCTGGCGGCGCAAGCCACTGTCGGGTACCCATTTCTGCACATCCGGAGGGACCATGGATATTGTCACGCTGCTGCTCAATCTGTTGCTTGGCGCAGCGCTGGGTTCCCTCGGTGGACTATTCGGCATCGGCGGCGGATTGATTGCGATACCGGTACTCGGCGTGCTGTTCGGCCTCGATCAGCAGATGGCGCAAGGTACCGCGCTGGTCATGGTGGTGCCCAATGTGGTGCTCGCCCTGTGGCGCTATCACCAGCGCAATCCGGTTGATCTGCGCCACGCACTGGCCCTCGGGCTTTCCGGGTTGCTGACTGCCTGGCTGGCTTCACTACTGGCTGTGCAACTGGATGCGCGCAGCATGCGTCTGGCATTTGTCGGCTTCCTGCTGGTGCTGGCGGTCTTCAATATCTGGCGTCTGTTTGGCCAATTACCGGCGGGTGGCCAGCAGTTGCGCTTTGCCTGGCCCTGGCTGGTGCCGCTGGGTGCGGTTTCCGGCTTGCTTGGTGGCCTGTTTGCGGTGGGCAGTGCGGTACTGGCGACACCGAGTCTGGTAGCCATCTTCGGCGCCAGCCAGGTGGTTGCCCAGGGTTTGTCGCTGGCCCTGGCACTGCCTGCCACCTCGGTCACCCTGTTGACCTACGCGGCCCATGGCGAGGTTGACTGGTCTGTCGGCGTGCCGTTGGCCATGGGCGGGCTTATCAGCATCAGTTGGGGCGTAAAGCTGGCGCATGCACTACCGGAAAAGCGCCTGCGGTTGCTGTTCAGCGGGTTTTTGCTGTTCTGTGCGGTTCTGCTGGCTGCGCAGACCTGATGCGCTCCGGTCATCTCCACGGGCATTCTCCGGCTTGATTGGTACGATAGTCCCATGTATTCTGCGTTGATCCTGCGGGTTCCTGCTCGCGCTTTACTTACGGTGGCAAACCCATGAAGCAGTTGTTCCCGGCTTTGTTGATGATTGGCCTCTCGGCCACGACGATGGTGCAAGCGGCCGACACAGCACCAGGCAAAGCCCTGTTTGAGGCTACCTGCGTGGCCTGCCATGGCGCGCAAGGGCAGGGTAATCCGGCTTTGTCGGCGCCGGCACTGGCAGGCCAGCAGGCCGTGTATCTGCAGCGCCAGTTGCTGAATTTCCGCAGCGGTCTGCGTGGTGCGGCCGATGGCGATAGCGGCGCGGCGTCAATGGTGCCGATGGCCAAGAGCCTGCCCGATGATGCGGCAGTCACGGCAGTCGCGGACTATCTGGCCAGCCTGCCGGCTGTTGCAGCCAAGCCTGACCTGAGCGGTGGTGATGCTGCCCAGGGTGCCAAGCTCTATCAGTCCAAGTGTGGTTCCTGCCATGGCGGCAAGGCCGAAGGTAATCCGGCCTTCAGCGCACCGGCCCTGGCCGGGCAGAGCGACACCTATCTGCAGACCCAGTTCAACAATTTCAAGCAGGGCAAGCGCGGTTACGACAAGACGGACCGCTACGGCCGGCAGATGAAGCTGATGGCCAATACCATCAACGACACGGAATTCCTCGATGTACTGGCTTATCTGAATACGCTGGGTGCCAGGTAAGGGTTTGTCTGTGCGATTCCTGAATCCGCCACAACTCGGCCTCGCCCTGCTGTTCAGCGCCAGCTGTACTGCCGCTTTTGCGGCAGACGCGCCGATAACTCTGGCCGATGTGTGCCCGGCCGGGTTTGAAACCACGGCGCAGAACACCTGCAAGCTGCATACGCGCTACGACCAGTACGATTCGCTGTACGACAAGGGTGTTGGCGGGCTGCAGACCTCATTGCCACCGCACCGTGAAGGCTTCAGTCCGCAGCAGATCGATCTGGGCCGCAACCTGTTCTTCGATCCGGTCCTGTCCGGCGACCAGACACTCTCCTGCGCCAGTTGCCACCACCCCAAGCTGGGCTTTGCCGACGGTCTCAAGCGCAGCATCGGTGCCAATGGCCAGGAAACCCAGCGTGCCGCGCCCAGCCTGTGGAACATGGCTTTCCTGACGCATTTCTTCTGGGACGCCAAGGCCACCTCGCTGGAAGAACAGATGACCGGACCGCTGTTTTCGCCGGTGGAAATGGCCAGTACGCCGCAGTTGTTGCAGGAACGCCTGAATGCCAGCGCGGACTACCGCCGGCTGTTTGCCGAGGCCTTTCCCGAGCAGCAACAGCAGGACGTCACGCTGGATCAGCTGTACCTGGCGCTGGCCGCGTTCCAGACCTCGCTGATCTCCCTGAACAGCCCCTACGACCGTTATGCCCACGGTGCCCCGGATGCCCTGACGGCCAAGGAACTGGAAGGCTTCAATATCTATCGCTCGTTTGTTGCGCGTTGTTCCGAATGCCATACGCCGCCATTGTTCACCAACCAGCAGGTGGCGGTAATCGGCGTCAATGAACCGGATGGCCGGCCGTTCGATCCGGGTGCCGAGGTGCCGTATCACAACAAGGACTGGCGCGGCGGCTTCAAGGTGCCGTCATTGCGCAACATCGCCCGGACGGCGCCATACATGCATTCAGGCACCTTCGACAACCTGCGCGATGCCGCCGAGTTCTATACCAAGGGCCGCGGCCATGCCTTGCCGGAGGAAGAGAAGGCGCGGGTCCAGCTGCACTGGCATATCTGGGAACCCAAGCTGACCGATGCCGAACTGGATCGTCTGGTCGATTTCATGCAGGCACTGACCGATGAATCCTTTACCCCCGCCATACCTGACCGCGTACCTTCGGGCCTTCAGCCGATAGGCCGACTGCCGTTACCTCTGCACGATAGTGCCAAATCTGCTACAACCACTCTCAGCGTTGCTGAACCAAACGGAGAATAAAAATGGGCAAGAAACTCTTAAGCGTGGCGATCGGGCTGGCACTGCTCGGCGGGGGTGTCTATCTGGGCAGCCAGCTGGGTAGCAACAACAGTGCCACCATCGTCGGCGGTGCCGATCGTTACGCCAAGACCGCCAGCACCAGTGCTGCCGTCGGCTCGCTGGCCAAATCGGTTGGTGCCAGCGGCAAGGGCAAGGTGCACGACGTGAAGGCCGGTGAATCGATCCAGGCCGCCGTGCGTGCCGCTGTGCCGGGCGACGTGATCCGCATCTTTCCGGGTACCTACAAGGAAACCGTGTACATCGACAAGGATGACATCCTGATTACCGGTGTGATCGAGCAGGGCCAGTGGCCGACCCTGGAAGGCGAGCGCAAGCTGAACGATGCGATCCTCTATTCGGGCAACAACATCACCGTGGAAAACCTGCTGATTACCCACTACAAGGGTAACGGCATCATGGGTCAGGCCGGCAACAACTTCCTGATCCGCAACAACCGCATTGTGGATACCGGCGTCTACGGCATCTTCCCGCAGCTCGGCAAGAACGGCCTGATCAGCAACAACATCGTCAGCGGTATCGAGGATGCGGCGATCTACGTCGGCATGAGTGACAACATTCATGTGAACAACAACGAAGTCTTCGCCAGCGTGGCCGGTATCGAGTTCGAGAACTCGCGGCATGGCGTGATCGAAAACAACCTGGTGTATGACAACGCCGGCGGCATCCTGACCTTCATCACTCCCGGTCTGCCGATCAAGACCACCTTTGACCTGATCATCCGCAACAACTTCATCACCAACAACAATCACGTGAACTTCGGCGCGCCGGGTTCCATGGTTTCCGGCGTGCCGTCGGGTACCGGTATCGTGATCATGGCGGCTGACGAAGTGACCATGGAAAACAACATCATTTCCGGCAACAAGAACGCTGCCATCGCGATTACCGATCACGACAGCTTCCCGAACATCACCCGTGACCCGGAAACCGATCCCAAATCGGACAAGATCGCCATTCTCAACAACGTGATGTACAACAATGGCACCGATCCGATCCCTGAAATCAAGGCGCTGAAAGTTGCCACCTTTATCACGGGCAATGTGGATATCGTGAATGCCGGCGAGAGCCGTGGCAGCTGTATTCTCAACCGCGACCAGTACCAGACTGCCGGCCTGAGTGGTTATGGCACCTGCGGCTTCTCGACCACCGCGGACCTGGTTACCTATCTGCTGCCGGAGCCGGTCGAGCCGCGCCCGCTGGGTGAACTGGACAAGGGCAAGCTGACCTACTTCGGCGTCTGCACCGGCTGCCATGCCTACAACATGCGCATGATCGGCCCACCGGTGGAAACCATCCAGGCCCTGTACATGGAGAACCCGGAAGGTATTGCCGAGTACATCGCCAAGCCGGAGAAGAAGCGTGACGATTACCCGGCGATGCCGGCGCAGGATTATCTGACCCCGGAAGAGCGTCTGGCCGTAGCCAAGTACCTGCTCGGCGTGGATAACCACGGCATCTTCCACGACCCGGCGCTGAACCAGAACCAGTAAGTGCGCTACCTGTGAGGGGCTGAAGCCCTGCAGCGCTGCGAGCGCTGATTGCTCTACAAAAACTCCCGGTCGACCTCCGTCGCCGGGAGTTTTTGTTTGTCTGCCGGGTTGTCAGTATCTGCCATCGTCTATGCAGGCTGGCTGATGTGCCGCTCAGGGTTTGCTGGTTGGCTCGACAGCCGCCCGTGTTATTGCGGCGCGGAAGCGTCCCGGCGTGGTGCCGTGCATGCTGCGAAAGCTGGCGGTCAGGTGACTCTGGGAACTGAAGCCGCAGCTCTGGGCGATGCGGCTGATCGGCCAGCTCGATTGCGTGAGCAGCTTGCGCGCCCTTTCGATGCGCTGGGCCAGCACGTAGCGATGGGGGGTTGTGCCGATGGCCTCCTGAAAGATTTCGCGAAAATAGGCAGTGCTTACACCGGAGAGGGCGGCGAGCGTTTCCAGTGACAGCGCTTCCTGCAAATTGCCGTGGATATGATTGAGCGCCGCTTGCAGGCGGGCGTAATGGGCATGCCGTGGATTGATCACGCCGGTGTCCGGTGTGGTCAGCGCGCGGAAAGTCCGCTCCACCAGCAAGTGCGCCATCCTGCCGAGGAACGGCTCATCGGCGCCGGCACCTTTCTGCAGCTCGTCGACAATGCCGTGGGCCAGCGTACCGACCAGCGCATCGCTGAAGGTAAGCTGCGCGGTGTGCTTGCGCAGGAACCCGCTGAGGTGCTGCAGCAATGGCTCGGTGCCGCCAAGGATATAAAAAAGGGCGAAGTCGACGGTGCTCGAGTAGTGCCAGTGGGTTTCCACCCCCGGCGGGATCAGGCCGGACTGGGTCGGCAGGTAGCGATGCATGGCCTGCTCGAAATTGCCCTCATTGATGGCATTGCCGCCAAACTGGGTACACAGGACCGGCAAAGCCCCTCCGGAAACACTGCACTCGACCGACTGGAACAGGTAACGCTCGACATAGAGCGTTACCGGCCCTTCGATCAGGCCTTCGACAATCGGCGCTGTGCCAATTTCGTTGCGCACCTTTTTCCAGTCCAGATGGTGCATCGCATTGCTCCGTGAACCGCATTTTTTGATAAATATACCCGCACTTTCGGAAAGCCCCGGCGGTTTTTTTGAACCAGTATTGGTTCCGTCTGCCGGGCACGGCAACTGCCAGGCCCATTGTTCTTTGCGAGTCATTACAGCGGGGAAATCCTCATGAGCAAGAAAACCGTTACCGTCTATGGTGCGACCGGTTCTGCCGGCGTTGCCTGCGTCAATGAATTCATCCGCCAGGGCTTGTTCAACGTCCGGGTGCTGGCGCGCCAGTCAGGCCAGACCGAGCGTTCCTCCTCAGGGCTGACCAAGAGCGAGGCGCAGAAACAGGCACAGTACGCCGAGTGGGAAGCCCTGGGCGTGACCATCCAGCACGTCGATGTGACCATTGCCGAGGCACTGGTACCGGCGCTGCGCGGCACGGATTACGTGGTTTCCTGCGTGCCGCTGTTTGCCACCGAGTCGCAGTACCCGCTGATCTGGGCAGCCAAGGAAGCCGGGGTGGAACGCTTCGTGCCGTCTGAGTTCGGCGCGATCTACGAGTTCGAGCAGTTCTCGCAGACCGATACCACCCACCGCCTGATGGCACGGCAGAAAGCCTTTATCCGGCGCCTGATCGAAATGACCGGGATGGACTACACCATCATTCCCGCCGGCGCCTGGATCGAGTACTACATGCTCGAACCGGTGATGGTCATGGGCGATCCCGACACCCCGATTGCCTGGTCTACCGGTGCCGATGTGGGGCGGATCATTCCCCATGTACTGGCCCATCCGGCATCGCGCAACGCCATCTGCCCGGTTGCCGCCACCGCCTGGTGCTCCTGGAACGAATTGCTGCAGGTGCGCGAGCAGGTCCTGGGTCGCCAGGTCGCGCGTCAACAGCTGAGTGCCGAACAATGGCGGGCCGCCTATGCCCAGCAAGGTTCGGGCGCGATCCAGACCCTGTTGGCCATTGGCGTGGCGATTGCCGATACACCGGCTGGCATGTCCCTGTTCGGCAACTGGAACAAGACCTTCATTCCCGAGTTCAAGGGAACCCCGCTTGATGAGCTGTTTATCAACACCGTCGAGCCCTTTGTCGCCGCCATGCGCGAAGGCCTGATTGCTTCAGGGGAGTTGCCGGCAGACGTCAGCTAGCCGCTGCGCATGCGGTGACAGCCCGGACCGGGGGGCTTACAATTTGATTAACATCAAGCAACTCAAGTGAGCGGGTAACCCATGGAAAACAAAACGGCGCGACTCACCGTTCTCATTGATCCGACCAAGAAGAAAGCTTTCGAGGAACTTTGCGCCGCGCAGGATATAACGCCATCACAGGTTGTTCGCCAGTTGATCAGGGACTATCTGGAAAGCCACGGCGCCACCTATGCCACCAAGCCGGCACTGACCTCGAACAACAAGTCCTGAGGTCAGTGCCGGTCTTCAGTCAGTGCTGCTTCCGGCGCGCTGGCTGTTCGCTGGCGTTGCATCCTGCACACCCAGGGAAGCCAGTGCTGCATGGAAGTCGGCATGATAATTTTCTGCACCGATCTCTTGCAGAATCCCCACTTTATAGAGCTTGCCCAGCACCTTTTTATTTGCTTCGCAGAGCTTCACTACAACCTGGCGTTTATGTAACTGCCTGATCACCTCTTGCAGGGTTTGCAGCCCGGTAATGTCCATAAAGGGCACGCGCTTCAGGCGAATCAGCAACATCTGCGGATCGCTGTGGGTTTGTGCCAGAACACGCTCGAAGGTTTCTGCCGCGCCGAAGAACAAAGGGCCTTCAATGGTGAATACCAGAACTCCGGCAGGCAGGTGCGTGTGGCCTGTATTGCGCAGTTCGCCCTCCAGTTCCGACTCGGCAACCTGCTGCACCTCGACCGAGGCGGCCATGCGCCGCATGAACTGCAGCATGGCCAGAATCACGCCGATATTCACCGCGATGGCCAGATCGCTGAAAACGGTCAAGCCGAAGGTAATCAGCAGGATGGCCACATCGGCACGCGGAGCGCGCCGTATCATCTGCCTGAAGTGCTTGAGTTCGCTCATGTTGTAGGCAACGACAAACAGAATGGCCGACAGCGCGCACAGGGGAATGTTCGAGGCCAGAGGGGCCAGAAACAGGATGATCAGCAGCAGCGTCAGCGAATGCATGACACCAGCCAGCGGGCTGGTGCCGCCGTTGCGGTAATTGGTGGCCGTCCGTGCGATGGCGCCGGTGGCGGCAAAGCCACCAAATAATGGTGTGAGCAGATTCGCTATGCCCTGGCCGATCAACTCCTGATTGGAATCGTGTTTGGTGTCGGCCATGCCGTCCACCACCACCGCAGAAAGCAGCGACTCGATGGCACCCAGCATCGCGATGGCAAACGCCGGACCAATCAATTCGATAACCCGGGCCAGGGTTACTTCGGGTAATCCCGGTGTTGGCAGCCCACGGGGTATGCCACCGAATGCACTGCCGATGGTGGCCACGCCGCTGAATTGAAAGACCGACTGGAGCAGGGTGACGATAACCATGGCTACCAGCGGTCCGGGTATGCGCTTTAACCAGGTAATCCTGGGGGTGCCAATAACCAGCACCAGGCTCAGTACCGCCATGAGTGTGGTGGCTACGTGCAGCTGCGGAAGTGCCTGCAGCAAGTGCCAGAATTTTTCATGGAAATGCAGTCCATGGATCGCGGGCAAGCCGAAGAAGTCATGCCATTGACCAACCCAGATCAGCACCCCGATACCGGCGGTGAATCCAACGATCACCGGGTCGGGGATGAACTTGATGATCGCTCCCAGTCGCGATACGCCGAGTAGAAGCAGGATGCCGCCGGCCATCATGGTGGCGATTTGCAGGCCATCGATGCCGTAGTTCGCCGTCACGCCGGCAAGAATCACGACAAACGCGCCGGTCGGCCCGGCAATCTGCAACCGGCTGCCACCAAAGAGTGAAACCACCAGCGCCGCGATTATCGCGGTGTAGATGCCTTGCTCGGGTTTGGCCCCAGATGCGATAGCAAATGCCATTGCCAGTGGCAACGCCACCACCCCGACAACCGTGCCGGATACCAGATTGCCCAACCAGTTGGCGCGACCCAGTAAACCGGCCTTGTACGCTTCACGTATCGCAATCATGGCTGACTCACCTGTGACTATGTGTGCATTATATTAACATGGCGTTATAATAAAAGTTGACCCGCATTGGAGCTTTCAGGTTGCAGAGGATTCGTTTGCCAGAACAGCTCTGCCGCCCATCCCGAACCATGGTGTAGTGAAATGAAACGTGAAGTTGTAAAAGCCAGGCACGCCGAAGGTGCGCACTTTGATACGCATGTGATCGCAAACCCGGCAAACGTTAAACAGTGGATTGTGTTCTTCAAAAAGCAGGAAGGACGAAGCTACTTTCTGGTTGACGAGAATGAGGAAATTGAGTCCTTCGCACACCTGGACGACCTGATTGACGAGCTGAAGGAGCTCGGTATCAAGAGAGCCAGCATCCATTGCTAGGGCCTTGCTGACGGGCGCGCCGCGCTATCTGCCCGCTTGCGGCCACCATCTGCTGTTTCTGGATGCGAGGTCGAATACCGACAGCTGACAACCGAACAATGGCGAGCTGCTGATGCCCGGCAAGGTCCGGGCGCGATCCAGACCCTGCTGGCAATTGGTGTGGCGATTGCCGATACTCCGGCAGGCCTGTTCTTGTTCGGCAACTGGAACAAGACCTTCATTCACGAGTTCAAGGGAACCCCGCTCGATGAGCTTTTGAGCAACACCGTCGAGCCCTTTGTCGCCGCCATGCGCGAAGGCCTGATTGCTTCAGGGGAGTTGCCGGCAGACGCTAACTAGCCGTTGCCTGAGTGCTTCAGTGCCGGCGTTATCCTGAGCACGCTATGCCGTTGAGTCTTTCACAGTCTGAAGCGCGCCATCTGGCGCTCGCAGCCCAGGGCTTTACCACGGGGAGCGGGGCGCCCAAGCCGGCGACGGTGAAGAAGCTGATCGCGCGTCTGGGTGTGTTGCAGATCGATTCGGTGAATGCACTGGTGCGCGCGCACTACCTGCCGCTGTTTTCGCGTCTGGGTGATTACCCGATGGACTGGCTGGACCAGCAGGCCTGGAGCAGCGGTCGCCAGCGCAGCCTGTTCGAATACTGGGGCCACGAAGCGTCGCTGCTACCGATGCAGCTCTATCCGTTGTTGCGCTGGCGGATGCGCCGCGCTGCAGCCGGGCAGGGCATCTACCGCCAGCTGGCCGAATTTGGCCGCGCCCAGCAACCGCTGATCCGCCGGGTATTGCAGACCGTCCGCGAGGAGGGCGCGCTGGGTGCCGGCAGTCTGGGCAAGCGCCCGCAAAAAGCCGGACCCTGGTGGGACTGGAGCGCGGAAAAGCATGCGCTGGAATGGCTGTTTGCTGCTGGTGCAGTGACGGTGGCCGGCCGCCGTGGGTTCGAGCGCCTGTATGACCTGCCGGAGCGGGTATTTCCAGCTGCGATCCTCGATCAGCCCGAGCTGGATGAGGCCGAGGCGCAGCGCCAGTTGCTGTTGCATGCTGCGACAGCACTGGGCGTGGCAACGGAAAAAGACCTGCGCGACTACTTTCGTCTGGATCTGGCAGATACCCGCCAGCGTCTGGCCGAGCTGGCCGAGGCCGGAGAATTGCAACCAGTGCAGGTAGAAGGCTGGCGCCAGCCAGGCTGGTGTCGCGGTGAGCCACGCCTGCCGCGCGGGCTGAAGCCCAGCGCGCTGTTGTCACCCTTTGATTCGCTGATCTGGGCCCGTGAGCGCACCGAACGGCTGTTCGACTTCCGCTACCGGCTGGAGATCTACACCCCGGCGCATAAAAGGGTGTACGGCTACTACGTGTTGCCGTTCTTGTTTGAAGGGCAACTGCTGGGGCGGGTTGATCTGCGCGCGGAACGGGCCAACGGGCTTCTGGCGGTTCATGCAGTGCATGAAGAGGCTGCCGGCATGAGCGAGGCGGCATTCACCGAGCTGGCTGCGCAACTACGCCAACTGGCCAATTGGCTCGGTCTGGAAAAGGTCCAGCTCAACTGCCAGCGGCCGGAATCACAGCGGCTGCGAGCCGCTGGCTTGGGGTCGTAGTTACCGGATCCCGCTGACGGCTGCTGTTGCCCAGCGTACTCAGCGCTATCCCGCCACCTGAATGTTCTGCCCGCCAGCGATAGCAAAGTGCCAGACGCAGACGCTCATATTTTTCTTCGCTGGTAGGGCCGATTCATTCATAGGCCGGGAACCGCTATCGTTCCGGGGGTAGCCCACAGCAATCGGTCGTCTGTCGCCCCCAGATCTGGCTAGCGACTCAAACGTGCCAGGCGGCCATTAAAAAAATGCAGATAAGCAGAAAATTCAGCAGCTTTTCTGAATGGCTTTCGATTACAGGAGCTAGTCTCACGCAAACGGCATTTCATCAGCGTCATTGCACTGTTGGTTTACGCCAACTCCCACGGAGTACCCCAAATATGAGACCTGTACGTTTTCACCGGTTGTTGGTTGCCTCACTTGCATGTGCGGCACTTCTCGGCGGCACGCAGTCATACGCGCAGGTCACCGAGCCACTGGGTGGCCAGCCCGCTCCTGGCTCCAGGCCTTCGGTCAGTAATCTCGATGCTCAAGTCGCTTACCAGCGCGCGTTCGAGGCGGTGATCTGGGCGACGCCTGCGGTCGCCATCTACCGTTTGCGCATGGGCGCGTTCGAACACCTCGGCATCTCCGACAATGGCATCCTCGCCTATTCGAATACGTGCAAACCGAACTGTGAATTTCTTACCGCGAATGCCAACACTCCTTACGTCGGAGCCTATACAGATCTGCGCAAAGGGCCCGTGGTGCTGGAGGTGCCCGCCAAGACCGATAAGGGTGTGCTATACGGCCAGATCGTCGATGCCTGGCAGGCCTCGGTTGCCGATGTAGGCCCATTGGGGGCCGACAAGGGCGCAGGCGGTAAGTACCTGCTGGTTCCGCCCGGCTATAAGGAAGCAATTCCTGACGGTTATCTGGTTGTCCACTCACCGGGCTACCGCATTGCCTTTGCATTCCGCTCGGTCAAACTGGCAGGTGCAAGCAACGCCGATGCCTTCGACTATGCGCAAAAGCTCAGGATGTATTACCTCAGCGAGGCGGCCAATCCTCCGCCGCAAAAATTTGTCGATCCTAGCGATATGCGCTATCCGAGCTTGCCGTTCTACGATGCGCGCTACTTCCAGGATATCTACGACATCGTCAGCGTTGAACCCGTACAGGCACGCGACAAGGTCATGATGGGCATGCTCGCTTCGATCGGCATCGAGCCCGGTAAGCCCTACGCGCCAACGCCTGCTGTCAAAGCGGCAATGGACAAGGCGGTAGTCGATGCCTATTTCTATATGCAGCAACAGACCTATGCCCGCGCGCAAAGTAAACCGTTCTGGCCGAACCGGCACTGGTCGAGCTTGATCATCCCGGGTCCGGATCATGGTTTCAGTTTCGTCACCGACACCACTCTTTTGCTTGATGAGCGCGGCGTGCAGTTTTTCCTGGGCACCTATTACCCCAAGATTTATGACCAGCAGCATGCGGCGAACATCTACCTGGCGCCGTTTGCCGATAAAGACGGTGCACCGCTGGAAGCAGGCAAAAACTATCGCATGCATGTGCCGGCGGACATGCCGGTAGCGCAATTCTGGTCTCTTACGATTTACGACCAGGCGACCTGGGCCTTTATCTATTCGCCGGAAATGCGGCCGAGCATTTCGTCATTCGAAACTGCGAAACTGAAGATGAACAAGGATGGCAGTGTCGATCTCTACTTCGGCCCGAAAGCGCCTGCAGGGTTGGAAAGCAACTGGTTGCCAACGCAGGGCAAGCGGCCCTATCCGACCATGCGTTACTACGCAGCGAAACCCACGCTCTGGGACAAGAGTTTTGTGATGCCGGACGTTGAACTGTTGCCCTGAAGCATCACCGGCGCGGCTTGCGCTCGCGCCAGTGGAGCTGGTGGATGACGCTTACTTGTCTGCCAGCTCTGCAACTGACCGGAGGCGATGGGTTGCTTGCTGCCCTGGCGGGATTGCTTCGTAGAGTGCACGGGGCGTTTCCCGCAGGGGATTAGCCGGTTGCGGCTGATTGCGTGTTCTTTTCAGATATCGCGAAACAGGTCGTTGGCATCCAGCAGCCGGTGCACGATCTCCGGGCGCTGCTCCAGACTTTTGCGCACGGCTGCGGGTATCGACTGGCGAATCTTGCGACAGAGTCCGGGGCGTTCCTCGACCTGAATGCCGATGCCGCGCAGGCTGCGTACTTCGCTGGTCTTCGGCGCGACTTCGAGGCGGATGCCGAGCTGCTCGTAGAGTCGCTGCTGCAGATGTTCCAGGTCTGCAAGGTTCTGGATATTTTCCAGACGCTCCAGCAGGCGTTTCTCTTCCATCAGGGTCAGGCGCAGGCTGCGCAGGTCGGCGTTGGGCGAGTCGAGCAGCTCATCGCGCCCGCAGATGCAGGTGCCGGGCGGGCAGGGGTTGCGAACGGGGTGGGTAATAGTCATGGGGCCAGTGCCAGGCCTGAAGCTGAAAAGGGGCGTAGCGAATCTACGCCCCTGCGCTATTACAGCAGGTCAGCCGGAATATTGCCGCCGTTGGCGGCCAGCTTCTGCAGTACGGTTTTGTGCAGCCACATGTTCATCTGCGCCGAGTCGGCCATCTTCTCGGCCGGGCAGCCCAGTTCGGTCGCCAGTTCCTTGCGCGCGCCGAGGCTGCTGTCCAGCCCGAGCAGCTTCATCAGGTCGACGATGGAGACTTTCCAGTTGAGTTTTTCCGCATTGGCCTTGGCCAGCGCTTCGAGTTGGGCAACCACATCCACTTGGCTGATGGCGGTTACTTCGGGTGCGACTGCGGCAGGCGCTGCTGCGGGTGCTGCCGCTTGCTCGGCAGCCTCGACCTTGTCGCTGCCAAAGCCCAGTTTGGCCAGAATGTTACTGAACATTCCCATGGTCATTCCTCTTGTTGATGTGGGGAGCCTTGGATACTGCGGGAAGACTTGCTCGTTGGGCAAGGACTTGAATGGTTTCCGGAAGCTCGCGGGCTGGGGCGTTGGCGCTAGCAAAGAGTGCAGGTTAACAGTGTGGCCCTGTGGGAGCGCCGCCTCCGGCGCGAGCTTTTGCGCTGCTTGAACGGCATTTCGCGGCGAGTCGCCGCTCCTACAGTTTTGCTCGTTGGGCAAGGACTTGAATGGTTTCCGGAAGCTTGCGGGCTGGGGCGTTGGTACTAGCAAAGAGTGCAGGCTACCAGTGTGGCCCTGTGGGAGGGCCGCCCCCGGCGCGAGCTTTTGCGCTGCTTGAACGGCATTTCGCGGCGAGTCGGCGCTCCTACAGTTTTGCTTGGTTCGGCGCCGCTCAGGCTGCGGCGAAGCGCTGGTCGAGGTAGGCGATGATCGCCTTGGATTCGTACAGCCAGGTGCTCTGGCCGTTCTCTTCGATACGCAGGCACGGTACCTTGATCTTGCCGCCTTGCTGTTCCAGGTCTTTGCGGGCCTGGGCGTCATTCTTGGCATCACGCAGCGCCACCGGCACATTCAGGCGATGCAGGGTGCGCCGGGTTTTCACACAGAACGGGCAGGCGTGGAACTGGTACAGCGCCAGATTGCCGGCCTGTTGGGTGACTGCGGCCTGGGCCTCGGCGGAGCGCTTGAGTTTGCGCGGGCGGGTGATGAAGTCGATAAAGATGATCAGCTGACCGAGGATGTTTCTGAGCAGTTTGATAAGCATAAGGCAAGCCTGTGTGGGTAATGAATTTGGTTTGATGGTTCCCACGCACTGCGTGGGGATGCCGTCTCGGGAGTTATGCGCTTGTGGGACGCAGAGCTTCCCGGGATCGGTTCCCACGCTGGAGCGTGGGAACCATCAGGTATGGTTAACGCTTGGCTTCTTTCAACGTCTCGGCAATCAGGAAGGCCAGTTCCAGTGACTGGTCGGCGTTCAGCCGCGGGTCGCAGTGGGTGTGGTAGCGGTCGGCCAGGCCGGCTTCGCTGATCGGGCGGGCGCCGCCGATGCATTCGGTGACGTTCTGCCCGGTCATCTCGATGTGGATGCCGCCGGCGTAGGTGCCTTCGGCTTTATGCACCTGGAAGAACTCGCGTACCTCGGCGAGGATCTGCGCGAAGTCGCGGGTCTTGTAGCCGCTGGAGGCCTTGATGGTGTTGCCGTGCATCGGATCGGAGCTCCACAGCACCTTGCGTCCTTCGCGCTCGACGGTCTGCACCAGGCGTGGCAGATGATCACCGACCTTGCCGGCGCCCATGCGCACGATCAGGTTGAGGCGGCCCGGGTCGTTGTCCGGGTTGAGGATGTCGAGCAGGCGAATCAGGTCTTCGCTACTGGTGGTCGGGCCGACCTTGACGCCGATCGGGTTACCCACGCCGCGCAGGAATTCCACATGGGCGCCGTCCGGCTGACGGGTGCGGTCGCCGATCCACAGCATGTGCGCCGAGCAGTCATAGAAACCGCCGGTCAGACTGTCCTGCCTGACGAAGGCCTGTTCGTAGTTCAGCAGCAGCGCTTCGTGGGCGGTGAAGAAGCTCGCCTCGCGCAATTGCGGTGCGCTGTCCAGTCCACAGGCGCGCATGAACGCCAGGGTTTCGTCGATGCGATCAGCCAGCTGGCTGTAGCGCTCGGCGATGGCCGAGCTGGCGATGAAGTCGAGGTTCCACTGGTGTACCTGATGCAGGTCGGCAAAGCCGCCGCTGGCAAACGCGCGCAGCAGATTAAGGCTGGCGGTGGACTGGTGGTAGGCCTGCAACAGACGCTCGGGATCGGGCACGCGGCTTTGGCCGTCGAAGCCGATGCCGTTGACGATGTCGCCACGGTAGGAGGGCAGGGTCACATCGCCGATGGTCTCGTCGCCGGCCGAGCGCGGTTTGGCGAACTGGCCGGCCATGCGCCCGACTTTCACCACCGGGCAACCGGCCGCGAAGGTCATGACGATGGCCATCTGCAGCAGCACCTTGAAGGTGTCGCGAATCTTGAAGGTGGAGAACTCGGCAAAGCTCTCGGCACAGTCACCCCCCTGCAGCAGGAAGGCGCGGCCTTCACTGACTTCGGCGAACTGCCTGCGCAACTCGCGCGCCTCGCCGGCAAACACCAGCGGCGGGAAGCCGGCCAGAGTCTGCTCGACCCGTTGCAGGCGGGCGGAATCAGGGTATTCGGGTTGCTGCTGAACCGGCTTGGTTCTCCAGCTTTCGGGACTCCAGGATTGCGACATCAGGGTTCTCGGCTATAGGTAAACGGACAGGCGCGCATGTTACCCGATCAGGCCGCTGCGCAGGAGGCATGGCCCTGATAGAGCCTTTTTATGGTGTGCGCCTGCAGCTCGTTTGACCGGCGGTCTTTTACAGGGGGCGAAGTTTCACGGTAGGATGTTTCGCTAATCAAAATTAAATTCCGCACAGCGGAACCAATAGCCAGACGAGGGCAAAGTTATGAAAACCCAGCAACTGTTTGATCTGACCGGCAAGGTCGCAGTCATCACCGGTGGTTCGCGTGGTATCGGCCTGCAGATGGCCGAGGCGCTGGGTGAGCAGGGTGCCAGCATTGCCCTGTCGGCACGCAAGCAACACGAACTGGATGCGGCGCAGGCGCACTTTGACAAGTTGGGTATTCCCTGTTTCACCGTACAAAACGACCTTTCCGACTTCGCCAGCATCCCGGCTCTGGCAGACAGCATCCTCGGTCACTACGGCAAGGTCGATATCCTGGTCAATAACGCCGGCTGCAGCTGGGGTGCACCGGCCGAGGATATGACGGACGAGGCCTGGCACAAGGTGATGGATCTGGACATCAATGCGCAGTTCTTCCTCAGCCGCGAGTTGGGCAAGCGCAGCATGATCCCCAACGGTGGCGGCAAGATCATCAATATTGCCTCCATCGCTGGCCTGGGCGGCAATCCGCCGGGTTGGGGTATGGGCACCATCGGCTACAACACCGCCAAGGGCGCCATGGTCAATTTCACCAAGGCATTGGCGGCGGAGTGGGGCAAATACAACATCCAGGTCAATGCGATCTGCCCGGGCTTCTTCCTCACCAAAATCTCCGCCGGCTTGCTGGATAAAATCGAGCAGCAATACATCGCCCTCAATCCGGCTGGTCGCCTGGGCAACGAGGATGACCTCAAGGGCATCGCGTTGCTGCTGGCCTCGCAGGCCTCCGACTACATCACCGGCCAGGCCATCGCCGTTGATGGCGGCTGCACGGCGGTATAACCATGACCGATACCACCCAGGCAAATCCGGGCGCCAAGCTGGTCGGCGTGGTGCATGAATTCGATGTCGCAGGGCTGGCCGGCTGGATGTCCGAACATCTGCCGGATTTCAGCGGTACGGCGAGTTCCTTGACGGTCGAGCAGTTCCAGGGCGGCCAATCCAACCCCACTTACCGGGTCAGCTGTGCTGACGGCAAGTGCTACATCCTGCGGCGCAAGCCGCCGGGCAAACTGCTGCCGTCGGCGCATGCCATCGACCGCGAATACCGGCTGATGCTGGCCCTGAGCGGCAGCGCTGTGCCGGTGCCGAAGATGTACGGCTTGTGTGATGACCCCGAGGTGATCGGTACGGCGTTCTACCTGATGGAATACATCAGCGGCCGCATCCTCTGGGACCCGGCACTGCCGGGCATGTCGCTGGCCGAGCGCAAGGCGCATTACGCTGAAATCAACCGGGTAATCGCCGCGTTGCACAGTGTCGATTACCAGGCCGTGGGCCTCGGTGATTTTGGCAAAAGCGGTCAGTTCGTCGAGCGTCAGGTAGCCCGCTGGGCCAAGAACTATCAGGCGGCCAGCGAGGCACCACGTATTCCGGCCATGGATCAACTGATCGAATGGCTGCCCAAACACCTGCCGCCGGGCGACGAAACCAGCATCGCCCACGGCGACTTCCGGCTGGACAATCTGATGTGGCATCCGACAGAGCCACGGGTGCTGGCGGTACTTGATTGGGAGCTGTCGACCCTCGGCCATCCGTTGTCCGATTTCGCCTATCTGATGATGGCCTGGCGCCTGCCGGCCGATGTGTTTCGCGGCATGGGCGGTGAGGATTTCACCGCGCTGGGCATTCCCACCGAGGCCGAATTCATTGCCGATTACTGCCGGCGCACCAACCGGGAAAATATTCCCGGTTACGAGTACTACCTGATTTTCAACATGTTCCGTATCGCCGCGATTCTGCATGGGGTCTGGTTGCGTGGCCTGCAGGGCAACGCCTCGAGTGACAACGCACTGATCATGGGCCGCAAGGCCGGACAAATCGCCGATATGGCCTGGGCATTTGCCCGCCAGCAAGGAGACAACTGATGGATTTTGATTACTCGCCAAAGGTGCAGGATCTGCAAGCGCGGCTGACGGCCTTCATGGAAGAGCACATCTATCCGGCCGAAGCGGTCTATCACGCGGAAGTCGAAGCCAACCGCAAGGCCGGCAATGCCTGGGTGGCGACCAATATCATGGAGCAGCTCAAGGTCAAGGCGCGGGCGGCCGGGCTGTGGAACCTGTTCCTGCCGGAATCCGAACGCGGTGCCGGTCTGAGCAATCTGGAATACGCACCGCTGTGCGAAATCATGGGCCGCTCGTGGATTGCCCCCGAGGCGTTCAACTGCAACGCGCCGGATACCGGCAACATGGAAGTGTTCGAGCGCTACGGCAGCGAAGCACAGAAAGAACAGTGGCTCAAGCCGCTGCTGGCCGGCGAGATCCGTTCGGCTTTCGCCATGACCGAGCCGGATGTGGCGTCCTCCGATGCCACCAATATCCAGGCCGAAATCGTTCGCGATGGCGACGAGTACGTGATCAATGGCAAGAAGTGGTGGACTACCGGCGCCCCGGACCCGCGCTGCAAGATCCTGATCTTCATGGGTAAGACCGATCCGACTAATCCGAACCGGCACCAGCAGCAGTCGATGATCCTGATTCCGCTGGATACCCCCGGCGTGACCATGACGCGCTTCCTGCCGGTGTTCGGTTATGACGATGCACCGCATGGTCACGGTGAATTCACCTTTGAAAACGTGCGGGTGCCGGTGAGCAATATCCTGCTCGGTGAAGGGCGTGGCTTCGAGATTGCCCAGGGCCGGCTTGGCCCGGGACGCATTCACCACTGCATGCGGCTGATCGGCATGGCCGAGCGTGCGCTGGAAGCCATGTGCAAGCGCAGCCTCAGTCGGGTGGCTTTCGGCAAACCGGTTGCCGAGCAGGGCGTGACCCGCGAGCGGATTGCCGAGGCGCGCATCCTGATCGACCAGGCGCGGCTGCTGACCCTGAATGCGGCGTTCAAGATGGACACCGTGGGCAACAAGGTTGCGGCCAAGGAAATCGCCATGATCAAGGTGGCTGCGCCGAACATGGCGCTGCAAGTGCTCGACTGGGCGATCCAGGTGCACGGTGCGGCCGGTATTTCCGATGACTTCAATCTGGCCTTCCACTACGCCCAGGCCCGCACCCTGCGCTTTGCCGACGGCCCGGATGAAGTACATCGCAATGCCATCGCCAAGCAGGAACTGGCGCGTTACCAGTAAAGGTCAGGGTTGCCGGCGGTAGGCTGGGCTTGGTTGATGGTTCCCACGCTCCGGCGTGGGTACGATCATTCACCATGTGGGAGCGGCGCCCTCGCCGCGATACGGGCTTTCTGGCAACAGCAAGAGCTCGCGCCGGGGCGGCTCTCCCACGAAAAGCAGAATCCGCCGGGTGCTTCTGAGCTTTACCGGGCGGCAGGGTTGACGCTGACGCGTCGAGGGCTGCGTTCCCACGCGGGAGCGTGGGAACGATCAATTCACCATGTGGGAGCGGCGCCCTCGCCGCGATACGGGCTTTCTGGCAACAGCAAGAGCTCGCGCCGGGGCGGGGCTCCCTCGAAAAGCAGATCCGTTGATCCACCTGTCGAGTCTTGTGATGGAAAAACCATGAGCGAAGCTGAAACCGATCGCCAGTTCGTCACCGCCTTGTCTCGCGGGCTGGAGCTGTTGCGCGCTTTTCGGCGTGGCGAGCGTTACCTGGGCAATGGCGAGTTCGCCAGCCGCACCGGTTTGCCCAAGGCCACGGTCAACCGGCTGACCTACACCCTGACCCGGCTGGGCTACCTGGAGTATCAGGCCGAGCTGGGCAAGTACTGCCTGGGTGCCGGGGTGCTGGCCCTGGGTTATGCCTACCTGTCGGGGCTGTCGATCCGTGATGCGGCGCGCCCGCTGCTGGCGCAACTGGCTGCCGAAACCGAATCCAGTGTGGTGCTCGGTGCGCGCGAGCAATTGCATATGGTCTGTCTGGAAATCAGCCAGGGTCATCCGCTGTTCCGCCTTAATCTGGATCTCGGCGTGCGTGTACCGCACGGTCTGACCGCGCTGGGCCGTGCGCATCTGTGCGGACTCGACGCCGCTCCGCGCAACGCGTGGATGCAGCGTTATGGCGCCGAGAGTGAAGCAGCCAGCTGGCCGGAAACCGAGGCGAGCATTCTGCAAGCGGTCAGTGACTATCAGCAGCACGGCTTCTGTTACTCGCTGGGCCGCTGGAATCCCGAGGTCTATGCAGTGGGTGTGCCGCTGGTGGCAGCCGATGGTTCCGGCACCCTGGCACTGAGTCTGTCCGGGCCGGTCTTCAACATGACTGAAGCGCGCCTGCTGGGCGAACTGGGGCCGCGCCTATTGAATCTGCGCGATCGTCTGCAAAGCAGCTTCGGCAACGGCCTTTAACCATGCTTCGTAGTGCTGGCGGGTCGCCAGTCCGTGCGTTTGCCGCAACAGCTAACGACTGTATAACCAGCTGTAGCCTGGGCTTCAGCCCAGCAAAGCTTATCCATCATCGGAGTCTGGCAGCGCAGCCGGCTGCAGTTGTGCTTTGCTCAATGGGTACAACCTCAATGCCAAGGAGTCCCGATGAACAAACCCGGTCCCCTGCGTCTCGAACGTGACGGTGCGGTACTGATCCTGAGCAACACCGATGCACCGTGGAACCGCATGAGTTTTGCCTATATGGATGCGCTGGAGCAGGCGGTGCAGCAAGCTGCTGCCGACCCGGACGTGCGCGTGCTGCTGTTCACCAGCGATGGTCTGGACAATTTCTCGGTGGGCATGGACCTCAAGCAACTGGTGCGTGAGGGTGCTGACCGTGGTGGTTTCGAGGCGATTCTCGATCAGCGCCGGCGCGTTCTGGGCATGATCGAGGCGCTGGACAAACCATCCATTGCTACGCTTTACGGTAACTGTCTGGGTGGAGGTCTGGAGTTGCCGCTGGCCTGTCATTTCCGCCTGGCAGCGGAGCAGGGCGCGCAGATCGGTCTGCCCGAACTGGAGCTGGGTACGGTGCCGGCCTGGGGTGGTTCGGTGCGGCTGACTCGCTGCATCGGGCGTGAGCGTGCGCTGGAGATGATTCTGCGCGCACGCAAGATTGATGGCCCGGAGGCATTGCGCATCGGCCTGGTGCAATGGCTGCATCCCCTGGCGGAACTCAAGGCTGCTGCCCTGGCACTTGCCCATGAGCTGGCGGAAAAACCGCCGATTGCGGTAGCCGGTGTGTTGCGCAGCGTAGTCGGGGCTGGCGACCTGCCGCTGGAAGCCGCTCTGGATGCCGAGCGTGAAGCGGTGCGCCGCTGTTTTGCCAGCCGCGATCAGGCAGAAGGGATGGCGGCCTTTATGGAAAAACGCAAAGCAAACTTTAACGGGAGCTGAAAACCATGTACCTGACGCAAGCCTTGCACCGCAATCTGCAGAGCAGCCCGGAACAGGTGATGACCATCTGCGGCGGACGTCAGTTCAGCGTGCGCCAGTTTGTCGAGCGTGTCTCGCGTCTGGCCGCTGCCTTGCGCCAGCTGGGAGTCGGCAGTGGCGACCGGGTAGCCATGCTCAGCCTGAACTCCGACCGTTATATGGAATACCTGAATGGCGTGCCCTGGGCCGATGCCGTGCTCAATCCGTGCAATAGCCGCTGGACTGTCAGGGAAATTGCCTACGCGCTGAATGATTCGGAAACCGTGATCCTGCTGGTCGATGACCACTTCAAGAATATGGGCCAGGCCTTGCTCGAGCAGGTGCCGTGCCTGCAGCAGCTGATCTATACCGGCGACGAGGAAACCCCGGCGGGCATGCTCGATTACGAAGCGCTGCTGGCCGGCGCAGAACCGGTCGAGGATGCCCGGCGAGGTGGCGAGTCCCTGCTCGGCATCTTCTATACCGGCGGTACCACCGGCTTTCCCAAGGGTGTGATGATCAGCCACAACGCCTTTTGCAGCAGCCAGCTGGCCGCGCTGGGTACGCTGAACGAGCAGGGCACCATGCTGCGCTCGGCACCGATGTTTCATATGGCTGATCTGGCGTTTGGCTATATAGCGACGCTGAAGTGCACCACCCATGTGATCCTGCCGGCGTTTCAGCCGAAACACGCGCTGGAAGCCATCGAGCAGTATCAGGTGGATTCGATGTTGCTGGTGCCGACCATGATCCAGCTGCTGGTGTACCACCCAGATGTGCGCAAACACGACATCAGCTCGCTGAAAATCCTGATCTACGGTGCTTCACCGATACAGGAGCAGGTGCTGCTGGATGTGCTCAGGCTACTACCGGACCTGCAGCTGTATCAGGCCTACGGGCAGACCGAAATGGCGCCCATCGTCAGTCTGCTGGGGCCGGCGCAACACGGTGCCGAGGGCGCGGCAAAAGGCTTGCTGCGTTCCTGTGGCAGGCCTACGGCGGTGGTCGAGGTGAAGATTGTCGATGCCGGGGGGCAGCAAGTGCCCTGCGGTACGGTCGGTGAAATCGCCGTGCGTGGTGCAAACATGATGCAGGGCTACTGGAAACAGCCGGAACTGACCCGCGCAGCGATCAGCGCCGACGGCTGGCTGCACACCGGTGACGGGGCACGGATGGATGAGAACGGGTTCATCTACATCGTCGACCGGGTCAAGGACATGATCGTCACCGGCGGTGAGAACGTGTTCTCGGTCGAAGTGGAGAATGCCCTGGCCAGCCATGCCGAGGTGGCCATGTGCGCGGTGATCGGCATACCCAGCGCGGAGTGGGGCGAAGCGGTGCATGCGGTAGTGGTGCGCAAGCCCGATTGCACGCCGGATGCAGAGGTACTGATCGCCCATTGCCGGGAACGTATCGCCGGTTACAAATGCCCCAAGAGCATCGAGTTCATCGACGCCCTGCCGTTGTCCGGCGCCGGCAAAGTATTGAAAACCGCCTTGCGCGAACCCCATTGGCGCGGCAGGACGCGACAGGTTGGCTGAGGCGTTGCGGGCCCGGAGTAGGGTGGGCGTAGGATTGACGTAGGATTGACGTAGGATTGACGTAGGGTGGGCGTAGGGTGGGCTTCAGCCCACCACCCCCAGATGCCACTTTCGGTGGGCTGAAGCCCACCCTACGGTCAACTGCTCAAACAATTTTCCGGAGCATCGGGAATGGACGGTCTGCTGCAATTCTCCTGTGCGGGTGCTGTGGCCACGCTGCTGATGGACGATGGCAAGGCCGATCTGCGCGAATGGCCGCAGATGTTCTGAGCCTGCCGCCCCGGCTCCGGCTCCGGCCTCAACCGGCTTTCGGCGCTGGCGGTATCTGCGCCATGGCATGCTCGGCCAGCGCGGTGATGGTCAGCGAAGGGTTTACCCCCGGGTTGGCCGGTATCGCCGAGCCGTCGCAGACCAGCAGGTTCTGGTAACCGAATACCTGCAGGTTGCGGTCGATCACACCTTCCTTGGCATTCCTGGCGATCACGGCACCACCCAGCAGGTGGGCGGTAGTCGGGATGTCGGCGATCGCTTCCAGGGTACTGCTCTGGGCAATGCCGCCGGTATGTTCGGCCAGCCAGGCGGCTGCCGCATTGCCGGCGGCAATAAAGGTCGGGTTGGGTTTGTCCAGATTCTGCGCGGTGGTCAGGCGGTAGCCGCGACCAAACAGACGCTTTTTGGCCTTGAAGGCGATCGCATTGTCGAGTGCCTGCATCACCAGAAAGATCACCGTACGGCTGCCCCAACCGACCGGCCAGAGCGTCTTCAGAGCGCGCAGCGGGTGCCGCAGCAAACCGCCAAGCCACATCAGCGGCCGTGTCAGGCGTGTGCCCTCGCCAACCAGAATGGTGTAGATCAGCGACATGAAGTCACCCTTGCGGCCATAGGTGACAAACTCGATATGGGTGTCGGCATCCACATGGATGCTGCTGCTGATGGCCACGTCGTTCCAGGTCTGGCGATCATCCGGCAGCTTGACCGCGAGGATCGATTCACTGTTGGTGCGCACCAGTTCACCCAGCTGGTTGCTGATGCGCGGCAGCGAACCGCCATGCTTGCAGTTGGCCAGCAGGCTGTTGGTGCCCAGTGCGCCGGCGGAAAACACCACGCCACGGGCGGTGAAGCGTTGCGGCTGTTTGTCGAACCAGGCCCCGGGGCGCTCGGTGAACACTTCGTAACCGTCACTGCCATCCACCGCGCCAAGTGGTCGGACATCGACCACCTGGCGCTCGGGCAGGATGCTGACCCCGCGCTTTTCCGCAAACCACAGGTAGTTCTTCACCAGGATGTTCTTGGCACCGACGCGGCAGCCGACCATGCACGCACCGCAGCGGGTGCAGCCGGTACGCTCGGGGCCCTCGCCATCAAAGTAGGGGTCGGCGACGGTCTTGCCCGGCTCGCCGAAAAACACCGCACAGGGGGTGCGGCTGAAGCTGTCCTCATGGCCGAAGTGTCTGGCGACTTCCTTGATCAGCTGCTGATTGGGTGAATCGAACGGGACGGTCTGCACCCCGAGCATCTTCTCGGCGGTCGTATAGTGCGGCTGCAACAGTTCAGACCATTGGTCGATGTCATTCCATTGCGCGTTCTCGAAGAATTCCGCTTTGGCGCGATACAGGGTGTTGGCATACACCAGACTGCCACCGCCCACTCCGGAGCCGCTGGCAATGAATACATCGCGGAATGGGGTCAGGCGGAAGATGCCTTTGAGACCAAGCAGCGGCGCCCAGAGGAAGCGTCCGAGCTGCCAGGAGCTCTCGGCAAAGTCTTCATCCTTAAAGCGCCGGCCACGTTCCAGTACCGCCACCTGATAACCTTTCTCGGCAAGGCGCAGGGCGGAAACGCTGCCGCCAAAGCCGGATCCGATAACCAGCCAGTCGTAGTCAAAGTTTTGTGCGTCCATGGGGGTATACCTTGGTTCGGTTATTGATGAATTGCAGAACTCCCGGGCCGGGAGGCGGCGACTGCCAGCCTGAAGTCTAGATGCTTGTCAGGCACATGGCCTGCTTTTGGTCCAGGTTGCAGACGCCAGGGCTGCAGTGGAGGCGGGGCTGGCGGATTATGGCAAGTGTAAAAAAGCCTCATGCCTGTCAGTATGAAAATCCCATGCGGTCATCGAGGTTCGATCCATGCTCAAGCGTCAGGATATTGCTTTCGAATCATCCGGCCAGACCTGCCGCGGCTGGCTGTTTCTGCCGGCAGCCAGCGGCACCGGCAAGCCGCCGGTGATCGTCATGGCCCACGGTCTCGGCGCCATCAAGGAAATGGGCCTGGAAGCCTATGCGCAGCGCTTTGTTGCCGCAGGCTATGCCTGTCTGGTGTTCGATTACCGGCACTTTGGTGCCAGTGACGGCGAGCCGCGGCAACTGCTCGATATCGGCAAGCAACTGGCCGACTGGCAGGCAGCGATTGACCATGCCCGCAACCTGCCGGCGGTGGATGGCAGCCGCATGGCACTGTGGGGCAGCTCCTTCGGTGGCGGTCATGTGCTGGTGGCTGGTACGCGTAATCCGCAGGTCAAGGCGGTGATTGCCCAATGTCCGTTTACCGATGGTGTGGCTTCGGCGCTGGCCATCGATATCAAGACCTCGTTGCAGCTCAGTGCATTGGCCATGGCGGATGCACTGGGTGCGCTGTGCGGCCGTCAGCCAATCTATGTGCCGTTGGCCGCCGCACCGGGTGAGCTGGCGATGATGAATACACCCGATGCCAAAAGCGGTTATCTGGGCCTGGTACCCAAGGGGCTGGCGTTTCGCAACGAGGTGGCAGCGCGGGTGGTGCTGGGCATTTTCCTGCATGCACCCGGACGCATTGCCCGGGCTTCCAGCGTACCCAGCCTGCTATGCATCTGTGCAACGGATTCGGTGGCTCCGGCCGGGGCCAGCCTGAAACACGCGGCGAAGATCGCCAAAGGCGAAGTGAAGCTCTATCAGCTCGGCCATTTTGATATCTATGCCGGCCAGGGCTTCGCGGCAGTGATCACCGATCAGCTCGAGTTTCTCCAGCGGTTTGTCTCGCCGTAGGGCGAACCCTGTTTAATTGCCCCGTGCAATAGCCGGATGTGCCGGGTGTTTTTGTGGCAGAGGCGACTCGCCGCGAAGGAGCTTTCAAGCATGTCAAAAAACTCGCGCCGAGGGCGACGCTCCCACTGATTAGTCCGCCGGCCAAGCGGTCGGCGCAATAGCCGGTTGTGCCGGGTGTTTTTGTGGGAGTGGCGACTCGCCGCGCAGGAGCTTTCAAGCAAGTCAAAAACTCGCGCCGAGGGCGACGCTCCAACTGATTAGTCCGGGCCAAGCGGTCGGCGCAATAGCCGGTTGTGCCGGGTGTTTTTGTGGCAGTGGCGACTCGCCGCGCAGGAGCTTTCAAGCATGTCAAAAAACTCGCGCCGGGGGCGATGCTCCCACTGATTAGTTCACCCTGCGTCGAGCATTCAGCGCGTCAGTGCGCCGGTAATGCCGATCGGCCGGTGCAGCGGATCGTAGAGCACGCCGGGGTTGAGAATGCCCTGCGGGTCGACTGTCTGCTTGGCGGCGGCCAGCATGCGGCGGAACAGCGGATCGACTTCACGCTCATAGCCGCTGCGGTGATCACGGCCGACCGCATGGTGGTGGGTGATGGTGCCGCCGTGGCTGATCACCGATTCGTTGGCGGCCTGCTTGATCTCTCGCCAGGCAGCCAGCGCACTGGCAACCGTGCCATCGGCAGAGCGGGTGGCGAGGGTGAAGTAGGGCGCCGGGCCATCGGGGTAGACATGGGTCAGGCGGCAGGAAACCTGAATCTCCTGACCGGTGGCCTGCTTGATGGCGCGCGCCATGTCGGTTTTGACACTGCGGTAGAAGTCGGCGAAGCGCTCCCAGGTGATCGCGGTTTCGAAGGTGTCCATGATCACCCCCAGACCCACCGCCGGATCACGCCAGTAAGGCATGCGCAGAAAGGCATCGCGCCAGGCCCCGGCGGCGCCGCTGCGGTGCTCGCTGCTGTCCTGCGCGGCCATCGAACGCTCGACGGCGGCCGCGTCGTAGCTGCCACCATAATCCCTTGCCAGCTCCAGTGCCCGCGCCATCCACGCCTGCAGCGGGTGGTCGGCAGACTCGAAGGCCAGCACCAGCACCGCCTTGAGTCCGTCACCGACGCCGGAGAACAGGGTTTCCAGCGGATCGAGCAGCCGGCAGTTACTCGGATTGAGGCCGGATTGCGCGAGTACCCGCACGCACTCGGCAGCCTTCAGGTAGTCATCGAACTGCAGCGAGGCCGAGGCGCGAAAACGCGGCGGTGACTGCAGGCGCATCCAGGCTTCGGTGAGCACGCCGAGGGTGCCTTCGGAGCCGAGCACCAGCCGGTCCGGTGCCGGCCCGGCACCCGAGCCGGGCAGACGGCGGGTCTGCAGTACACCGCTGGGGGTAACCATGCGCGTGGCTTCGACGAAGTCGTCGATATGCGTGTGCTGGGTGGCGTAGTGGCCGCCGGCGCGGGTAACGATCCAGCCGCCGAGGGTGGAGAACTCGAAGCTCTGCGGGAAGTGGCGCAAGGTCAGTTGATGCGGCTTGAGCTGGGCTTCCAGTTCCGGGCCGAGGGCGCCGGCCTGGATGCGTGCGGCACGGCTGACGGGATCGACTTCAAGCACCCGGTTCAGGCGCTCCATGTCCAGCGAAATCGCACCGGCATAGCCTTCGCCGACCGCCGCCTCGACACCGCCGCAGACACTGCTGCCGCCGCCGTAGGGAATCACCGCGACATTGCTGGTCTGGGCCCAGTCGAGGATGTCGATCACCGCCTGCTCATCCTCGGGGAAAGCCACCCAGTCCGGCGCGGCCGGCGCCTGGCGCAACCACATGCGGGCCAGATCGGCGTAACTCTTGCCGGCGCTGTGATTGAGGCGGTCCAGCGGGCTGGCGGAAAACTGCGCAGCCAGTGCTGGCGGTGGCGCAATACGCGGCGCCGGCAGATCGAACTCGCTGACTTGCGGCGTCGGGCGCTCTTCGAAGCGCGCACCGAGCATGCCGGTCAGGGCTTTTACCGTGGCCTGTTCGCGGGCATCGAGCTGGCTGTCGACGTTGCCCCAGCCCCAGAAGCGGCGAGGGGTGCGGCGGGAGAGGGTGGCGTGGTCGTTCATGCTTGGCTGCCTTTTTTATTGTTTTGTTGATTACCAGTGAAGAGTGCGGGCCGCGGGCTGCTGTAAAACCATGTTCCGGCAGGGTGGGCTTCAGCCCACCGAACCTCCGTGCAACTGCTTTGGTGGGCTGAAGCCCACCCTACGTGTTTTGCCCAACAGTTAACGAGGTCATAGCACTTTAATGTCCCTGCCGGTTCAGCAGACTCAACATTCGAGCAGATCGAAGAGTGCCTGGAATTGCCGGGTCAGCTTGTGATTCGGGTCCAGATGGATCAGCGGCAGGCAGGCCGAATGCGACTCGCGCATTTTCACCGAACTCATCAGATAGGTCGGCAACAGTGGCAAACCTTCGCTGCGCAATTCTTCCAGCAGCTTGAGCGGCAAGGAGGTGCCCGATTGCAGCTGGTTGACGATGATGCCTTCGAGTATCAGCTTCTCGTTGTGGTCTTCCTGAATCTCCTCGATTTCGCGCAGTACGGCATACAGGGTTTGCCGCGAGAAGCTGTCGCAGTCGAACGGGATCAGGCAGCGATCGGCAGCAATCAGCGCCGACAGGCTGTAGAAATTCAGCCCCGGCGGGGTGTCCAGGTAGATGCGGTCGTAGTCGCCGGCCAGGCGCTTGAGCAGTTTGCCGAGCTTCTGCACCTTGTAACGCACTTCCAGCTTGGGCTGCAGGTCGCGCAGTTCGGCCGAGGCGGCAATCAGGTGCAGATTCTGGAACGGGGTGTGATGGATATTCGCCCGCGGCTTTTTATCTGCCGGACCCGGATCCAGCGTGAGTTTGAAAAAGTCGGCAATCCCCAGCGGTACATCGGCACCGGTCAGGCCGGTCAGATACTGGGTGGCATTGGCCTGCGCGTCCAGATCGACCACCAGGGTACGGAAGCCGGAGGCGGCGCTGATGGCAGCCAGATTGCAGACAATACTGGATTTGCCTACTCCGCCCTTCTGATTGAACACGACACGCCGCATGACTCCCCCCGATCCATAGTTGAATGAGCAGTCTAACGCTAACACGGGTTGATTGCCGTGCACCCTCCCTTGGTCTTATCCGCTCTGACTTTGTCCCGGTTGTAACCTGCTTGAAACATCCAGGCGGGAGGAGGCTTGCGACAGGAAGATTGAACTTTGGCCTGCTGCTGAGGCTGCAGCGCCGTCATGGATTGCTCGCAGCGGCAGTCGCTGCATGCATTGCAAAAAACCAGGCTGCCACCAGCCAGGTGCATAAGCTCGAGACCCGCCTCAACGCCCCGCAGACCTGGCCCGGCAAGCCTGCTGCTGCGGGTTGGCCGGCAGGTAAAATGCTTTGCCGGAAACAGCCTGTCAGGCAGGATTTCTCGCTAGAATAACCGTACCTGCTTCAATAATTTTCCGGATACAGACATGGCAGATGTAAAGAACAGCTTTCTGGATCGGGCACGCTATGCAAAAGGGCGCAAAACCCTGCAGGCGATACTCGATGCAACCTATGAACTGATCATCAGCGATGGGCCAACCGCAGCGTCGCAGCAGGCTATCGCCGATCGTGCCAAAGTCACGCAGAGTGCTGTGCGGCATTACTTCAAGACCAAAGAGGACTTGCTCGAGGCATTTTTTATCACCGCCATCGAGCGCTGGAAGGTCGTGCTGAACGACAAGCTGGCTGAAACAGACAGAGATCCGCGTGAGCGTCTGCTCGAATGGACCGAGATCCATTTCGACAACCTGCGCAGGGTGGACGCGGTGTTCTACTTTGAAATATCGGCGTTTTCCCAGCGCAATGCCGCTTTGGGTGCAGCGCGCGAGGAGTGGTTCCAGACGCTGCTGCAGTTTATCCAGCAGCTGCTCGGGGAGATGCACCCGCAATGGGACGTGCAGCAATGCCACGACACCAGCCTGCAAGCGCTGACGCTGGTACTGGGCAGCTGGTTTACGGCGGGCAGCGCCAGACCGGCGTGTGTGCAGCGTTCCCGGGAAGAGCTGGCTGCGCTGCTGAGGCGCGGTGTCGAGCGCCTGATTGACGCCTGAGGCCGGGCAGCGGGTCAGGCTCACGGCAACTGCGGCTTGCAACCACGCTAACGAAAAACCCGCCGAAGCGGGTTTTTCATTGCTGCTGGTCCGTGGCCTCAAGGATTGAAGTTGCAGGCCTCTTCCTTGCAGGCGTCATAGGTGTTCTGCAACTCGTCCTGCACGATCCAGTTGTAGCCTTGCGGCGTCGATATGATCAACTCCTTGTCGAGAACGGCAACCCGGTACTTCCAGCCGGCAGGCGGCTTCAGCTTGCCGCCGAGCTCGGCGAGAGACTCGTAGGTCAGATCGGGATCGACCATCTTGCCGAAAGCCTGCATCACCCAGGGCGTACCCTCGGGATCTTGCAGAATGAACACCGGCTTGCCTTTGTGATAGGTGAAGGTCGATTTCCGGTGGGACTTGACCTCCTGATAGGGCTGCAGGTGCGCGGCCTTCAGACCCACGCCCTTGGGCAGCTTACCCTGACCCCACCAGCGGGTCTCGAGCCCTTCAAAGCTCACGACCGGGCCAACCGGAATGGTCGCCGAGTCAAACGTCCAGCCGCGCAGGCCGTTCTTGTAGGCCGCGATCACGTCATAGCTTGCGACCAGAGACTCGACGGTGATCTTGTCGAACAGGGCCGGCGGGCAGGTGTCCAGCTTGTCCGCGCTGTTGTTCAGGTTACTGGTGTTGAAGTAGACACCGGCAATACCGGTTTCCGGAGTGCCCTTGAACAGCCACATTTCGCAGTACTGCACCGCGCGCAGGTTGTCAAAGGTCATCATCTCGGGTTCGCCGGGAATCGGTATCGGCTTGCGCTCGGCCGCGACGACATTGCCGGCGCCGAGACAGGCACTTGCCAGAGTGATCAGCGTGATTGCTTTACGAAGCATGGGTTTCTCCTTTTTGCGTTGAACGAAAGTGGCTGCATCGGAGTCGGGACATTTTTCAGGTGCGCTGCTGACCAGACATCTCCGACGGCAGTACCTCCAGAGTTGCTGATGCCCCGAGTTGCACAACCTGTCCCTCATGACATCTGAATTTACCTGCGGGAACACCGTGTTGATCTGCAGCAAATGGTCAGGAGTTCATGGCTCTGGCCGCAGCTATTGTTGCGGCCAGAGCACACAGCCACTCATTTGCTGAGAATGTGAATTGCCAGCGCTGCCTCTTCGATGCCCTGCAGACCACCACCGTTTTCCTGAATGGCATGCCGGGCGCCCTCGACCTGACGCGGCCCGGCTTCACCACGCAGCTGGGTGACCAGCTCGAACAGCTGACCGATACCGGTGGCACCCAGTGGATGGCCCTTGGACTCCAGGCCGCCGGAGGTGTTGATCGGCATGCGCCCGCCGAGGGTGAACTCGCCACGCTCGGCCGCCGGGCCGCCCATGCCTAGCTCGACCAGGCCGAGGTTTTCCGCCTGGATGATTTCGCCCATGGCCGAGGCATCGTGCACTTCGGCCACGTGCATGTCGTCGGGTCCAAGGCCGGCGATTTCATAGGCCTGATTGGCCGCCAGACGACCGATGTTCAACTCGGGCTGGTCGAGGCCACGATGACTGAAACTGCGGATCACGCTGGCGGCGACCTTGATGCAGCGGCGCTGGTCGGCGCCGATGCGCTTGAGACCTTCTTCGGTGCAGAGAATGGCCGCCGCCGAACCATCGGACAGCGGCGCGCACATCGGCAGGGTGATCGGGTAGGTGATCGGCGGCGCAGCCAGCACTTCATCGATGCTGAACGGCTTGCGGAACTGCGAGAACGGGTTGTGCACCGAGTGGGTGTGGTTCTTCGCGCAGACCGCCGCGATCTGCCGCTGGGTGGTGCCGTAGGTCTTCATGTGGAAACGGCACAGCGCCGCGTAGATTTCCATGAACTTGCTGAACGGCTTGTCCGACTGGGTGCCGGGTGGTGGCGTGATGCCTTCGCCCATCTTGACCAGGGTCTGGTAGTTTTCTTCGGCGCGCGAAACATCCCAGCCACCTTCAAAAATCGAGAAGGCCTTGGCCTTGTCCGCGATGTTCATCTTTTCCGCGCCGATGGCCAGCGCCACATCGGTGGTGCCGGCCTTGAGGCACTGCACCGCCAGGTTGAAAGCGGTGCTGCCGGAGGCGCAGGCATTCTCGACGTTGTAGACCGGAATCCCGGAAATGCCGATCTTGCTCATCACCACCTGACCGGGAATGGATATCTGGCCCTGCAGCGGACCGTTGGTCATGCCGGCGTAAAAGGCTGCGCCGAGGTCGCTGATCTGGCAGTTGGCATCCTTGAGAGCGCCTTGCAGGGCTTCGCCCGCCAGATCATCCAGGCTGCGCTCGAGATGGCGGCCGAATACAGTCATGGCGATACCGGCGATGTAGATGTTGCTCATGGTCGAACTCCTGAAACCCGATGCACAGAGCTGCATTCAGGGGTGGGTGGTTTGGTTGCCTGCAGGGATTTCCTGCTGCAGGTAAAAGCGCCAGAACAACACGGCATACAGGATGGCGCAGGCGAGGAAATTGAACACGGCTGCAGAGGTGAACAATTGCTTGCTGTAGCGGCTGCTCATGGGCGTTCCTTTTCTGCAGGCGATAGCCTGGCCGGCGGACCTTATAAAAAGCGCTTGAGAATGGCCGGATAGCTGTTGGGGAACAGTCGGCCCAGCCAGAACATGGTGGTGGATTTGTTGCCGGTGATGATGCGTTTGTGGCCCTTGCGCATGCCGTTGATGATGTCTGCAGCGCAATCTTCCGGCAGCGTGGTCAGCGTCTTGTCGGCCTGGGAGGAGAAGGTTGACTCTTCTGCACCGGCAGCCTTGACCCGGCGCCCGGCCTTTTCGATGTTGGTCTTGATGCCGCCCGGGTGTACGCAGATCGCACTGACGCCAGTGCCATCGAGTTCCTGCCACAGGCACTCGGTCAGCCCGCGCACGGCAAACTTGGACATGTTGTAGGCGCCCTGGGTCGGAAACCCCAGCAGGCCAAACACGCTGGAGATATTCACGATGCAGCCTTCGCGTTGCTCGAGCATCATCGGCAGGAAGGCTTTGGTGCCATACAGCACGCCCCACATGTTGATGCCCAGCTGCCACTCGAATTCTTCAATCGAGGTGTGGGCAACGGTACCGATGACGGTGGCACCGGCATTGTTGATGATGTAATGGGCCGTGCCGAAATCCGTTTTGACTTGTTCGGCGTGTGCCTGAAAGGCCTCCCAGGACGACACGTCCAGTTTGTAGCCCTTGGCCGTGCAGCCGCTGGGCAGCAGTTGCAGGGTTTCATCCAGTCCGGCCTGGTTGACGTCGGACAGCGCCAGTCTGGCGCCGGCAATGGCCAGCTGGATTGCCAGTGCGCGGCCAATGCCCGAACCGGCACCGGTGATAACGACTACTTTATTGTTGAACATGGTGATTCCTCATAAAAACTGGCTTGTGGGAGCTTTGCCCTCGGCGCGAGCTGTCAGGCCTTTAGCAACTCCCATGGGTCATGATTTGCTGCGCTATCAGATCTTGCGCTGTGCATCGTTCCAGTACTGCTGACGCAGGTCCTTTTTCAGTACCTTGCCCACCGGGCTGCGCGGCAGGGTGTCGATAAAGTCGACGCTCTTCGGCGCTTTCACCGAGCCTAGCTTGTCTTTGCACAGGGCGATCAGCGCTGCGGCGCTGACGCTCTGGCCGGCATTCAGCTCGACCACCGCTTTCACCGCTTCGCCCCACTGGGCATCGGGCACGCCGATCACCGCGCAGTCCTGTACCGCCGGGTGGGCCCAGAGCACCTGTTCAACTTCGCTGGGATAGACGTTGAAACCACCGCTGATGATCATGTCCTTCTTGCGGTCGGTGATGTGCAGATAGCCCTCGGCATCGATATGGCCGATATCGCCGGTGTGCAGCCAGCCGTCGATGATGGTTTCGGCGGTCTTGTCCGGGGCCTTGTAGTAGCCGCGCATCAGCAGGTCGCCACGCACGCAGATCTCGCCGGTTTCGCCCTGGGCGAGAATCCGCTTGTCGTCGTCCATGATCTCCACGCGGATCAGCGGGTTGGGCTTGCCGACCGAGGACAGGCGAGCATCGCTGGCGACCTTGCCGCCGACGAAGTGTGCATCCGGTGGCAGGTAGGCAATCGATGCCGGGCATTCGGTCTGGCCATAGCCGCCCATCATCACCGGGCCGATCACTTCGATGGCTTGCTTGAGTTTCTCCACCGACATCGGCGCGGCGCCGTACATGAAGTACTTGAGCGAGGAGAAGTCGACCTTCCTGTTCAAGTCCGGAATATCCAGCAGGCGGTAGATCACCGTCGGCGGCAGGAACATCTCGGTGACCTTGTATTGCGGAATCGCAGCAAGCAGCAGGGCCGGGTCGGGCCTGGTGACCACCACCACGGTGCCACCGCGCGAAGTACAGGGCAGCGACAGCAAACCGGCCGTGTGGGTCATGGGGGCAGCGGCCAGATTGACCACGTGCTCCTCGGAGCCGTAAGGGCAGCCGAACAGGAAGTGCGCGCAGAAGGTCTGGGCGCTGCGGTGGGTGTTCATCACACCCTTCGGCATACCCGTGGTGCCGCCGGTGGCGGAGAGCATGACCATGTCGTCCATGTCGACGCTGACCATCGGCGAGGTGCATGGCTGATCCTTGCTCCAGGCTTGCAGCGAAACCGCACCGGCGACTTCCGGTGCTTCACCATCGATGCAGATCCAGTGCTTGATTTTTGGCAGGCGTGGTTGCAGTTCGGCAATCACGCTGGCGAAGTATTTCTGGAAAAACAGGATTTCGCAGTCGAAGGCATCCAGTACGTAGTGGTTCTCTTCGGCAGCGTTGCGTGCGCCGACCGGCAGCCAGCACATATTGGCGCGCCACAGGCCCAGGGTGCAGGTCCAGGCGGTGACATCGTTCAGCGCCCAGACGGCACCTTTGGTTTCCTTGGGCAGGCCTTGCGCAAGCAGGGCGTTGGCAATCCGGCAGGAAAGCTCACCCACTTCGTTGAAGCTGTACTCGCGCTCGTCCTGAATGTATGCGGCGCCCTTGGGGTTGCTGCGCCAGCCACGGTCAAAGAAATCAATGATGGCCATCGGGTTGTACTCGCTCAGTGATTGGTAGGGCGGCGTAGTGGCGTAGGGATGTAGGGTGGGCTTCAGCCCACCACATTTCGGCGCAAGTACCTTGGTGGGCTGAAGCCCACCCTACGCCCACCCTAAGTTAAGTCCGCTTACAGCGGCGTAACCGTGGCACGAGCCAGGCCGCGCTGTTCGAGGAAGCCGAGCAGGTAGCGATGGCCCATGGCCTTGCAAGCCGAAGCAAAACCGACCTTGCTGGTCTCGCCATCCAGCAGCTTGATCGCAGTGGCAACCTGCAGCGCGCCGGTGGAAATATACGGCGTCACGCCATGCACGGTGGCGCGCACGGCAGCCAGGTTGCCGCGACCGATGGCGAAGTCCACCGAACGCTGGATGGTGGTGCGCTCGCGTGGCGGCATCGACGGTGTGGTGGAATCGACTATGCCCTTGATGATGGCGTTCTGCTGTTCAGTGGACAGATGCTTGTACTCGGCTTCCCACTTCTGGGTGAAGCCGTGGACCATCTGCATCACGTTGTTGTCGTAGAAGCCGACGCTGGAAATGCACGAACGCACGCGCGGGTCGGTTTCATAGAAGATCGGCAGCGAAGTACCGCCCCAGGGCAGCGAGAACACCGGCTGCATGAACTCCGGGGTCACCACATTGAAAGACGCAGTGATCGGGTGATCCACCAGCTGGTTTTCCCACAGGTAGCACTGCTGGCTACGCGCCAGCTCGAAGATCGAGGCGGTCGAGCCGACAGTCACGCCAGCTGCGCCGGTGCGCGGGCCACGGCCGATGGTGGCGGTTTCCAGCGCGTCGATGCCTTCGACTTCCAGCGCCAGTTCGGCGGCGATTTCGGCAAAGGTGTACATGTAGGAAGTGGAGGGTGCGAGCAACAGTCCGGCCTGGCGATAATCTTCGCCGAATTCGGCGCGTACGTTGCGCATGTAG
Source organism: Pseudomonas pohangensis (assembly GCF_900105995.1). NCBI lineage: Bacteria > Pseudomonadati > Pseudomonadota > Gammaproteobacteria > Pseudomonadales > Pseudomonadaceae > Pseudomonas > Pseudomonas pohangensis. The sequence continues at coordinate 1,818,888 of NZ_LT629785.1, read as the reverse complement.
AGCTGCTCACCGGTGGTGTCCAGGTGGTGACAACCGGCCTTGAGCGCAGCTTCCACGGTCGCCGCGCCGAAGTTGATGAACGGCCCCACGGTGTTGCACACCACTTTCGCGCCCTTGAAGGCCTTGATCAGCGATTCGACGTTATGTTCGCACTCGATGATTTCATAGGTGGCACTTTCCAGGCGCACCACGCGCTGCGCCATCATCTCCTCGGTGCGCTTGGCGTTACGTGCAACGCAGGTGAAGGGGATGTTCTGGTCAATCAGCCAGTCCATGGTGAGCATGCCGGTGTAGCCACTGGCGCCATATACAACTACGGGGTACTTGGCCATTTTATTTGCCCTCGAATTGTTCGGTTCGGTTGGTGGGTAATCGGTTGCTGGTCAATCAGTTCTGCGACCAGCCTTCGGCATACAGCTGCTGGGCGAGCATGCCCAGACGCATGGTCAGCACGCGGTTTTCACCGTCTTCGACCAGCGCGGCGCGTGCATCGCGGTAGATTTTTTCGATGGCGTACTCGCGTGACAGGCCGGCACCGCCAAACAGTTGCAGGGCCTCATCAACCACCTGCATGCATTCCTGGGTAACGGTAACTTTCGCCGAAGCGGTGGCGTAGGCATGCCCATGGGGCGTCTGCCGGGCATAGGCCAGCGAGCGGCGGGCCACGCCACGGCACAGCTCCACCCGGCGCAGCATGTCGCCGAGGCGGAAGCGCGTGAGCTGGTGGTCGATCAGCAGCTGGCCGCCTTGTTTGCGTTCGTGGCAGTACTGCAGGGCCAGCTCGAAGGCGGCGCGGGCGACACCGGTAAAGGTCTGGCCCATATGGGTGCCGGCATACGACCAGGCCGAGGTATGGTTGCCGTAGTACTCATCCTGCAGGGCCACGGCGAAGCGCTTTGGCAGCTTGACATTGTCGAAGTAGATTTCACCCTGGGGCAGCGAGCGCTGGCCCAGTTTGTCCAGCGGCTTGCCCCTGGATACACCGGGCAGGTCCAGCGGAATGATTACGGCAACCCCATGCGGGCGGCCATCGGCGTCGAAGAAACCGTTTCCGTAGTCGGCGCCCAGATAACCCAGCGCCACCTGTGCCACGGCACCGTTGGAGACCCAGGCCGAGCACTGGCCATTGATGATGATTTCGTCCTTGCCGACCTTGGCCAACATGTTGCCTTTGTTGCCCTGGGCGCCGCTCGGCCAGTCACGCTTGATGTCGTAGACGGTGACATCACTGCCCTTGTCCGGGTGGGTGATCATCCAGCAACCGATCTTGCCGGTGCACAATTCGATCAGCTCCTGGTTGCCGACGGCCTTGGCCATTTCCAGCGGGAAGCCGGCAGCGCCCAGCGAAATCGCCAGACCGGCATCACCCCAGCCCATTTCCTCGCCGATCATCGACTCGACACGCACTGCCATGTCCGGTGGCAGCTGTGCCAGCAGGTCGGAGTCCAGGCCGAGCTTGGCTGCTTCGGCAAATACGCTGTAATAGGGCGAGCCGGGAGCGATCACCTGCTCGGCGGTCATCTTGTCCAGTTCACGGCCCAGTGGGCGCAGGACTTCCCTGGCGAAGCGATGTGCACTGGCCTGAATCGCCTGTTCGTCTGCATTGAGCGGGGTTTCAAAGCCGGTCAGACCGACTTCAGGCAGTTTCAGTTCTTGAGACAGGTTCATGGCAGCATGCTCCTCGGAAAGTTATTGGTCAGGGCCTGGCAAATGTCCGCACCATTCTGGGTGGGACTGAGGCAGGCAACTTTCATCTGCTGAGCGTATATTTATCAAAATCCGATCATGAGGATGACTCGTGGACAGCTGGCAAAATACGCGGAAAGAACTGGGCAGCCTACCCATTCTCGAGGGCTCGATTGGCGGAGAAATTCCGTTGCAAGTCGAACGCTATCTGCTCAACGGCGTTGATCGTTCGGTCAGCGGGCTGGACGGTATCGGGCTGGTCACCCAGTTCGGCGGGGCGCGGGTGCAGGAAGGTGAGCAGGGCAACTGGCGTTCGGAGAACCTGCCCAGTCAGTCACTGCTGATTCCACGCAATTGCCCCACGCACTGGCACTACAACGGGGTTACCGACTTTGCGGTGTTTTATTTCTCTACTCAGCCGGGATTGCCGATCGAGCGGTTCACCAGCCTCACCGCGAAGTCAACGCAGCCGCTTCAGTTCAGCGACACGCTGGTCGGTTCGATAGCTCTGCAATTGCTCAACGAGTTGCAGAAGGGCAGTGCGGCCGATGAGCGTTTCATGGAGAAACTCGCCGATGTGATGCTGGAGCAGACGTACCGCGCATTGACGACGCCGGCAACCACGGCGCTGCTGCCCCGGCATGTGCACTTTCAGCGCTTGCAGAAAGTCCTGCCGTATATCCGCGAGCATCTGGCCGAGGATCTCTCGGCACAACAGCTGGCCGGTTTGGCCGGGGTCAGCATTGCGCATTTCCGCCGGCTGTTTCATGAAGCCCTCGGCGTGCCGGTGCATAGCTACGTGATGGCGGCACGCCTGGAGCAGGCGCGCAAGTTTCTCGCTACCACCAGTCAGCCGATATCGCGGATTGCCGAAGATTGCGGCTTCAGCAGCCAGAGCCATTTCACCGCCTGCTTCCGCGCTGCACATGCCGCCACGCCGGCGCAATACCGGACACAACTTCGCTAGCGGCAGGCGCTGGCGGTTGGCCCTGGCTGGATGACGCGGCTCAGATACGCCCTTCGGCACGCATCCAGTCGTAACAGTCCTTGACCATCTCTTCCAGGCTGACGACCTTGAAGCCCAGCTCGCGCTGCGCCTTTTCCGCAGTGATGGTGAGACTGCCGAAACACTTGACCATCTCCGGGGTCAGTGCCGGCTCCTTGTTGGTGAAGTTGCTGATCAGGTCGCTGACCGCGGCAACCACCTTGAGCAGCGGGGTAGGTACGGTTTTGGCTTTGGCCGGCTTGCCCAGGGTCTTTTCGATCAGCTGGATCAGCTCGAGCATGCTGCGGTTTTCCCCGCCGAGCAGGTACTGGCTGCCATTGGGTGCCTTGTCGGCGGCGGCGACATGGGCGGCGACCACTTCACGGACATGGGCGAAAGTCAGACCGGCCTGCGGCACGCTGTTCATCTTGCCATCGCGTACCAGCGGAAACATGCGTGACCAGGTGCCGATGTCGTAGGGGCCCATGATCGCGCCGGGCTGCATGATCACCACCTCGAGACCGCGAGACATTGCGTCTCTGGCAACCTCCTGGGCCTGCCATTTGCTCAGCTCGTAATTGACCGTCGAGCTGGCTGCCAGACTTGGCGTCTCCTCGGTAATCACGCCGCTGACCGGGCCATAGGCGGAAATCGACGAAGTGACAATCAGCCGCCGCACACCCCTGGCCAGTGCTGCCTCGACCACATTGCGCGTGCCCTCGACATTCTCGCGGGTTTGTCGGGCGTTACCCTTGTGCCACATGTTGGTATTGCCGGCGACATGGAACAGGGTATCCACGCCTTCCGGCAGGGCTGCCAGCAGCGAGGTGGCATCGGTAATTTCACCCTTGGCCAGCTTGGGTTCGAAGCGTTTGAGAAAGCTCAGATCCGAACTGGCGCGATGCAGTGCAGTCACGTCCCAGCCATCACTCTTGAGCTTGTGTACCAGATTGAGGCCGACGAATCCGGTACCACCGGTGACAAATGCGCTGCGTGCCATGGAGTGCTTCCCCGACTGATGAAAATGGAAAGGATTACAAGTCCAGGCAGCCTAGCATGCTCGGGAGTGCGAGGTCAGTTGGGTGCACAGGCTGGCAAAGACCATATAGCAGTTACCTTTTGCGGAAGCACTGCTGGCCGAGATCGGGGTGGCCGCAGGGTGGGCTTCAGCCCACCGTCGCGGCGTCAGGGTTTTGGTGGGCTGACGGGAAAGTAATCCGGCCTGCTACTGTTCCAGCCGCTTCTTCAGGTAGAAACGCTGGTGTCCGGGCGGACAGTCTTCCAGTACGCCCATCAACTGGTAGCCCTGCTTGCGGTAAAAGCCCGGCGCCTGGAAGCTGTAGGTATACAGGAATACGCCGCTGCAACCCCTGGCCAGCGCCAGTTCTTCGGCCTGCCTGAGCAGCTGCTGGCCGAGCCCCTTGCTGCGCTGGTCATCCTGTACCCAGAAGTAGTCGATATACAGCCAGCCCAGTCCCGAGTGGCCGAACATCCCGCCAACTACTTCGTCGCTGGCGTTGCGGGCGTACAGCTGGAAGTCCTCGTAGATCAGGTCGCCAACCTGCTGCAGGTTGAAGTGCTCCAGTTGCCGGAATACGACATCCCTGGCCCCGGCATCCGCGCCCAGGCTGAAACGGTAAGGCTGATCTTTCATGGAATCTCCGTTGTGGGTCCTGCCTGGCGGGCAGTGCATATTTGCTTACATCTGCCCGCTGGAATAGTTTCCTGCTGGCTGTAACAACATTGCCCATCATCGCTCTATAGCACAGACAACCCAAACGAGAACTGTCATGAAAAGACGTGCAATGCTCAAAGTATTTTCCCTGTTGCCGGCGCTGCCGCTGTTCGGCCAGGCGCGAATGTCGCTGGCCGCCAGTGAAACCGGCGCACCTACGGTGGTGGCGCTGGATGTGCCGCACAGCCACTGGCAGGGGCTGGTCTCGCCGCAAGCCTACGCCGTGCTGTTCGAGGAAGACACCGAACGCGCCGGCAGCAGCCCGCTGAATCAGGAAAAGCGCGAGGGCACTTATATCTGCGCGGCCTGCTATCTGCCGCTGTTCAGCAGCCAGTTCAAGTTTGACAGCGGCACCGGCTGGCCCAGTTTTACCCAGCCGATTGCCGGCCACATGGGGCTCAAACAGGACAATCGCCTGTTCATGACCCGCACCGAATATCACTGTGCGCGCTGTGGCGGGCATCAGGGCCATGTGTTCGATGACGGCCCGCAACCGCGGGGCGAGCGCTGGTGCAACAACGGCGTGGCCTTGCGTTTTATTCCCGGGGACGAATCCCTGCCGGCACTACGGAGCTGAACATGATCAACCTGACTACTTGCTGGCAAACGTCTTTACTCGGCCTGGCCGGTCTGCTGTTCAGCGGGCTGCTTGTGGCAGGCGAGGGCGCAACCCCGGCGGCTTCTGCGACGAGCAAAACCCCTGCGGCGGTCGCAGTGTTTGCCGGCGGCTGCTTCTGGTGCACCGAAGCGGATTTCGACAAGATTCCCGGGGTACTTTCCACCACTTCGGGCTACATCGGCGGCCACGTGGAAAACCCCACCTACGAGGAAGTGTCCTATGGCGCCACCGGGCATGCCGAAGCCGTGCAGGTGCGCTACGACCCGGGCAAAGTCACTTATGCGCAATTGCTGGAAGCCTTCTGGCCGACCATCGACCCGCTGACCGCCAATGCGCAATTCTGCGACAAGGGCAGCCAGTACCGCAGTGCGATTTTCTACGGCAATGCCGAAGAGCAGCGCCAGGCCGAGGCCTCGAAAGCCGCGCTGGAAAAATCCGGCCGGCTACCCGGTCCGGTGGTCACCGAAATTGTCCCGGCCACCACCTTCTATCCGGCCGAGGATTACCATCAGGACTACCACTCGAAAAACCCGCTCCGTTACAACTACTACCGGCATGGTTGTGGTCGCGATGACCGGCTGGAGCAGTTATGGGGCAAGCCGGCCGGATAAACCAGACCCTTCAGGGCTTGCCGGGGGCAGGGGGCGTGCACTTGCGCCAGACACTGGCCAGCCACGTTTGCTGCTCGATCGGCAGTCCTGCCGGCCGATAGTAGTGTTCCAGCTCGCTGAAGGCCGCCGCCTGCATGAACCGGCGCCATGTTTCGAGGCTGTAATAGGCGCCATAACGCCCGTGATTCCAGCCTTCCTGGTCATTGCCCCGCGGATTGGAGGCGAACAGCACGCCTTCGGGCTTCAGGGCAGCGTGCAGTTGACCCAGTACGCGCGGCAGCTCCTGGCTCGGGATATGAAACAGCGAGGCGTTGGCGAAGATGCCGTCGAAACGGGCGGGCGGCAGATCCAGGTTGAGAAAATCCTGCTCCAGGACCTCACAGCCACTGTGCTCGCGCGCCATGGCGGCCAGAGGGGCGCTGCCTTCGAGGCCGACCGGCGTGTGACCCAGGTTGCGCAGCGTCGCCAGATCACGCCCCGGGCCGCAGCCGAAATCGAGAATGCACAGCGGTAGCTGGCCAGGCAGGTGGCGCAACAGCGCCTCGATGTTTTGCTGCACATCATGGTGGCGTGTGCCGGCCCAGAACTCGGCGGCCCGTTCGCTGTAATGTTCGAGGGTCTTTGCACTGACCATGGTCAGCTCCTGCGCGGATTGTTTCATCGCGTGCTCCGGGTGCCTTGGGGCGCTGACTTGGCGAGCCAGACGCTGTCGGGTAAGCATGATCCGGCAGTCCGCGCCAATTGGCCACCGGAAACTACCCGGCGCTGCTGACGGTGGGCCAGTCTGGTGCTGAGATTAACCGCCCGCAGCGGCAGGCGTACCGGCGTTACTGCCAACTACTTGCTCTCGCCCAGGATTTAACCTGTCGGGCTGATTGCAGTCGCATTGCCAACCCGATTTTCAGCTACCTTGTACGCGTGCAGTCAAACACCTTTATCTGCATCCGCAGCGAACCGTTCGAGGTAATCCATGTCGCCAGCCGCACAAGCATCCGCCGTCCGTGAACTCGATGTAGCCATTGTCGGTGCCGGTTTTGCCGGACTGTACCTGGTCTATCTGCTGCGTCAGCGTGGCTTCAAGGTGCGTGCCTATGAGGCTGGTGGCGATGTCGGCGGCACCTGGTACTGGAATCGCTACCCCGGCTGCCGGGTCGATATCGTCAGCATGGAGTACTCCTACGAGTTTTCCGAAGAGTTGCAGCAGGAATGGCAGTGGAGCGAAAAGTACGCCACCCAGCCCGAGCTGTTGCGCTATGCACAGCATGTGGCCGAGCGTTTCGATCTGCGCAGGGACATCCAGTTCAATACCCGCATCAGCAGCGCCACCTTCAACGATGCCAGTGGGCGCTGGCTGGTTGCCACCGACAGCGGCGAGCAGGTGTCGGCGCAGTTCGTGATCCTCGCCACCGGCATTCTTTCCGCACCCAACCTGCCACCCTTCGACGGGCTGGAGAGCTTTACCGGCGACTTCTATCACACCGGCCAGTGGCCCCACGAACCGGTGGATTTCAGCGGGCAGCGGGTTGCCGTGGTCGGCACCGGCTCGTCCGGCAGCCAGTCGCTGCCGCTGATTGCCGCCCAGGCAGAGCAGTTGACGGTCTTCCAGCGTACCGCCAATTACGTGATTCCCGCGTATAACGAGACCCTGCAGCCCGAGGCGGTCGCAGCCATCAAACGCGACTACCCGCAGCGGCGCCAGGCCAGCAAACTGTTCCCCTTTGCCTTTTCCTTCGAAACCACCGGCAAGTCGGTCTTCGAATTCACGCCAGAGCAGCGCGAACAGATCTATGAGGCCGCCTGGGCGCGCGGCGGTCTGATGTTCATGGGTGTGTTCAGCGACCTGCTGCTCGACCCCGCAGCCAATGCCACGGCGCAGGCATTCTTTCGCCGCAAGCTGGATTCGATCGTCAGTAATCCGCTCACTGCAGAGATGCTCACGCCGGACTTCGCGCTGGGCTGCAAGCGGCTGGTGGTCGGCACCGATTTCTATGAAACCTTCAACCGGCCGAACGTCGAGCTGGTCAGCATCAAGCACACGCCGATCGAGCGCATCACCCCTGATGGCCTGGTGGTGGCGGGCAAGGAATACAAGGTGGATGCCATCGTGTTTGCCACCGGCTTCGACGCCAACAGCGGGCCGATCCTGCGCATGGATATTCGCGGGCGCAATGGTCTGGCGCTGCGTGACAAGTGGTCGGGCGGGGCGAGCTGCTACCTGGGCCTGATGCCGGCCGGCTTCCCCAACCTGTTCACCATTACCGGCCCGGGCAGCCCGTCGGCGCTGAGCAATGTGCTGAAGTCGATCGAGCAGCATGTCGACTACATCGCCGACTGCCTCGACAGCATGCGCAGCAATGGCCAGCGCCTGATCGAGGCGGACGAGCAGGCCGAGCAGGCCTGGGCGCTGCACGTCGATGCAATCGCCGCACAGACGGTGTTCAAGTCCTGCAACTCCTGGTACCTGGGTTCGAACATTCCGGGCAAGCCACGGGTAATCAGCGCCTATATCGGCTGGCCGGAATATGCCGAAGAACTGGCGCAGATAGCGGCCGATGATTACCGCGGCTTCAGGTTCACTGCAGCCTGAAGCAGTTGCCGAACCGGCACTTTTTTTGCGAGAGTGCCGCCCCTGCGCGATTAGTTAGCGTGATCCGGAGGGAGTTTAAAAAATGTAGGGTGGTCAACTCGCACAGCGATTGGCCACCATTGCTTGTCGATGTTTGCGTCCCTGCCTGTCTTTATGGTGGCCAAGCCTGCGGCGTTGATCACTCTACGAATGTCCGGGTTACTTGCTGAAAAATAAATCTGTCCCCTTTTTTTCCCGAAAAATAAATCTGTCCCCTTTTTTTCCCAGGGGCGGCAGTCGACCCGAAGCGGCCACTGCTGAAAAATAAATCTGTCCCCTTTTTCCCTGAAGCGCGCTCCTGGTTGGATTGATTTAGCGCCACAACAAAGCCGCAGCCGGTTGCCCTTGCTGCGGCTTTTTTGCTGGTTAGCGATCAATGGCTAGCCGAATCGTGACTCTTGTAACTGAATCTGGGTGACCATTTCTGGCACTTGTCAGCATCTGGCGATGGGCAGCAGTCGATCTGAAGCGGCCTTCGCAGAGGCGCTGCCAAAGGGTGCTATTGACCCGATACGGTCATTTCTCTAACGTTAAGCTCAACCGGGCATGCCTATGGCAGGCCGGTTGAGCCGCGGTTTTTCCGGATGTCGGGCAGCCGTGAGTACCCTGTACAAAGCCCCTGGAAAGTTCACCGGTGGTGGCTCCAGAGCGTGGCGGTAACGGTCAAAAGTGAGCCCTGCTGGACCTTGAAGCCGAAGCCGGATGCGCTATGGTGAAGTGGTGATCCGACGTTCAGGAGATTGTGTTACGACCCGGCAATAGCGGCATTTCCAGTTCAATCATTTGATGCATCAAATCGAGGAGCTCAGCAAATGTTAGTCAGGAAAAAATCCCCCTTGGCACATCGCATGGTCTTAGGTGCTGCCATTGCGGCACTGTCATGCATCGCCGTCACCCAACCCAACGTCGCCAGAGCAGATGCAACAACGCAATACTCACCCGATCAAGTGAAGGGTATCCAGGCCTGGGCACGTTCACTGGCCGTTCAGGCCGGGACCTTCTGCGCATCGCCGGTTGGCATGTACAACCTCAGGCAAGGGATCGCCACAGGCGCCAACCCCAAAGCCAAACCCAATCATATCTGGCGCATGCCGAACATCAGTACGCCTAAGCTCGCAAAGGAGTCGGGCTATGTGACGCCAAACGTCAATACGATCTATGGATTCGGATTCATGGATCTGGAGGCAGAGCCGATCATTCTGAAGACGCCTGATTCGAATGGCCGGTATTACATCGTCCAGCTTGTATCGATGTATGACGATACCTTTGCCTATGGTGCGGGCAAAGAGGTCGGCTACAAAGGGGGCACGTACGCACTGGTCGGACCTGGCTGGAAGGGAACGCTGCCAAACGGTGTCAAGCGCATCGATGCCCCGACTCGCTGGGTAACGGTTCAGCCGCGCGTACATGTGAAAAACCAGGACGATCTTGCCGGTGCGCAAAAGGTGCTGGAAGGAATCACCGTTCAGGGGTTGGCGGAATACGAGGGCAAGCCTGCGCCCAAGGCACCGACCTACGACTATGCGGAACCCAAATTGAAGCCCAATGTGGCCAGCAGTCTCCTGCTGTTTGATGACCCGCTGCAGTTCTGGTCCATCTGTGTTGATGCCATGAACGAAAACCCGCCGCGCAAGGACATGATCAGCGCAGTCCTGCCACAGTACAAATATCTGGGTATCGAACTCGGCAAGCCCTGGAAGTCCGAGAATGTACTGAATTCCATTTTCCTCGAGGAGATGAAGAAAGTCGGGGCGGAAATTGGTCCCATGATCGCCGATCTTCCCTACCTGATTGGACCAAACGGCAATGGCTGGATCGTCACCCCCTACAACTTCGGCAGCCCCGGCCCCGACTATCTGACCGCCGCAGTCCACTCCGTCCTCGGTCTGACTGCCAACAACTCGGACGAGGCGTTCTATATCTGGTCTCAATATGATGAAAACCAGAAGCAACTGGATGGTAACAACAAATACGCCATGACCTTCCCGGCCACGTTCCCTTACACGAAGGTGGTACCTCCGGGATTCTGGTCTGTCACCATGTATGATCTGAACTCAAAGCTTACCGTCGAGAACCCGATCAACCGGTACGTGCTGGGCAGCGATGACGATCTCAAGAAAGGTGCCGATGGATCGATCACCATCTATCTGCAGTCGACCAGTCCCGGCAAGGACAAGGAATCTAACTGGCTTCCTACTCCCAAGGGACCCTTCTACATGCTAATTCGCAACTATGCGCCCGCGGAGGAAGCGATGAAGGCACTGCAGGATCCGAGCTCTGGCAAGATCCTGCCGAAGGTTGTGCCGGTCAAGTAGTGGCGTGAAAGGCGCGGGAGCGGTTTCTGCGCTGACATTGCCATAGGCCACAAGGGCGCCCGCACGGAAGTTCATAAACGAGCTCCGGCGAGCGCCCATGTGGTTTCCGAGTAACATCACGCGCTCCAGGCGTGATCATGCAAGGTAAGGCGACAAAGTCTCGCCCGGCAATGGGTGGAATGACCGGATAAGTTTGGCAGCGAAACTGCTTTTGCATCCCTTAGATGAGGAACAGCGCCAGGAAGCCAAGCTCCGCCATGCAGGCTTGCCAGGCCGGCCAGCGCTTTGTCGATAATTCCGTGCCGCTGCTCGTGGCAATTTCCGGCAGCCCGGTTCACTGGTTTCCACCGCTCAAATAGCCTGCAATCGCTGGCCGGTTTCAATGCAATTGGCTGTTCAATTACGCGGTTGCTCTGAAGGCTGAAATTGCAACCGCTCTCAGGCATGCCAGCAGCGGTACCAGCCATCCTGTTCGGTGACGCGCAATTGCGTCTGGTACAGCTTCGACAGGTTGGCGCTGGTGAGTATGTCGGCCTTGGGCCCGTCGGCGACAATCCGGCCGCGGTCGAGCAGTACCACGCGCTCTATTTCCGGGATGATCTCGTCGATATGGTGGGTGGTGATGATCATCGCGTGGTCAGTGCTGCAGTAGCGGCGCAACAGCGTCAGCAGCGCCAGACCGGCGCCCATGTCGAGGCCGTTGGCCGGTTCGTCGAGGAACAGTGCCTGCGGCCGGTGCACCAGTGCGCGGGCCAGCAACAGACGGCGCTTCTGACCGGTGGACAGGCGCTGGAACATGCTCGTGTCGATGCCGGCGAGGCCAAGGGTGGCCATCTGTTCCCTGGCCAGGGCGATCTGCTCCGGCGTCGGTTGCAGGTGCCCGTGGCTGCCGATGGCGCCGAAAAAGCCGGAAAGCACCACATCCAGCGCGCTGGTGTAGGGCGTGTAGTCTTCCTGCAGATCCTGCGAGACAAAGCCGATCTTGCTGCGCAACTCCCAGATGTTCACCCGCTCATCGCCAAACAGTTTCAGCCAGCTGTCGTCCTGCTGCACCGGATAGAGTTCGCGGTCGATCAGTTTCAGCAGGGTGCTTTTGCCGGCGCCGTTGGGGCCGAGGATGGCCATGCGCTCATGGGCGCCAATGTGCAGGGAGAAGCCGTCGAAGACCTTGGTCTGTTGCTGATAGGCAGTGATGTTGTGAATGTCGATCATGGGCGGCTCGGTCGGTGTGCAGGTGTTTGCTGCGCGGTTATCAGGTAATCACAGTCAGTTGTAGACCCGGATGCTGCGGATCAGCTGGCGCTTCTGCTTGGCTCTTGCTGACTTGCTTGCGGGTACACAGGTAACGGTTGCTTTGTGCCAGAGGTGGCAAAGCCGGGGATTATGACCGATTGCGCCGGTCTGATGGTGCTGGAGAGCCTGCGCCTGGAACAGGGCATGCCTGGCGTGGTGTAGCGCAGTTGCGGGTTCGCGCGGGAGGGCAACGATCAGCTGCTCGCAACCACGGCGTCACTGCTGCCATTGTCGGACCCGAAAACCAGGGCATCTGCCTCTGGCCGGCAATTAACGCTGGAACCGCAGAGGGTCAGCCTGCGGCATAACCCACTGCGGATGCACAAGCCCAGGCGGGCAGGGCTTATTTTGGCTTGCGAGCGCAGGGTTTGCTGCTGTCGAGCTTTGCCAGTTGCTCGGGCGTCAGCTGGCTGCGGACGTAGGCTTCCATCTCGGCGCGCATAACGCTTACCTTGGCCATGGCGTCGGCCCGGGTTTGCGCCAGGCTTTGCGCCTGCTGCTTATCGAACGGCTGAGTCTTGGCCAGCTCATGCAGTGCATCACGGGCCTTGTCAGCCACTTTCAGTTGCTCGCGAACCAGCGGCACCTGCTCATGGCCGTAGGCAAAAATCTTGTCCTGCTGGGCTTCGCTCAGGTCAAGCTGCTGCAGCTCCGGGGGCAATGCAGCGGGCATGCCCGGCGCTGGAGGGCGCGGTGGCTTGCCGGCCATTGACGGCGGCATTCCGCCAAGATCAGCCCGTGCGGCAATGCACTCGGGCGCCGGTCGCTCATTGCCCGCCTGGGCAAGGCTGATCTCCGACAGTGTCAGCATGCCAATCGCGGCGCAAAGGAAAAAGCCCATGAACAGGCGGAATCGTGTGTCAGTCATATTCAACTCCCGGTAACTTCGGACCAACCGGAATGGCTGGTCAGCGTGCAGGGCGAATTCTGCGCAGGCTGCGCGTAAACTGCGGTTAGCGCAGGGGTTAAAACAGGTAAAGGCCGCGACCGTCATGGCCGCTGGTGTTTATCATGCAGGCGTCTGAACAGTGGAATAGCCCATGAGTCATAACGTCCTGTTGATCGACGACGATCAGGAACTGCTCGAACTGCTGCGTGATTACCTGCAGCAGGACGGTTTTCGTGTGCAAGTGGCCAGCGATGGCGCCAGCGGCCTGGCGCTGGCACTGCAAGGCGAGGCGGAGATTGTCATTCTGGATGTGATGATGCCGGGCATGAGCGGTATCCAGACGCTGGCGGCCCTGCGGGCGCAGAGCGTGCTGCCGGTGCTGATGCTCACCGCGCGCGGCGATGATGTCGACCGCATCCTCGGCCTGGAACTGGGTGCCGATGACTACGTAGCCAAACCCTGTACCCCGCGTGAACTGGCCGCACGCATCCGCGCCATTCTCAAACGCAGCGGGTCGCAGGCGGCGCCAGCACCTGCCGGGCAAGCGTTGCGGGTCGGCGAACTGGTGGTCTGGCCGGCCCAGCGTCTGGCCGAGCAGGGCGGGCAGGCACTGGGGCTGACCAGTACCGAATACAACCTGTTTGAAGTGCTGGTACGCAATGCCGGGCATGTGGTGTCCAAGGCCGAGTTGTCGCAGCAGGCGCTGGGCCGGCCGCTGGCCCGCTTCGATCGCAGTATCGACGTACACATGAGCAGTATCCGCAACAAGCTGGGCAAACTGCCGGACGGCCGCTCGCAGATCCAGACGGTGATCCGTCAGGGCTATCAACTGGTGGTCGAATAATGGGCCGGCTGTTCTGGAAGTTTTTTATCAGCTTCTGGCTGGCACAGGTGGTAACAGTCGGCCTGGTCAGTGTCACCCAGTGGGCAACGAAAAGCGCTGAAGCCGATCATCCGCTCCAGTTCGACCCGGCATCGCGACCGCCGCCACCACCGCCTGAAGCCGGTCGCGATCATCCACCACCGCCGCCAGGTCCACGCCCGGCACGGGCGCTGCTGCCCTTGTTGCCGATCATGGTCGGCGCGCTGATCAGCCTGCTGTTTGCCGCGTTGCTGGCCGCCTACTTTGCCCGGCCGATCCGGGTCTTGCGCAGTGGTTTTGCCGCGGTGGCGCAAGGGCAGCTGGAGCGTCGCATCGGTCCTGCGCTGGGTGGGCGCCACGATGAACTGGGTGATCTGGGCCAGCACTTTGACCATATGGCCAATCGCCTGCAGCTGCTGATCGGCGCCCAGCAACGGCTGATGCACGATGTCTCCCACGAGATGCGCTCGCCCTTGGCTCGCTTGCAGGCGGCCATCGAGCTGCTGCAGCAACAACCGGCGCGCGGGCCCGAGCTGGTGGAGCGCTTGCAGCGCGATATCGGCCGGATGGACGCTCTGGTCGGTGAGTTGCTGACCCTGGCCCGGCTGGACAGCGGCATGACCGAGCAGCGCCAGGAGCTGGTCGATCTGGCCGAAGTGGTGGCCGATATCGTCGAGGATGCACAGCTTGAAGCCAGTGCCAGGAATTGCCGCCTACGCGTGTCGATCAGCCAGCCGCTGATCGTTCGCGGCAATCATGAACTGCTGCATCGCGCCGTGGAAAACGTGCTGCGCAACGCATTGCGTCATTCGCCGGCAGCTGCGCCCATCGATATTCAGGGCAGTTGCAGTGCCGGGCGCTTGCAGCTGAGCGTTGCCGACAGCGGGCCGGGCGTTGCCGAAGCCGATCTGGCGCGTATCTTCGAACCCTTTTTCCGCAGCGCGCCAACCAATGGCGGCAGTGGTTACGGCCTGGGGCTGGCCATTACCCGCAGTGTGATCAGCAGCCACGGTGGCAGCGTGGTAGCACAGAATCGTCCGGCCGGCGGCTTGCTGATTCGCATCGACTTGCCGCAGGCTGACTGAGCGTACCTGCTGTTTCGTCGGGTGGGTTTCAGCACGACGACATGTCACGGTGGGCTGAAGCCCACCCTACGCACCCCTGGATGGTTAAACGTCGAGGCGCTTCAACAGTGCCTGTGCTTCAGGCCACTCGCCGAAACCGGCTGCCGGATTCAGGTGGCCGACTTCGCCCAGATCGACCAGCTCACTCTGCCAGTCGGCTGCCAGTTGCTGCAGACGGCTGAAGCTGGCCAGCGGGTCGTTACGGCTGGCGGCCAGAAGGCTGGGAAACGGCAGGGGTTTGCGCGGGATCGGCAACCAGCCGTGCTCACGCAGGGTAGCCGTGCTCGGATAGCCTTCAGGGAAAGCAGATTCGACGTCGGCCGGGGTGGCCAGCAGGGCGCCTTTGATCGGCCGCGAATACTTCTGTGCCCAGTGCGCCACCATCATCACACCGGCGCTGTGGGCGACCAGGATGACCGGCCCGTCGATTTTCTCCAGGGCGGCCTGCAGCGCTTCGACACGGGCAGCACAGCTGAGTTTGTCGGCTTCCAGTGGCGCAACCGTATGGGCATTGGGCAGTTTAGCCGCCAGCAGGGTTTGCCAATGATTGTCTACGTGATCACGCAGACCGGGAACGATCAGAAATGACGTATTGCTCATAACAGGACTCCTTGCAGATTCGGGCCCGCCGGGCAGGCCTCTGGCGGGCGGAAGATTAGCGGTTGATGGTGCAGCCGGTGCTGGCCTGCAATTCCTCGAAGCTGACACCGGGTGCCAGTTCGACCAGCTGCAGGCCTGCCTGGCTGACATCCATTACGGCGAGGTCGCTGATGATGCGATTGACCACGCCGACACCGGTCAGTGGCAGGTCGCACTTTTTCAGGATCTTGTGCGCGCCGCCCTTGGCCGTGTGCTCCATCAGCACCACCACGCGACGCACACCGGCCACCAGGTCCATCGCGCCGCCCATGCCCTTGACCAGCTTGCCGGGGATCATCCAGTTGGCCAGATCGCCATTCTCGGAAACCTGCATGGCACCGAGCAGGGCCAGGTTGATGTGGCCGCCACGGATCATTGCAAAGCTTTCCGAGCTGTCGAAAAAGCTGCTGCCGGGCAGGGTGGTGATGGTCTGCTTGCCGGCGTTGATCAGATCCGGGTCGATCTCATCTTCAGTCGGAAACGGACCGATGCCGAGCAGGCCGTTCTCGCTCTGCAGCCAGACGTCCATGCCATCGGGAATGTAGTTGGCCACCAGGGTCGGCAGGCCGATGCCGAGGTTGACGTAAAAACCGTCCTGCAACTCCCCGGCGGCGCGTTGCGCCATTTCATCGCGGGTCCAGGCCATGTTCAGTTGCCCTCGCTGTCGGCCGTATCAACCACCAGACGCCGGGTGTAGATACCCGGACGGTGCACGTTGGCAGCTTCGGCGGCTTCGCGGTTGCTCAATGCCTGAATGCCATCGGTCAGCGGGTTGCACAGCGCCAGGCCGAGGGTGCCGGTGAACATCTGGCCATCGCGCAGCGGGATGATGCCCAGGCTGCGGACGCCGTTGTCCGTGTCACTGCCGGACAGCTGATTGCTGCGCTCGTACCAGGCGCTCATGCCATCAGGAACGAAACTGGCCACCAGGTCTGACTGGCCAACGTCGAGGTTTACATGGGTATTGGCTTGAAAGTAGGTATGCATGATCAGTTCCTCACAGTACGCACTTCGATGCGCTTTTCAGGGTTGCTATTGAGTACCAGGCGCTGCACGTAGATGCCTGGCAAATGAATTTCATCGGCTGAGAGTTCGCCGATCTCGACGATCTCTTCGACTTCGGCAACGCAGACGCGGCCAGCCTTGGCTGCCGCCGGATTGAAGTTGCGCGCGGTCTTGTTGAACATCAGGTTGCCGGCCTTGTCGGCCCTGGCACCCTTGATCAGCGCCACATCGGCAGTCAGCGAACGTTCCATCACGTACCACTCGCCGTCGAACTCGCGGGTTTCCTTGCCCTCGGCAACCAGGGTGCCGTAACCGGTGCGGGTGTAGAACGCGGGAATCCCGGCGCCACCGGCACGCAGCTTCTCGGCCAGGGTGCCTTGCGGGGTGAATTCCAGTTGCAGTTCGCCGGACAGGTACTGGCGCTCGAATTCCTTGTTGCCACCCACGTAGGAGGAAATCATCTTGCTGATCTGGCGGGTATGCAGCAGCTGGCCCAGGCCGAAATCGTCCACGCCACAGTTGTTGCTGATGATGGTGAGGGCGGATTTGCCGGTGCCCTTCAGCGCGTCGATCAGCGCTTCGGGAATACCGCACAGGCCGAAACCGCCGACCGCCAGGGTCATGCCGTCATCGACCAGACCGTTCAGGGCGCTGGCGGCATCGGGGTAAAGTTTGGCCATCAAATGTCTCCTGTCTGCTGAGTCTTTGCTGTAGTGCGGGGTGCACTTTCAACCTGGAGTGACTCTAAGGCAGAACAGAAGCTGATGCTTTTCATCAGGTGACACTGACTTTTCTTTGCATGACAAATCATGAGCGGTTGCAGCGTCCCTGCTGCTGCCTGTCAGTACGGCCTGTTGCTACTCCAGCACATAAGTACCCGGTGCGGCACACAGGGCTGGATAGAGTTTTGAGCCGGCTTTCTTGGGAGCGGGCACTTCTGCACCCGAGCGCTGCTGGATCCACACGCGCCAGTGCGGCCACCAACTGCCCTGCTGCTGCTCGCCGGCGTTTTCCAGCCACTTGCGGGCATCGCTCTGCTTCGCCTGGCCGGCGTAAAAGAACGACTTCTTCGAGCTCGGCGGGTTGATAAAGCACTGCAGGTGACCGGCGTTGGACAGCACGAAGGTGGTGTCTTCGCCAAGCGTGCGTGCCGTGCCGTAGCAGCCCTTCCACGGGGTGATGTGGTCGGTGGTGCCACCGATCACATAGGCACCGACCTTGACCTTGCTCATGTCGATCCATTCACCGGCTATCTGCATGGTGTTGGGCTTCATGAACGGGTTGAGTGCGACCAGATCCAGATAGTCTGAATGCAGCTGCGCTGGCAGGTTGGTGGTGTCGGCATTCCAGGCAAGGATGTCGAACGCTGGCGGCTTGTTGCCGAGCAGGTAATTGTTGATCCAGTAGTTCCAGATCAGGTCATTGGGGCGCATCCAGGCGAACATGCGCGCCATTTCCTCACCGCTGAGTACGCCATTGCGCCGTGACTGCGCCTTGGCGGCCTGCAGCGTCTGGGCATTGGTGAACAGGCCGAGGGTGGTGCCGTCGAGCGAAGCACTGGTGTTCAGTACGCAGACGGCCCAGCTGGTATTGGCCACCTTGCTGATCTCGTTGCGGGCCGCCAGCCAGCCGAGGTAGGCCGCCAGGGTCATGCCGCCGGAGCAGGAGCCCCACATGTTCACGTCCGGGCTGCCGGTGATTTCGCGGGCGACTTCCACCGCCTGATCGAGGCACAGGGCATATTCGGACAGGCCCCAGTGACGATTGTCGGCAGTCGGATTGCGCCAGCTGATGACGAACGTTTGCACGCCGCTGTCCTGCATCCATTTGATCAGGCTCTTCTCCGGCGACAAATCGACGGCGTAGTACTTGTTGATCTGTGGCGGCGACATCACCAGTGGCCGGCTGTAGACTTTTTCGGTGGTCGGCGCGAACTGCAGCAGTTCGAACATCTCGTTGCGGAACACCACGTCACCCTTGGCACTGGCTATGTTCTCGCCGAGCTTGAAGCCGGAGCTGTCGACCTGGCTGGGCATGCCTTTGTTGTGGCGCAGGTCATGGGCGAACTGCTGGATACCGGTAACCAGGTTCTTGCCGCCGGTATCGACAATCTTGCGCAGAGCCTGCGGGTTGAGCAGCATGCGGTTGCTCGGTGACAGGGCGTCCATCACCAGGCTGGCCATGAATTGCGCACGGCCTTTGGCCAGTTTGTCGAGATTGGATTCGTCGATGAACCGGCTCAACTCGCTGTTGCTGAGGATGTAGCCCTGCATGATGCGATTGAGCAGGAAGTTGTTCTGCCAGGCCGGATCGGCAAAGCGCTTGTCACGCGGGTTCGCGGTGATGTCGGATTTGCCGCTGGCCACCTTGAGCAGCGATTTGCCGTAGTTGAGCAGATGCTTGCCGGTCCTGCTCGGGGCACTGCGGGCGGCCTGCAGCAGGCTGCCGGCAGCGCTGGCCAGATCGGCAGTGCGCAGCCCGATCAGCGGATTGGCTGCCAGCGTGTGGTTGGCTACGTCGGAGAGCATGTCGACAGCTTGTGCCGTGCGGGCCATGCCGCGGCCTTCGGCGGGCAGGTTTTTACCCGTGGCCGTTGGCTTGCGGACCGCTTTGGCCGGCGTGGCCGGTGCTTTTCTGGCGCGCGTGGCTGGCGCTTTGCGCGTTTTCGCGGCAGGCGTCCTGGTGCTCTTTACGGGTGCAGGGGCAGCCGTTTCAGCAACCGGCTGTTCAATGTTTTTGCTTATTGCAGTGATCTTGGCCATGGGGAGTTCCTCTTCAGGCGCTGAGCAATACGAGGTTTTGCGCGATCAACGCCGGCTTGTCCTCGCCTTCGATTTCAATAGTGTTCTCGGTGGTCACCAGCCAGCGGCCACGACCCTTGTCTTCAACGGCGAGCAGACGGATGCAGTTGCGCACCCGCTTGCCGGCCCGCACCGGGGCAATGAAACGCACCTTGTCGAGGCCATAGTTGACCGCCTGCTTTACCTGCAGCGGATCGATCAGTACTTCGAACAGGGTTGGTGCGAGCAGCGACAGGCTGAGGAAGCCATGGCCGATGGTGCCGCCAAAAGGGCCTTCGCTGGCGGCACGCTGCGGGTCGACATGGATCCACTGATGGTCGTCGGTGGCTTTGGCAAAGTCATCAATGCGTCCCTGCTCGATACTGGTCCAGTTGGATTTGCCGAGTTCTTCGCCAACGCGCAAATTGAGGTCGGCAATCAGCTTGGCGCTGCTGGAATTGGTCTGTTGCATGATGTTCTCCGGGACGCTCAAGGTTGTTGCAGGAAGGTATGTACCGCTGCCGCCGAGGCTTCGGCTTCGGTAACCAGAAACAGGTGGCCGCACTGGCTGTGCCAGAGTTCGGCGTTGGGCATCATTACGTGCATCAGGCGGCCATTGGCGGGCGGGGTGATCGGATCATCCTGGCCAACCATGATCAGCGTCGGCTGCTGCAACTTGTGCAGCCAGGGCAGGCTGCTCCAGCCGGAAATGGCGAACAGCTGCAGGTAGTAGCCCAGGCGCGACTGCCAGCGCACATGCTGGAAGTGCTCGCGGCCAAGCTCCGGGTTACGGCGGAAGACACCGCCGTAGATGTCACCGACGATACGGCGTGCGTAATCCACATCCAGATAACGCCGCGGCGATGACATTTTCAGAATGGTGCTCAGCTTGCCGGGGAACATGATCACCCCGGGGGTGGTGGCGGCCAGTATCAGCTTGCGGCACTGGCGCCGGTAGTCACGGGCAAACTGCTGGGCCACGGTGCCACCCCAGGAAATACCCAGCACATCCACCTGCAAATAGCCCAGCTGTTGCAGCAGCAAGTGCGCCAGGCGGGCGATACCGGACAGGCGGTAGGGCCGCGAAGGCATGGGCGAGTGACCGACGCCGGGAATGTCGAAGGTGATTACGGTGCGATCCGGCAATGCATCGACAAAGGGTTGCAGCAGCTCGGCGTTGCCACCGATGCCGTTGAACAGCAGCAACGGAATGCCACCCTTGCGGCTGTGGCGGATGCCCACGCGCAGGCGCTGGTTGCCGACCTTGACCATCTCAAACAGAAAACCCTTGATGGCAGGCGGCTTTCTTGCGCCCGGCGACATACGTGGCTGCGGGTCCGGTTGGGTCATGCTGGTGTACTCCTGTTGTTACGGCCGTCCTGGGCGTCCGCTGATAAATTGCGGGTGCATGAAGCCATTGGCTTGCGGCCAGCCCGTAAATATTCCTGAAATTCTGGTGTAGCGGCGTCTACTGTGTGGTCCGCGTCATAGCCACCAGTGCAAGGCTGCAAGCACCAGCACCACCAGGAAAATGGTTTCTCCGAACATCAGCAGAATTGGCTTGATGCCGACGGATGTGAGTTCCTTGATCTGCGTTTTCATCCCCAGCGCGCTGATGGCGATAACCAGCATCCAGCGTGACAGTTCGTTGCCGAAGCTCTGGACGATGGTCGGCACGAAACCGGTGCTGTTGATACTGGCCAGCACGATGAAGCCGACGGCAAACCAGGGCAGCAAGGGCGGGCGTTTGCCATGGAAATCGCTGCCTTTGGTGCGTGCCCGGGTAATCATGGCGGCACACAGAATCACCGGTAGCAGCATGCCCACGCGCATCAGTTTGACCACGGTGGCGACGTCGCCGGTCTCGTGGGACATGCTGTAACCGGCACCGACTACCTGCGCCACATCGTGAATGGTAGCGCCCAGAAAAATCCCGGCTTCGGTAGGTGACAGCTCGAACCAGCCGGCAATCATCGGATAACTGATCATCGCCAGGGTGGACAGCGCGGAGACACCGATGACGGTGAACAGCGTGGCTTTTTCCTTGCCCTCATGACTGGGCAGGGCGGCGGAAATGGCCATGGCTGCGGAAGCCCCGCAGATTGCCGTGGCGCCACCGCTGAGCAGGCCGAACAGGCTCTGGAAACCCATCAGGCGCGCTACCAGCATGGACAGCAGGATGGTCGCGGCTACGGAGAAGACGATCAGTGCCACCGGCTGCCAGCCCAGTTCGGCGATCTGCCCGAGGGTAATACGCATGCCCAGCAGGGCCACGCCGATGCGCAGCACTTCGCGGGCGGTGAATTCGATGCCCGGCTTGCACTTGCTGTCGCCGGAAAGGAAGTTCAGCGCCATGCCCAGCAGCAGGGCGAACAGCATTACCGGGGCGCCGTAATGCTCGGAAAGGAAGGTGGCGGCCGCAGCGACGATCACGCTGACGATGAAGCCGGGCAGCAGTTCACGGCCGCGGGTGTTCAGCGCGGTGAATGCACTGGCACTCATTGGGCAGACTCCTGGGATGTACTGATGGGATCGGGGGGAAAGCCATCAGGGCATCGATTCGGTAAATATACTATCACGATCAATATTGAACACAAGTGTTCAGTTGATGGATGTGTTGCCCGCGCCGTAGCGGGGTGCGCATGCACAGGACCAAGCCCGGCATTGGCGCGTGGCTTGGGGTGTTCGGCAGGCGGCAAGCACTGCTACTCACTGTCCAGACTCCTGGGAGGGGTCGGCGGGGAATAACAGAAAGGTCTTGCCGTCGCAGACTTCCACCGGATAGGCGGCGAGATCGAACTTGCTGACGTTGGCCAGGCAGCCGCTGGCCAGATCGAAGCGCAGGCCATGGGCGCGGCACTGGATCATGCGCCCCTGCAAGTCGCCGCCGAGCAGCGAAGCGCCCTGGTGCGGACAACTGTCGTCGATGGCGTAGAGCGTGCCGTCGACATTGAATAGCGCCAGATTTCTGCCGTCTATCTGCAGGCCAGCACGTGCACCACTGGCGGGTAGCTGTGCTGCTGAGAGGGCAATATGCTGGCTCATACCGGGCTCGCTTGCCTGTGTTGTTCGATGGCGTTCAACATTCCGCCAAGCAGAACCTGCGCAGGCTGGGCGCCGGACAGCACCAGGCGCTGGTTGAAGACAAAGGTGGGCACGCCGCCTCTGCTGGTTACGCCCGGGCCATAGAAGGGTGCGCCGTCGCCGCGCAAGGAGTTGACCAGGGGTGCCCGCGGATAGCCACAGGCCTCGGCAATCTCCAGCAGGGTGGCGCTGTCGCCGATATTCTGGCCGTGCATGAAGTAGGCGGCGAACAGTCTTTCGAGCAGCTCTTCAAGCTGTGTCGCAGTACCCAGGGCACTGGCGTGCGACAGCAGACGATGGGCGTCGGCGGTATTGGGCATGCGCGGGATGCGCTGCAGATCGATATCCAGATCGGCACTGGCAGCGGCCGCCTGTACCTGTGCCTGCCGCTGGCGTACTGCTTCGGCGCTGCCCAGTCGGTTCAGGTAGAACTCGGCAAAAGGCACGCCGGTAGCCGGCAGGTCGGGCAACAGTTGCACGCCGATCCAGTCCAGTTCTACAGGTGTCTGTGGCTGCTCGGCAGCAAACAACTGCAGAGCCTGAGTCAGGTTGCGCTTGCCGATCAGGCACCAGGGGCAAATGAAGTCGAAGAACACGCTGATGCGCAGAGGCCGGTTCATGGTTGTATCTCCACCAGGGCTTCAGTGGCAGTCTCATCGACGCCGTTGTTTTTCAGGCGGTCCATGTCGTTGTGATAGTGACGCTTGGCATACAAGAACACTGCCGCCGAGGCAATACTGATCAGCGGTACCAGCTGGAAGGCTTTATCCAGTCCGATCATGTCGGACACCTTGCCGGTGATCAGCGGGCCGGTGGCCAGGCCGAGCAGGTTGTTGGCCAGGGTCAGGGTGGCAAAGGCGGTGCCGTGCACCTTGTAGTGGGTCAGGTTGGCGACCATCGCCCCGGCCGGTCCCGAGGTGCCGGCGGCAATCAGCATGCCCACGCAGATCAGCACCAGTTGCGGGATGCCAAAGGGCAGGGCAAAGGCCAGCGACAGCAACGCACAGCTACCCAGGCAGTAAGCGATGCACAGACTGATCTTGCGATCCGGGCGGTTGCGGCACATGCGGTCACTGAGGATGCCGCACAGGACCATGCCGATGCCGCTACAGAGCACGATGATCGATGCCACTGCACCGGCCCTGTCGGTTGCCATGCCGTAATAACGGTTGAGGAAGCTGGGCATCCAGACGATCACGGTGCCACCGACAAACAGCTGCAGACCGCTACCGACATAGGCGCTGAGCACCGAGCGGCTGGAGTACAGGGTACGCAGCGGGCGGCTAACCTTGTCGGCGGCCTTGCTTGCCGCAGTAACGACACGCTTGGGGGCAATGCGCGACTCGCGCACTATGATCGGGTAGAGAATTGCCAGCATCAGGCCGAACGTCGCCATGCCGGCAAACGCCCAGCGCCAGCCGAAATGCTCTGCCAGGATGCCGCCGGTAGCCATACCCAGCACCGAGCCGAACATGCCGCCGGAAATAAATGCTGCCGACAGCGTGGCGCGCATGCTGCGCGGGAAGACGGAAACCACCACGGCGATACCGACACTGCCGTAGGCGGCTTCACCGACGCCAACCAGAAAACGCGCGATGAACATCTGCTCGTAGTTTTCTGCCACGGCGCAGCCCAGCGTCGCCAGACTCCAGAGCACGGCCATGATGGTCAGGCTGCGCACCCGGCCGAAGCGGTCGGCAAGTAACGAAAGAGGGAAGGTCAGCAAGCCGACCATCAAGGCAACGATGCCGCTGAGCAGTCCGAGCTGGGTATCGGTCAGTGCCCATTCGCCCTTGAGCAGGGGGAATACGGCATTCAATACCTGCCGCGACATGTAATCGGAAATCAGCAGACCAAAGGTCAGGGCGAACACGATCCATGCATAGGTGCGTGACACGCTGGGCGCGTCATCTTCAGTATTATTATCATCAACATGGAAATGAGCCACGGTGTCTCCCCGGATCGCCGGTAAAAGTGGGGTGTGGGGGGAACCGGCCAAAGGCTGTTTCCGCCACCACACCTTTCAGGTGGAAAGCGCTGGGCGCCTTCCACGCCGCGAGGCTAACCAGCCCCAACTTCAACGCAGGGGGTGAGTCATCCCCTGCGGTACTGCGAGTGAGTCATTTGCGCAGGAAACCCTGCTGACCGCCTTTTGGATTCGGGGCGAAGCCGTTGGCAGCCAGAGTTTCTTCGACGGTATCGTAGAAAACGCCTATCTTGAGGATCTCGCGGGCTTCCTTGCCGTTGGCGACCGGACGACCGAACTCCTTGGCGATGCGCACCAGTTGCTGGATCTGCTCGACAGTGGTCACCTTGGCTGAACGATCCTGGGACCAGATGTTGTCCTCGATACCGCAACGCACGTGCAGACCCATGGCCATGCCCATCATGTTGATCGGCAATGTGTTGAGCATGGTGCTTTCTACCGTCAGCATGGTTCCGTCGGGAACGGCACGCAGGAAGTTGGCCATGCTGTAGATGTGCGGCTGGTCCATGCCACCACCAATCGCTACCCAGTTGCACACCAGCGGGCCCTTGTAGACGCCGCGACGGATCAGGCGCTCCACCGACTCGTAGCTGTTGATGTTGTAGAACTGGAAGGCACTCTGGATGCCGGCAGCGGAGAGACGCTTGACGTGCTCTTCGATGAAACCCGGGCCCGAGGGAACGATCATCTCGCGGTAGGCTTCGTAGGTTTCGCCACCCATGGAAGTGCCGGCGTAGTCGCGCACATCCATCTGCTCGATGACGTTCATCTGCGTGGTGTTGACCGTTACCGTCACCTGGTCGGGCTTGGGATCGAGGTCGGCGAGCATGTGCCGGGTGTCGTCATGCAGCCACTTGGCAGCCGCGCCGTCTTCCGGCGGGGCGAAGGAAATGGAGCCACCGACCTGGATGATCATGTCCGGTACTGCCTTGCGTACGCCGGCGATCAGTTCGTTGAACTTCGACAGGCGCTTGGAGCCCTTGCCGTCCAGTTCGCGGACGTGCAGGTGGAGTACCGAGGCGCCGGCTTCGTAGCAGTCCACGGCTTTCTGGATTTGCTCATCCATGGTTACCGCAATGTCTTCCGGATAGTCGGAGGGGAACCACTCCGGGCCATAAGGAGCAGCGGTGATGACGAGTTTGTCCTGGTTTTCAGGGAAGAGGGAACCATCAAGAAAGTTCATATCTGTGCCTCGAATAATTGAATGTAAGTGGATTCAGGGTGATTCGCTTCAGTAGGGTTTGCTGCCAATGATGCCGGCGCGCTCCATCTTGCGATGGCAAGGCGGGTAATCCATCACCGCGTAATGCTGGGTACTGCGGTTGTCCCAGATGGCGATGCTGTTGGGCTGCCAGCGCCAGCGCACCTGGTACTCGGGGATGTACGCCTGGGTGATCAGGTAGCGCAGCAGGTCGGCGGCGCCAGGGTTGGCGTCCTGACCGAAACGCACCCGCTCGGGGGTGTGGAAGTTGCTGAAGTGCGTGGTGAATGCGTTGACATAAAGGATCTTTTCGCCGGTATCCGGATGGGTACGCACCACCGGGTGCTCGGAGTCGGGGAACTGTGCCTTGAGCGCCAGACGCTTTTCGATAGGCATGGCAGCACCGAAGCTGGCTTCGATGCTGTGCCGTGCACGCAGGCCTTCGATCTGCTGCTTGATATGCTCAGGCAGGCGATCATAGGCCACCGCCATGTTGGCCCACATGGTGTCGCCGCCGACCGGCGGGCATTCCACGCAGCGCAATACGCAACCGAAGGGTGGCACGTCACGCCAGCTGGCGTCGGAGTGCCAGGCGTTTTCGTAGCGGTCGATCGGGCTTTGCGGATCCTTGTAGATCTGCACCAGGCCGGGGTAATCCGGATGGCTGCCGGCTACCGGGTGCGATTCCAGCTGGCCAAAGCGCTCGGCGAAGGCCACGTGCTCGGCGCGGGTGATGTCCTGATCGCGCAGGAACAGCACCTTGTGCCGGACCAGCAGACTGCGGATTTCCTCAAACAGGCCGTCATCATCAATCGCATCGGCGATATTGATGCCGCTCAGTTGCGCGCCTATGTTGCAGGTAAGTTGTTCAATACGCATGGCGAACCTCCTCAGATAACGAAGATGGATGAACCAGTGGTTTTACGAGCTTCGAGGTCGCGATGGGCCTGTACGGCGTCTTCCAGTGCATAGCGCTGGTTGATCTCGATCTTGATGCGACCGGCGGCGATGTGACCGAAGATTTCATCGGCCAGAGCAGCCTTCTCGGCGGGGTCGGCGATGTAGTCAGCCAGTGCCGGGCGGGTCAGGTACAGCGAGCCTTTCATCGCCAGCAGTTGCGGGTTGAAGCCGTCTATCGGGCCGGAAGCGGTACCCACACAGACCATCAGGCCACGCCGCTTGAGCGAATCCAGTGAGGCCATGAAGGTATCCTTGCCGACACTGTCGAACACCACGTTGACGCCGAAGCCGTTGGTCAGTTCACGGACGCGCTGGGCGACGTCTTCGTGACTGTAGTTGATGGTATGGGTGCAACCATGGGCGCGCGCCACTTCGGCTTTTGCCTCGCTGGACACGGTACCGATCACGGTGACGCCGAGCAGCTTGG
Organism: Pseudomonas pohangensis; assembly: GCF_900105995.1. Lineage (NCBI taxonomy): Bacteria > Pseudomonadati > Pseudomonadota > Gammaproteobacteria > Pseudomonadales > Pseudomonadaceae > Pseudomonas > Pseudomonas pohangensis. The sequence goes on along the minus strand of NZ_LT629785.1, from coordinate 1,792,060 downwards.
CCCATTGCGCAACGATCAGACCGACACCGCCGGCAGCGGCGTGCAGCAGCAGGGTGTCACCGGCCTTGAAGTCATAGATGCGGCGCATCAGGTAGGCCGAGGTCAGACCGCGCATGGTCATGGCGGCGGCGGTGGCACAATCGATGCCTTCCGGCAGCTTGATCAGCGGTGCAGCATCAATCAGGCGCTCGGTGCAGTAGGCGCCGAGAGTGTTGACGAAACCGGTGTAGGAAACCTTGTCACCGACGGCAACATTGGTCACGCCTTCGCCAATGGCCTCGACCACGCCGGCAGCTTCCACACCCATGCCGTTGGGCAAAGGGATCGGATAGGTGCCGTTGCGGAAATAGGTATCGGCAAAGTTCAGGCCGACGGCCTCATGCCGCAGGCGTACCTGGCCTGGGCCGGGCTGGCCGACTTCGGCGTCCTCGATACGCAGGACCTCCGGGGCGCCGGTTTCATAAAAGCGTACGACTTTGGCCATGTCTGTTCTCCAGTTTGCTGTTCAATCGGGTGGCGGCCAGTGGGCTACCATCGGTGTGAAGCAAATCTAGTGCAGCATTGACTCGCGTGCTTCACATCACACGACATGGACTTTTCATTACATGACAGGCGCAGCTATAGTGTTGTTTCACCCGGCTCCAATGCACCTGCCGCAGAGCTGTAGCGGTGGTTGTTCTTTCTGGTTGGATGAGTGATTGCCATGACCACCTTGATCCGCGCCGCCGCCCTCACCAAGTACTTTGTGGTCGCCCAGAATGTCGGGCTGAATCCGCAGGCGTTGCTGCGTCACTTCGGCCTGACCCAGAGCATGCTGGAAAATCCCGACCAGCAGATTCCGGCCGACACGGCGGTGGCCTTGCTGGAGATGTCCGCCGAGCAGAGTGGTTGTCCATCCTTCGGGCTGCGTATGGCCGAGGCACGCACCATGGCCGACTTTGGCCCGGTCAGTCTGTTGCTCAGCCATCAGCGCACGTTGCGTGATGCACTGCGAACCACCGTGCAATACCGCCACCTGCTCAACGAGGCCCTGGCCTTGTTCATCGAGGAAGTGGGCAAGACGGTGATTTTGCGCGAGGAGGTGGTGACCGATCAGCCGATGTATGGACGCCAGGCCACCGAGCTGGCACTCGGGGCGCTGTTTCGTCTGTGCAGCAGTCTGCTTGGCCAGCACTGGCATCCGCTGAGTGTCAACTTCACCTATACGCCACCCGAGGACCAGCTGGTCTACCGGCGGATGTTCGGCTGCAAGCTGGAGTTCGGCAGCGAGTTCAATGGTTTCATCTTCGCTGCCGCCGATCTGGATGCGCCCAATCCGCTGGCCGACCCGGTGATGGCCGGTTATGCCGAGCGTTTCGTCGATTCCCTGCTGGATGACCGGGCACATTCCCATGTACTGGATGTACGCAAGAGCATCTACCTGTTGTTGCCCATGGGGCGGGCGACCATCGAGCAGGTGGCCCAGTCGCAGGGGGTCAACCTGCGTACCTTGCAGCGACGTCTGGAAGACGAAGGGGTGACTTTCTCCGAGCTGATCAACGAAGTGCGCCGCGATCTGGTGCGCCGCTATATGGCCAACCCGCGTTACTCCATCGGACGGATTGCCGAGTTGCTTGGCTACTCGGTGCCGAGTTCCTTCACCCGCTGGTTCACCAGCCAGTTCGGCATGGCCCCGGCCGCCTGGCGACATAAGCACAACAAGGCTTGAGACGAGCTCTATTATCTTCAGCCCAGCGAAACATAAACGCCGACCTGCGGTGGGCTGAAGTCCACCCTGCGCCCGAGCGCTGTATTCATTAGACTGGGTGACCCGCATCGGGCTTTCCGTTCATGACCTGTTTACCCATTCCGGTTGGTTCTGCAAAGGCGTTATCCCATGTATTACGGTGAAAGGTTCAACGCCTGGACGCATCTGGTAGGCGCCGTGCTGTCAGTGCTCGGCGCGCTCTGGTTATTGCTGCTGGCCAGTGCCAGCGGGGATATCTGGAAGATCGTCAGCATGGCCATCTATGGCGTCACCCTGGTTTTGCTCTACAGCGCCTCGACGCTCTATCACAGCGTGCGCGGGCGGCCGAAAAGGATCATGCGCAAGGTTGATCACCTGTCGATCTACCTGCTGATTGCCGGCAGCTATACACCGTTCTGTCTGGTCACCCTGCGCGGTCCCTGGGGCTGGTCGTTGTTCGGTACGGTGTGGGGGCTGGCGGTGATCGGCATGCTGCAGGAAATCAAGCCGCGCTCCGAGGCGCGGGTGCTGTCGCTGGTGATCTACGCGCTGATGGGCTGGATCGTGCTGGTGGCGCTCAAGCCGTTGCTGGCCAATCTCGGCTACGCCGGCTTTGCCTGGCTGGCCGCTGGCGGGGTGCTGTACACCGTGGGTATCTATTTTTTCGCCAATGACAGCCGCTTCCACTGGCACGGTATCTGGCACCTGTTTGTCATGGCCGGCAGCCTGCTGCATTTCGTCGCCATCTGGCGCTATGTGCTGTAAACGGCCAGGGAGTTGTTTGTAGGAGCGGGCTTGCCCGCGATGCTTTGGTGAACCTCTGCTTGTGGGCGATTAATCTGCGCCGGTTCACCGCTGACAGGTTTTGCCTATGTAGCGAGCCCACCTACAATGCGACACCCCTGATTACGCACCAGAGTGTCGCCACTGCATGACTGCCGTCACCCCGTTAGCAGCCTACCAACAGGCCGTCGCCACCCAGCTGTTTGTCGCCGATGCAGCCCAGCAGCGGGCCGCGCAATGCCTGCAAAACTGCTACGACGCCTTGCACCAGTACGTGGTGTTCACGCCACCGCCGGGGGTGTACCTGTGGGGGCCGGTGGGACGTGGCAAGACCTGGCTGATGGACCGCTTTTACGAAAGCCTGCAGGTGCCGGCGCGCCGCCAGCACTTTCATCACTTCATGCGCTGGGTGCACATTCGGCTGTTCGAGCTGACCGGCACCCCCGATCCGTTGCGCGCGCTGGCCCGCGAACTGGCAGAGGAGGTGAGGGTGCTGTGTTTTGACGAACTGTTCGTCAACGACATCGGTGATGCCATCATCCTCGGCAGCCTGTTTCAGGTGATGTTCGAGGCGGGCGTGGTGCTGGTCTGCACCTCCAACCAGCCGCCCACCAAGCTGTATGCCGATGGCTTCAACCGGGAGCGCTTTGCTCCGGCCATTGGTGCGCTGCAACAGCACATGCAGGTCGTCAGCGTCGATGGCGGTGAAGACCATCGCCTGCATCCGGGCACGGCAGTCAAACGCTACTGGCTGCGCGAGGAGGGCAGCAGTGCCCTGGCCGAGGCGTTCCGCCAACTGGCTGGCGACCAGTTAACCGACAGCGCGCCCTTGCAGCTGGAACATCGGCTGATTCAGGTGGTACAGCACAGCGAGCAACTGCTCTGGTGCCGTTATGCGCAGTTGTGCCAGGTGCCATTGGCAGCCATCGACTTCATCGAGCTGTGCGACCGTTTCAGTGCCATCTTCATCAGTGACATACCCTGCCTGAGCGCCAGCCAGCGCCCCGGCCGGATTGCCCGCGGTACCGAGGATGGCGCCGCCCGGGTACTTGCCGGTGACCGCCAGTTGCCGGACCTGTCGGTACACGATGACAGCGTGCGGCGTTTCATCGCCCTGGTCGATGAGTGCTACGACCGCCGCGTGCCGCTGTATCTGGAGGCCGCTGTGGCGTTGCAGGAGCTGTATACCGAGGGCTACCTGTCCTTCGATTTTCGCCGCACCCTCAGCCGCCTGCAGGAAATGCAGCTGGAGCGCTTTGGTCAGGCCTGAAACTGCAGCGGCGCGGGTCGATGCAGCAATGGCGCTACAAGCTGCTGGGTCTTTTCAGGTGCTTCACCTATCCTCTGGGTGAACTTCACAGATGAGCCATCAAACCCCATGACTGACCGCATCCTGCAAATTGCTGACGACTTCTGGAACATTCGCGGTGAATTCAAAATCGGCGGAGTGCTGAACATCGGCACCCATGCCTCACTGGTGAAGCGCGCGAATGGCCAGTTTGTATTGCTGGACGCCTACACCCTGCAAGGCGAGGTGAAGGAGCAGGTTGATGCCCTCACCAATAATGGCGCTTTGCTGGAAGCCATCATCAATCTGCACCCGTTCCATACCGTGCACGTGACCAGGGTTTATCAGCAGTATCCAAACGCCAGGCTGTACGGGACGCAGCGCCATGTGAGCAGGTTTCCCGAACTGCCATGGGAGCCCGAGCTCACCGAGTCAGCAGAATGTGCGGCCCTGTTCGCCGACGATTTCGAATTCTCTGTGCCGGCCGGGGTGGATTTCATTTCCACTAACGAGCATCTGCATTTCTCATCGGTACTGGCCTATCACAAGGCGTCAAAGACCATCCATGCCGACGACACACTGATGTACCTGCGCTTGCCCGGCCTGCTGGGCAAGATCAAGCCGCCTGAAGTCGCGTTTCACATGACCCTGGCCAAGACCCTGCAACGGCGACCCGATGCGGCTGCAGAATTCCGCAGCTGGGCCAGGCAACTGGCCAGGCAATGGGGCGCTGCTGAAAACCTTTGTGCAGCGCATTCGGCGGCCTTGCTGGGCAATGAAAACCACGCACAGCCGATTGCCAGGCGAATTCTGGCGGCCCTGCAGAACGTGGAGAAGACCTTGCGCTGTCATGAGAAGAAATTTGCTTGACCCATGGTCGGCAGGCCAGTGATCAATAACAGCCCGGCGAGCAGGCACGGAAAGACGCGCTCTCGGTCAGTGTCGGCATGCGGGCTCTCAGCCATAGCGCTGCCCTTGACGAGGCGCATGGAGCCAGCCCGGATCAAACCGGAACACCGGAACCATGAAGTGCAATCAAGCCCGTACGGGCCTTTAGCTTATATAACCTTCAGTAATTGGCTGCATAGCTGGTCGGAGCGTTTTTTTCCCGGCGCTGTTTGCTCAATAGCGTGGTGCCAGGGTTCGAATTGCAGGCGAATTTCTTCATGCGTTTGGGCAGCAAAGGCAGCTTCGACAATTTCCAGATGAGCGTAAGGGCCGCAGAAAGTTTTCAGCGTGTTCTGGATAAAGTTTCGCGCCATTTCCAGTTCCTCACGATTTACCGGGTCGGGCGCGGGCCGAAACGCAGCGGCTGCGGGTAAGGCCTCAGCGGGGACGGGTTTAGCGTGGCCTGTTTTGCCGGCGCTATTTGCCAGCTCGATATATCCCTCTGCCTGAAGCATGTCCAGGGTGGATTGCAACTCACTGCCCAGATGCAATTCTGTGAGTTCGGCAACGCTGCGATTGCCATCGATAAAAATCAGCACACGACGTGTACGTGCGTTCAACCCCCCGGCCTTGGTGGTTATTTCCTCATGTCCCTTCGGGGTTTTGCTAAATACAGCGCTCATTTTTACCTCCAGAACAATTTTGTTTTTTTCTGTTTTGTAGTGAAAAAATCAGGCTGTCGCCTTGGCGAGCGGAAAACCTCAAGGAAATCAACCTACCCCATAAATGTGCGGCGGTTGAGTGAAACGCTCCTCTTTTCCTGAAAATCGGACTATCCGCCTCTGCGGGTTTTCTGCTGGCCTTTACCATGCTTCACGACTGGCCAATCAAGGAACCCCGACATTCGTAGGGTGGTCAACGCCACAGGCCTGGCCACCCGGCAAGACAGGCAGGCATGCAAATATCAGCAACCAGAGGTGGCCAATCACGGCGCGAGTTGACTGCCTTGAAGCGTTGCAGCCAGTGGCTGCCATGCTCTGACTGCTAGCCCTGGCTTTTGGCGCGCTCCCGGTACTGCGCCGGGGCGCAGCCGAAGCGATTACGAAAGGCCCGTCTGAAATTGGCTGTATCGCGGTAGCCAAGTGCTGCAGCAATCGACTCGATACTGTCGTTGCTGTCCTTGAGGTAACGTTGTGCCCATTCCGCCAGTACGCCCATGCGCATCTCCCGGTAGCTGCAACCTTCGTCCTGCAGGCGCCGGTTCAGGGTGCGTTCCGAGACATGCAGATGTGCCGCAATAGTCGCGACTTCGGGCAGTGGCGGGGCACTCGAGCGCAGCAGGCCGAGTACGTGCTGGCTATAGGATTGCCGGTCATGCTGGCCCAGCTCTTTTAGCCTCAGCGCCAGCAGGTACTGCGCCTGATTCCACATCTGCGCGTGGTAATAGGGCGAGGGCACGTCAAGGATGTCGAGGGGTAGCAGTACGCCGGGGCGCTTGCAGTCGAACTCGATATGCCCATGAATCAACCGGGCATATTCCTCGGCATAGGCTGGCCTGGCGTAGTCCAGGCTATAACGTGCCTGACTCAGCCGGGTTCCGCTCATCGACTCGATGTAATGCTGGATCAACAACATCTGCGATTCGGTATGAAAGCGACCGGTGGAACCCAGTGGTGAGAGATAGTTGGTCTCGACCCGTAGTCCTTCGGGTGCGGCGAACAGTTCGATGTCGACGAAACTCGCGTGCAGTTGTGAAAAGCTCGCCATTGCCCGCAGGCCGTCCCTGATCGTTGGTGCCACCGCTGCTGCCGCGCCAACCGGCCCCAGCACACTGATGTTCATCCGCTGCCCGATAAGCAGGCCGAGACGTTCGTCGCCCATCTCGCGGCAGGCGTTTTCCAGCAGGCGCACAAAGTCCTTGTGCTCGATATCACTGCCGCTCTGGATGCTTTCCCGGGTAAGCCCGGTGTTCTCCAGCAAGCGCGCCAGGGCGATGCCGCGTTGCAGGGCGGCAGTCATCACTATGTGGCTGTAGAACGGGGTAATGCTGAACATAATCTGCTCTTGAGCTGCTCAGATGGCGGATTATGACACCCATTTGGCGCGCAACGCACTGAGGCTGCCCAGGCTCTGCAGGGCATTATTGCTGCTCGAAGCAGGTACAGGGCGGAAGTCGGAAATGGAACAGATGAACCAGCTGGACATGATCGCCACCCGTGAGTCGAAACAGTTCATCGGCGAGTTCGCCTGGCCAACGGTATTGCTGGTCTTGTGCGTCTCGCTGGTCTGTGTTGTCACGCCATTGCTGGTCAAGGCAGCAATACTGCCGCTGTGGCTCGGTGTACTGATCATGGCGTTGAACACCTATGGCGCCTACACGGCGCTGCACGAGGCCGTGCATGGCACCATCAGCGGCAGACATACTGGTTTGCGCTGGGTGAACGAAGCCGTGGGTTACTGTGCCGCCTGTATTCTGGGAATGCCCCTCACCGGGCACCGGCACGAACACCTCACGCACCATCGCAGTACCAATGATCCCGCCGGCGACCCGGACTACGTAATCAGTGAGATGTGCCGCTCGCCATGGCATGGCCTGCGTTCCAGTGCCCTGTTTACTTACAACCAATTAAGTTTCTTCCACCGCTATCGCCGGGATACGGCGCCGGCAGAGCAGGAGCGGCGTTTCTGGCTGGAAGTGTTGCTCAGCTGGACATTGCGTCTGGCCTTCATCGCCTGGCTCGGTTGGGACATTGGACTATGGCTGCTGATCGGTGGCCCCTTGCTCGGCTCGGTCATCACGCAATACCTGTTCAGCTATCTGGTGCATCTTCCCCATGAGGCAGTGGGGCGCTACGAAAATACCGCTACCTACCTGGTGCCCGGCTGGCCGGGCAAGTGGGTGACGTTTGCCTGGGGTTATCAGAACTACCACTCGGTGCACCATCTGTTTCCGCGGGTGCCGTTCTACCGCTATCCCGCGCTGTTCAAGCGGATCCAGCCGATCATGCTGAGCCGGGGTGCGCCGGTTTATCAGCTGGGCAGATCAGGCTGGAGCCTGCTGAAACCGGCCGAGCAGTCTTTCGAGTAGCCGATCGCTGTGACGCAGCAGACGGAACCGACCGCGGTTATCCCGGACGGCCCGGCTCGTGCAGGCTGCTGATTGAATACAGCCCACAGCACAGCGCGGATTTGATCAAGGGAATTGGAATTTCTGCAGCGCTGAGCAGCCTGCCAGCCAGGCGTCGGGCGCGGTGAAAGCTTCAGCGACATGCCGGAGCATGATGTTCAGACAGACACCAAGACGTCGTTTTGCGCTTCACTCAGAACGTGCTCGGTAACACTTCCCAAAAGCAGTTCCTCGAATACGCTCTTGCCATGTTTGCCCATGACTATCAGGTCGCAGTCACATTCCTGTTCCTGCTCGATGATGCGCCAGCGCGGATCACCGTGAAGTGCAATCAGGCAGGTGTTATCGGGCGATAATCCGGCTTCGTCACGCAGGGCCGTGAGCTTGTGCAATGCTTCCTGTTGCGCCGCTACCCGGTAATTGTTGATGGTCATGGCGTCTACGTTGGCATAACGCATTTTCCCCTCGAACGGGACCTCGAACGCATGTAGCAGGAAGATCTCTGCATGGGGTGCGATGCTGCGCGCATGGCGGATCGCCCGCAGCGACGAAGGCGAGAAGTCGACCGGTAGCAGCAAACGTTGATAGGGCTCGCGGGGTGTCTGCTTGACCACCAGAACCGGGCACTTCGCCGTGTTCAGGATGCGCTTTGCCGTTGTCCCCAGGCGAAAATGCCGCAGCGCACTTTCACCCTGTTCGCCGCATACCAGCAAGCTGGCCATCAGTGCATCACACTCTTTTGTCAGCTCCGGCAGCAGCGCGCCGGCCACAACCTTGCACTTCGCCGAGACGCCATAGCGCTGGTTGAGCGCGAGGGCCAGCTCGCCGATGCGTTCCCGTGCGGTATCCAGCACCTGCGTCTGCAGGTCATCCGGCGCAGCACCCATAAGCAGGCGCAGCCGTTCCAGCGGTTCGAAATTGGCGACGTGCAGCAGATCGAGCGTTGCACCCACTTCCTTGCTCACCAGGGCCGCACGTTCTGCTGCATGGCGAGCCGGCGCGGAAAGGTCCGTGGCGGCGAGGATACGATCAAATTGGCGCACGGAGTTCTCCTCTCTGTACTGAATGCAGTTGGGCAATTGTCTGAAAGAACGTTTCCACAACGTCCTCAGAGTGCGTAATTACCGTTACGTTCCGGTTGCTCTGCAACGAGAACTCTTTGCCATCGCCAGTTCTGAAGACTACTACAGAGTTCATGGTCACGGTGTTGGGCGGGACATCCCGGGAATCCACAATGGTGGCGCGTGCGAGTTCTGCTTCCAGGCGCTCCTTGCCGGGGAACTGCTGCTCGGAAAGGCTCCCCAGGAGCGTGTCCAGACGATCGGCATCCAGTTGGGTGATTTCGAGGGCTGTTCCCGGTATTCCTCGGACTGGTCGCTCTCGAAGCCCGTCACTTTACAGGTACAAATATCTACCACTGGCGAGACAATGTCAGGTCGAGCACGGCCCCCTTCGCCGCTGGCCGGTAGCGGTTAAGGATTGACAGCCGGCAGCTGTGATCGTAAGGTTTATATATTGGAAGTCAATATCAAATATTGATACCAAGTGGCGATGGACCGAACTGACGATGACGACAAAGAGAGGCAGTCACATGAGCGATTACCAAAGCTTTACCCTTGAACCATTCACCCGCGTAGTGGGTGCACGCATTACCGGCATTGACATGTCAAAGCCGTTGTCAGATAAGGCAAAAGAAGAAATTTTTGATGCCTATGCCAAATATTCGGTACTGAGCTTCCCGGGGCAGGACATCTCCCCCGGGGCTCAGGTTGAGGTGGCGCGCATGTTCGGTACCCCCGATGCGCCTCGCAAATTCCGTCTCTACGATGAGAAGAACCACCCTCTGGTGGGCCTGATCGAGCAGGACGGTTCCGAGGATTTTATTGTCGGTGAAGCGTGGCACTCGGATAACATGGATTACGAAAACCCTTACGCATCACTGGTGATGTATCAGGAAGTGTCGCCAGGTGTCGGTGGTGACACCCTGTTTTCCTGCATGTATTCCGCCTACAACGCGCTTTCGAAGCCCATGCAGGAGTTCCTGGAAGGCAAGACGGCGCTAAACGATAATACGCGGACTTCCTACAGTGCCAAGTTAAACAAGAACTACACAGACAAGGGTAAGGAAACGCCCGACGCTGTCGAGCATCCAGTGATCCGCACTCACCCGGTCACCGGCAAGAAGCTGCTGTATGTGAATCCGGCTTTTACCACCCAGATCGTCGGCTTGAGCCTGGGTGAGAGCGATGCGATTCTGAACTACCTGTTCAACCTGGTCGCGACGCGTCCTGATTTTCAGTGCCGTCACATATGGGATGCCGGCACGCTGGTTGTCTGGGACAATCGCAGCCTGCAGCACTATGCCGTACCAGGCTATAAGGGCTTGCGCCGGATGCGCCGCGTCGAGGTGCGGGGCGACCGTCCGTACTACTGACAACGCTGCGTCCAGAACTGTTTACTGGGTGGAAGTTCATATAGCGCCGCCATCGAGTCTCATCGGACTCGATGGCGGTTTTTTATTGAGAACCCAGCAGGTTCTCTATCTGGCGCGCGGCAGCCTTCACCTGGGCGCCCAGTTCTTCCAGTCGATGCTCCTCGTCCAGACGGAATTTCGGACCGGAGATGCCGATGGCTGCGACAACGAAGCCCGAAGCGTCCCGGATATTGGCAGCAATTCCCCAGACATCCTCGCGCCATTCGCCCCGATTGATTGAATAGCCCCGCTCGCGCACTTGTTGCAGGTCCGCCAGCAACGTGGACCGGTCGGTAATCGTCACTGGGGAGTGGCTGTCCAGAGTCTCAATCAATGGTTCCAGCTGCGCCGGGCTCAGGGCAGATAACAATGCCTTACCGGTTGCCACGCAATAGGCAGGCGCGTGTCCTCCCATGCGGGTGTAGGCAGCCACAGGTTGCGGACTGTCGATCTTGTCGATATAGATCACATCCCTGCCGTCCAGTACGGACAGGTGAACGGTTTCTCCCGATGCCTGCGACAGTTCGCGCATCGCCCCCGCGGCATACTGGCGCAGACCCAGGTCGGCGACTGCGGCCGCTCCCAGCTCCCAGAGCTTCAGTGTCGGTGTGTATTCCCGGGTGCGCTCATCCTGTTGCAGGTAGCCTGCGGCTTTCAGGGTCTTGAGCACCCGGTGCGCGTTGCTTTTCTGAAGCTGGAGATCGTTCGCAATATCGATCGAGCGCACCGGCCCGCCTGTCAGAACGACATACTCAAGAACCTCCAGTCCTTTCAACAAGGTCTTGTCCATTCCCGCTTACCCCTGTCCATGCATGTAGTTTTGGCGCTGTTCGGCTGCCGTGATAACGAGGCCGCATCCTACCGAGATGCAAGGCAAGGCGATAGCCGGAAAGCTTGTATATGGCCTTTTGCCGCTTGACAGCCTTATTTACAGCAAAGCATCATATATTGATACTTGGTATCATATCCTGGAACCAAAGGTTCGACGTAGAAAGTCAGATGTATATGCAACGCTTCAGATTTTGTCATTAGCCGGTCGCGGGACCGGTTAGATGAACTTACCGCTGCGAGGAGAATGAAATGAGCGACGAGATACATACTCGGGGTCCCATGACAGGCATTCGCGTCCTGGAATTCGGACAGGTGGCCGCTGGTCCCTTCACGGGGTCTTTGCTGGCCGACCTTGGCGCGGACGTGGTCAAGGTAGAACGTATCGGCAGCGGGGACGGGATGCGTAGCTGGCCGCCGCTGACACCCAATGATGAGCAGGAACTCTATAGCGAAAACTTCGCCTCATTGAACCGGAACAAGCGCAGCATCGCGCTGGATCTGAAGGACCCGGACCATGTGGCCCGGCTGAAGGCCTTGTGTCAACAGGCTGATGTGGTGGTCGAGAATTTCCGCCCCGGCGTGATGGACCGGCTGGGCGTTGGATACGAAGCACTGACAAAGGAAAATCCGCGTCTGGTGTTTTGCTCGATCAGCGGCTACGGCCAGACCGGTCCCTACGCAACGCGGGGCGCTTTCGACGTCACCATCCAGGCAATGAGCGGGCTGATGAGCGTCACCGGTGAGTCGGATAGTGGACCGGTGAAATGCGGAGTGCCCGTGGGTGATTTCTGTGCCGGACTGTATGCGGCTTACTCTATCGCCGCTGCGCTGCTCGATCGTGACCGCAGCGGTAAAGGTCGCTTCATCGACGTATCCATGCTGGGCAGCCTGATTGGCATCTCGGCGCTGCAGACCAGCGAATTCTTCGGGACCGGGCAGTCGGCGGGGCGGATCGGTTCGTGCCATCCGCGCAATGCGCCCTATCAGGCATTCCGGGCGCGGGACGATTATTTTGTTATCGCTGCGGGCAATGACAAGTTGTGGCGCTCGGTGTGCGACATCGTGGGCCAACCCGAATTGGCGGATCAGCCACGCTTTGCCAACCAGCTGGATCGCGCCGCCAACCAGAAGGAACTGGCCGCCATTCTTGAGAAGACCTTCGTGACCGAGAGCGCGGCACACTGGATTGCGCTGATGGAAGAGCATGGTGTGCCGGTCAGCCCGATCAACAGCTTCGAGGACATGCTGGAAGATCCACATGTGAAGGCCATGGGGATCGTTTCCGATCTGGAGCTTCCCAACGGGGTAAAAACCCGGACCACGGGCTTTCCGGTCGGAATTGAAGGGTTTGAGTTCAGCATACGGCGCCACCCCCCCTTGTTGGGAGAGCACAACGACGAAGTGTTCACCGAGTGGTGCGCGCCGTCAGTGAAGCAAAGCGCGTAAGCGCGAACCCGCAGGAGAGCCGGCAATGATCAAATCAGACATTCAGGACGGCGTGGCGAGGATCACGCTTAACCAACCCGACCGGGCCAACGCGCTTGGCCCCGCACTGGTCGAGGCGCTGATCGACGGTATTGACGAGGCCGTCGCGGAGAACGTGCACACTCTGGTGCTGGCGGGCGAGGGCAAGTCCTTTTGCGGGGGGTTGGACCTGTCCCGGTTGGCAGAGGAGAGCGATGCCGACCTGGCCCACCGTCTGCTGCGCATCGAGGTGCTTTTGCAAAAGGTTTATCGCGCGCCGTGCTACACGGTGGCGCTGACCCATGGCACGATCTCTGGCGCCGGGGCCGATCTGGCCGCCGCTTGCATCCGGCGCGTCGCTGCCGAACGCACGCGCTTTCGTTTTCCGGGTATCCGCTTCGGTGTGGTGCTGGGGACGCGGCGTCTTGTAGAACTGGTGGGTGCGCGCGGATACCGGATCATCCTGGAACAGGAGATGCTGAACGCGGAAGATGCGCTGAACACCGGCTTGATCACAGATATCATCGAGGCCGAGGCGTGGGCTGCGCTGGTCGAAGACATTGGCTCCCGCATCGGCGCACTGCCCGGGCACGCCGTAAAACGGGTGGCGCTGGTAGGCCGGGACGAGGAACACTGTGAACGCGACATGGGTGTTCTGGCGCGCTCCCTGGTCGAGCCGGGCCTCAGGGGGCGGGTCCAGCGCTACTGGGAAAGCGCCCTTGCGGCCGCGCAAAATCGGGGTAATGCCACATGAGCCCTGGCGCGCCTACTCGCCGATCCCGCAGTTTCTACCTGCAAGCGATGCACAGTGTCTGGCCCGGCATGCTGTTGTGCATCGTGATCGCGACGGCGGCAGCCTTTATTGCCGACACACGGGGCGGCCCCACCTTGCTGTATGCACTGTTGCTGGGCATGGCGTTGAACTCGGTAACGGTCGACAGCAATGCCCGGGCGGGCATCGATTTCGCTGCGCGGCGCGTGCTTCGTCTGGGCGTCGCGCTGCTCGGGGCACGCATCACGCTGGAGCAGATCGGCGAGCTGGGGTGGTTCAATGGGGCAGTCATTATCGCAGGTGTGTTGGCGACGATCCTGTTCGGCATCGGCTTGAGCCGCCTGCTCGGACTGGATCGCCGCCTCGGGGTGCTGACCGGAGGTGCCACCGCTATTTGTGGCGCGTCAGCCGCCATCGCAATTGCCACGGTGCTGCCACGGGACGAGCACTCTGAGCGCGAGTTAATTTTCACCATCGCCGGGGTCACCGTGCTATCGACGCTGGCCATGGTTCTGTACCCGACCATCGTCCAGGTGCTCGACCTGACACCGGGCGAGGCCGGCATCTTTCTCGGGGGAACCATACACGATGTCGCCCAGGTCGTCGGGGCCGGGTACAGTGTTTCCCACGAGGTCGGGGACTACTCGGTGCTGACCAAAATGCTGCGCGTCGCCATGCTGCTGCCCGTGGTCGTCACGCTCTCATTGCTGGTGCGACAACGTGGCCGCGGCTCTCCACAGGCGGTCCGGGACCCGTTGCTCCCCCCCTTTCTGCTGGGTTTCGTCGCGCTGGTTGCCGCCGGTAGCCTGGGCTGGATCCCGGGACCGGTGGCCGGGGCAATGAACGATTTTTCCCGCGTCTGTCTGGTCGTCGCCATCGCGGCGGTGGGCCTAAAAACTTCGTTACTGGAAATCAGGAAAGTGGGCCGGCGCGCGGCACTACTGCTCGGCATCGAGGCGTTGTTTCTGGTCACCTTCGTTTTGCTTGCGCAACAGTTCCACTAGAAGCCTTTCCGGCAGAACTGCCGCGGCTCGTCATCGACCGCTATGGCAATCATGCCAGGAGTTAAAGCCCCATGACCCACACATTCACCCGAAAAGAGCGAGCACACCATGTCCAGGCACAGTGAGGCTTCAGCAGGTAATCCCTACACTTCCCGTCGCAAGGCGTACTACACACTGGCCGTTCTGACCGCTGTCTACAGCTTCAATTTCATCGACCGGCAACTGCTGGCCATACTGCAGGAGTCGGTCAAGGCGGAACTCGCGCTGTCCGACAGCCAACTGGGCCTGTTGACCGGCTTTGCCTTCGCCGCGTTCTATGTTACCGCCGGGATACCCATCGCCCGCTGGGCCGACCGCGGCAACCGGCGGGATATCATTGCCCTGTCCCTGTTTATCTGGAGTTTCATGACCGCCCTCAGTGGTTTTGTTCAGAATTACCTGCAACTCCTGCTGGCCCGAATCGGGGTTGGAATCGGCGAAGCCGGAGGCAGCCCGCCATCGACCGCAATGATCTCCGATATTTTCCCCCCGCACCGCCGCGCCGGTGCCATCGGGTTCTATTCCATCGGTGTGAATGTGGGCATACTCTTCGGCTTCCTGGCGGGGGGCTGGCTCAACGAGTTTTTCGGCTGGCGGGTTGCGTTTCTGGTAGTGGGGATTCCCGGCATCCTGCTGACCGTGCTGGTGCGCATGACGGTCGCGGAACCCACCCGGGGGGGCTCCGAGAACCGGCAGGCCAGCCAGGTTGCAGTGCCCTTCCGCGAAGTCCTGCGGGTGCTCTGGAGCCGGCGGTCTTTCCGCCACCTGGCGCTGGCGGCGGGACTCAATGCATTCTGCGGTTACAGTGCGGCGAACTGGATGGCGTCATTCATGATCCGGACTCACGGCATGGGCACGGGAGAACTGGGTACCTGGCTCGCCCTGATTCTGGGCGTCGGTGGTGCCATCGGCGTGTTTGGTGGTGGTCTCCTGGCTGATCACCTGGGGTTGCGGGACAGGCGGTGGTATGTCTGGCTGCCGGTCATCACCAGCCTCTTCAGCATCCCGTTCATAGTGGGTATCTACATGGCGCCGGACCCGTACCTTGCCCTGTGCTTCGCGATCGTACCGGGGATCCTGGGCAATGCCTACCTGGGCAATACCATCGCCACCACCCACGCCCTGGTGGGAGTGCGTATGCGCGCCATGGCCTCCGCGATATTATTCCTGATCCTGAATATCATCGGACTCGGTTTGGGGCCATGGATTATCGGTGTCACCAGCGATCTGCTGGAACCGGACCTGGGCGCCGGGTCGCTGCGCTACGCAATGCTGTATATCCTACCGGTCGTCATGTTCTGGTCGGTCTGCCATTTCTACCTGGCGGCGAAAACGCTGCGCCGGGACCTGGCCGCCGCACCGGACTGAACATAGATCAGCGTTCATTGTACTTTTCGATGGCATACCTGTGGGATCAGGATTGTTTAACTTATTGGGGAGTGTAGGAACATGGCGTTGCTCAAAGTCTTTAAAGCTCTGCTGGGGAAAAAGGGGACAGATTTATTGGGTCACTGTCCGTTTATGGCAGATTCTGTTGAAAAAGTCCGTCGTGATTTTCCAGACAGAAAAGTACGCGCTTGAGATTGACATCCCTACTTTCGGCGGAGGCTTCCGAACTTCGATTTCACGTAGCAGCGTGAAAAAATGGCATTTTCACAGATCACGATATGTGTCGTTCGGGAAAACCGACTTTTTCAACAGAATCGGTCGACTGCTGCCCCCTGGCAAGGTGCTGAAGCGTGCCAGAAGCAGTCAGGCACATCGAATGGGGCGGTTCTGCTAGCAGCCTGGCTAGGAAAGTAAACACCGCAGAGGCACCTCTGCGGGGGGCGGGTAGGGTTTTTTCCAGACTCTTTGGTTTCTGTATTTCCTGCTCAAAGTGCGGAATTACATGCTTATTCAAGCCGTGTTGAGCATTCACGGTCATCTAAGTTAACGGCTTAAGCTCGTGTCATAAGCGCTTGGTAAAGCGCGCTCTGGCACCGACCAGTTCGCGGCGTTGTTCAATTAAACCCAGAAGCGAGCGCATTGCCGTGTAACCGAGCCCCTCATTGGGGACGCGTGCCGATCAGAAACTGCTCTTTGCGAACGCATCACCGCCTGCGAAGACTGCTGTCTTCGCAGGCGGCACACAGGCTACTTTTTGGCGCTGGCAGCTGCGTTGTACTGATAGTTGCCCTCAAACTGGTCGAGAACGATGGTGTTAGGCGGGTTGGAATCGGCGACGGACGTGAGAGTCATGTCCTGGTCCAATTTGCGTGATCTTAAGCTCCAGCCCTTCGGTAAAGTCAGGCGCTCGCCAAGGGTGGGGAGGTTTTCGATGGTGTTATTGGGGTCGATCTTCAGAGACAGACTGAACATCGTGTATACGGCGCCCTCGTCGGTGACCAACTCATACACCGTTTCGCCTGCATTGAAGGTAAAGGTATTGCTACGTTTAGAGACCAGCACCTTGTAAGAAGGCAGCGATCCGGCAACTGCCTTACTGAGGTCAGGGGTTTCGAAGATGCCGAGCACGCGCAAGGGGATCGTGGCGATCACTCTTTCCTTGCAGCCATCCCAGGCCATCCCGGTTATGCCGTTCGCCACGAGTCGGCGCGGACCATTGAAGAGAACGCCATCGCTCCCGTATTCCTTTTTCAAGGCATCCCCATTCAGAGCGCGGAAGCGGGCGTCCATTACGTCGTTAGGCGCCTCAAGGTCGTTGCCGAGAGAGTTGTAGTAATAGCCGACCCCGCTGCCGTTGGGCAGGCGGTTCATGAACAGAATTTCGTAGAAGGCCTTGCCGCGCCAGTTCTCGATCGTGATCGGGCAGGGATCCTTCAGACCAACTTCCTGTTCGGCCAAGGCCGGCGTCATGCCACCCAGCAGCGCAAGCGCCAGTGCGGTTGCTTTCACGGCCATGATTGTTTTTATCTTCATGCTCATCTCCTTGTGTTTACCGCCTGGTGACGGTAATTCGTGTGCCCGTCTTCTCGATTGCGATCATCGCCATCTGCTTTGCCGGCTGTGCCCGGGGAAAGCTTCATGACCTGGTGATGATCTCCTGCTTCGGATCATACATCCGCAAGGTGTAATTTCATCCGGCGGCGAAGATTGTTGATGACGTCGGGGCCGCCGCCAAAATTGATCGTGATGCTTGCGTCCGCGTTCTTTCTCGCGGTCACATGGTTGTACGTATAGCTGTTCTGGTCGTTCTTCTCCATATATCCCGATTCATTGTAGACAGTAATGGACCAGAAACCGGCGACCGGGACGTCCTTTACGGTGAGCCGGTAGAGTGTCTTGCCGCCATACATTTCCGGCACAGCGCTGTCATACCTGGCGGCTTGTTCGGGGTTTCCGCTCCAGCCCATGGCCGTGCCCAAAAAGTGGCTGATCGGGTCGAGTTTGGCTTTGTCGCCGAACATGTCCCTGGTACCGGTTCGGGTCGCCACCAGAAGGTTGATCGCATCCCGGACCTTTTTCAGCGACGCTTCATCCTGATCCGGAATTTCGAACCTTCCCGCGTTCTTCTGCCGCACGGAGAGCTTGCCCTGCATGGCGTTGGCGGCGTCGAGATCCTGCGGCCCCTCGGCATGGGGAAGAACCGTGCCAGGTACAGTCAATCGTATCGAGGCTTGCGGCTGAATATCCTTCGGTCACTTGTGCTTTTCAGTCTGCTGCTGTGCCCGCCAGTCGCGCGGGGGCATGCCGCTCCAGCGGCTGAAGGCGCGGCTGAAGGCACTTGAGTTGGCATAACCCAGCAGTCCGGTAATTTGCGTCATGCTGGCTCTGGAGTTTTGCAGCAGGTGGCAAGCCATTTCCATGCGGGTGCGTTCGAGCAGCGCCGAGTGGCTGGTGCCTTCTGTTTGCAGCCGGCGTTTAAGCGTGCGCGGGCTCATGGCGAGGCGGGCGGCAACCTGTTCCTGGGAAACATGCCCGGAAAGGAATCCGCCACGAATCAGCGTACACACACGGATGACCAGGTCAGCACTCTGCTGGGCATCCAGTTCCGCTACCCGCTCCTGCAGGATGCGATGCAGTTCGGGGTCGGCGCGGTCAATGCGCTGGCTTAGCCATTTGGCCGAGAACGCCAGCACATCTCGCTCGGCGCCAAAATACACCGGCGCCTGCACGGCCTGTTGCCAGGCTGCCGGTCGGCCCGGTAACGGCCGGGTAAATTGCACTTGTAGCGGCGTCCAGGTCTTGCCGCACAGCTCCCTGAGCAAGGCAACCGCCAGGCCCATACTGGCCTCGACGATCAGCCCGGCGCCCTCGATCTGCGGCGCGACAAAGGCATAGTCAAACAGCGCCACACCGCCTTCCTGACTTAGCGTCAGGGTGCCACCGAAGTGGTGCAGGTAGCGCGCCAGGGTGCCTAGTGCACCCTGCACATCGGCCGTATTCATGGCCAGATAACCCAGCGCATCCAGTGCACCCGGCCCCTCGGCCAGGCCGACCTTCAGGCCGAACAGCTCATCGCCGGTCTGGCGTACGCCGGCGGTGAGGAAACGGGCGATCTGTTCGAAGGACACCAGGTAGGTGGAGTCGTCCAGCCGTGAAGGATTCAGCCCCACGCTCAGGGCAATGCTGCGCGGATCCAGCCCGGATGCTTTCAGCAGTCGCGGCAACGCACCGATGATGGTGATGGGCACCGGGGTTTCCTGGCCGGCGGTGCGTAGCTGGACAATTTGCATGGGGTGACTCCGGGGAAACTTCGCTGGTTCAGGCTAGATGATTTGGCCCATAAAGACAAAATATTGGCCCCGAATGGTTAATTGCATGCCTTCGGTTCAGGCCCAATAGCCTCACGAAATCCCCTGCATGGAGACCCGCATGAAGATTGCTGCCGATTTATTGCGCCAGCTGTTCGCCGCCACCACTCTGGCTCTGGTTGTCGTCGCCCAGCCGGTTGTGGCTGAAGAAAGTGCGCCCGTATTGTCCCCTGAGGTCATGCAGATGGCAGCCCGGGTCGAGGAGCTGACCCCGGAGCAGGCCGTCGAGCTGTTCAAGCACCTGCCCGCGCCGACCATGGAAGAGATGAACGGTGAATTCTCCGGCGAAATGACCACCTTCCCGACACTGTGGAAGACGGTGTTCTGGACGGTCGCCAGCCACAACCCGTTCTACCCGGGTATCTGGGAGGGCAAGTCGTTCACCCAGACTGGCCCCGACAGCGGTCGCGGCTACAACACGGTGTGGCGTCTGGCCGGCGGCAAGACCGATCTGTGGCCAATGCAGACCAGCATCGGGCCGTCCTACTTTGATGGCCAGCCCTCGTTCCGTCTGGTCTATCGCGCCTATGACCATTATGCCGGTGACATTCACATGCTCGACGAAGTGCGCCGCCTGCCCGATGGCCGCTACCTGGGCATCGGCCGCACCGGCGATACGGTCGAAGAGCGCCGCATGCCCATGCCGTTCCTGCTCAAGGCACGCATCGGCGATTACCGCGAAGACATTGGCACACCACGCCCCGGCTTCAACCAGAGCGAGGAATTCGAGCTGCTGGAGTTCCCGGCCAGCGCCTATCAGGCCGGCGACCAGTAAACCGCACAGCTTTATCTGACCAGACTCCACGGAGCACATTGATGAAAGATTTTCACAACAAGGTTGCCGTTATCACCGGAGCCGGTTCCGGCATCGGCCGGGCACTGGCCATCGCCCTGGCCGGGCAAGGCGCGCAGCTGGCACTGTCCGATCTGAATCAGGCCGGGCTGGAAGAAACTGTCGCGCAGCTACCCGCCGGCACCCGGGTCCGTAGCTACCTTCTGGATGTTTCCGATTGCGAGGCGGTGTTTGCCCACGCAGCACAAGTCAAAGCCGACTTCGGCACCGCGCACCTGCTGTTCAACAACGCCGGCACCACGCTGATCGGCACCTTTGAAAACCAGACCGTCGAAGAGATGGAGTGGCTGGTGAACATCAACCTGTGGGGTGTGGTGTACGGCTGCAAGGCTTTCCTGCCGATGATGCTGGAACAGCGCGAAGGTTGCATCGTCAACCTGTCCAGCGTGTTCGGCCTGATCGGTTATCCCACCCACAGCGCCTACAACATCACCAAGTTCGCTGTACGCGGCCTGACCGAGAGTCTCTGGTCGGAGCTGGACGGCAGCGGGGTGGAAGCCATCTGCGTGCATCCCGGCGGGATCAAGACCGGCTTTGAGCAGCGCCTGCGGGTGTCGCAGAAGGTCGGCGTCCGTGAACAGAACATGCAGAAGAAAGCTGCCAGCCTGATGCATACCAGCCCTGCCCAATGTGCCAGGGAAATCCTCGCGGGCGTGCGTCGCGGCAAGCGGCGTATCGTCACCGGGCAACATTCCCGTTTGCTCTACTGGCTGCCGCGATTGTTCCCCGAGAGCTATCCGCGACTGATCAAGTCGCTGACACCCTGAGCCAGAGGAACGCAAGCATGCGCCACTTCAACAACAAGGTCGCGGTGATCACCGGTGCCGGTTCCGGTATCGGTCAGGCGCTGGCCATTGCCTTGGCCCGACAGGGTGCCCGGCTGGCCCTGTCGGATATAGACGAAGCTGGTCTGGCCCGTACCCGCAGCCAATTGCCGAGCCAAACCGAGGTGCGTCTGTACCGCCTGGACGTGACCGACCGCGCCGCAGTGGATGCACACGCGGCTCAGGTGATCGCCGACTTCGGCACAGTCCACATGCTGTTCAATAACGCCGGCAGCGCCTTGCTCGGCACCTTTGCCAACCAGACGCTGGAAGAAGCACACTGGCTGGTCGACCTCGACTTGTGGAGCGTCATTTACTGCAGCAAGGCTTTCCTGCCCTACATGCTGGCGCAGAAGGAAGGCTGCATCATCAACATTTCCAGCATCGCCGGACTGGTCGGGCTGCCGGGGCTGAACACCTACAATCTGGTGAAATTTGCCGTACGCGGCCTGACCGAGAGCCTCTGGTCGGAGCTCGCTGGCAGCGGTGTCAGCGCTGTGTGTGTTCACCCCGGCGGAATCAAAACCAATATCGATCGTGCCAGCCGGCGTTGCGCCACTAGCGGCGCGATCGAAGACCGCATGGACGCAGCCAACCAGCGCACCCTGATCACACCACCTGAGCGTTGCGCTGCCGACATTCTGCGCGGCATCCAGCAAGGCCGGCGCCGGGTCATTACCGGTTACCGTTCTTCCACCATCGACTGGCTCGCCCGGCTGTTGCCGGAAAGCTATCCGCGCCTGCTGGCGCGGGTTCTCTAACAGGAGTTCACCAGCATGTCCCAACGTCCCTGCGTATTGATCACCGGCGTTTCCACCGGCATCGGCCTGGATGCCTCACGCCACCTGATTGCCAACGGCTACCGGGTATTCGGCAGCGTGCGCAAAGCGGCCGATGCCGAGCGGGTGCAGCAAGAACTGGGCGAGCAGTTCAGCCCGTTGCTGTTCGATGTGACCGACGCCCCGGCGATTGCCGCTGCGGTTGAGCAAGTACAGCAGGCGCTCGGCGATGCCGGCCTCTGCGCGCTGGTCAACAACTCCGGGGTTTCCGGCGCCGCACCCTTGATGCACGTGCCGATGGAGGAAGTGCGGCAGATGTTCGAGGTCAACGTGTTCGGCCTGCTGCAGGTGACCCAGGCCTTCCTGCCGCTGCTCGGTGCGCGCAGCAATTGCCCCCATGCGCCGGGCCGGATCATCAATATCAGCTCGATCAGCGGCGGTCTGGTGTTCCCCTTCGTCGGCGCCTATGGCGGCAGCAAACATGCGGTGGAAGCTTTCTCCGATGCCTTGCGCCGCGAGCTGGGCATCTTCGGTATCCAGGTTTCGGCCATCGAGCCAGGCAACATCCGCACGCCGATCTGGGAAAAATCCCCCGAGGCCGACACCCGTTTTGCCAATACCGCATATGCTCCCTACATGGCGAAAATGCCGGCATTGCTGGCGAAGATGGGCCGTGAAGGTGCGCCGCCGGAGCTGGTCAGCAAGACCATCCTGCGCGCCCTGCAGGCGCCACGGGCGAAGAGCCGTTATCCGCTGACGCCGCTGTGGCGTGTCTCGCGCCTCTTCGGCGACAGCCTGCTCGACCGTCTGACCAAGTCCGCCATGGGCATCAAGTAAAGCTGGCCGACGCCCGGCACCTACAGAGAATCAGGAGCAACAGCATGAACGACGCGAATTTCAAGACACTGACGGTGAGCATCGACAACGGAGTGGCCTTCGTCACCCTCAGCCACGGCGAGCTCAACCTGCTCGATATGGACATGTTGATTGACCTGGACCGCCTCAGCCGCGAGATCGAGGTGGACGAGGCGGTCAAGGTGATGGTGCTGCAGAGCGCCAATCCGGACTTCTTTGTCGCCCATGCCGATCTCGGCACCATCGCCACCTTGCCCAGCGAGCCGGCACCACGCGAGGAGGTGCTGGGCTGGATCAACCAGGTGTTCGACCGCTTGCGTACCAGCCCGAAGGTCAGCATCGCCAAGATCCAGGGCCGTGCCCGCGGCGGCGGCAGCGAACTGGCACTGGCCTGCGACATGCGCTTTGGCGCCATCGGCCAGGCGGTACTCGGCCAGCCCGAAGTCGGTGTCGGCATCATCCCCGGCGCCGGTGGCACCGTGCGCCTGCCG
Source organism: Pseudomonas pohangensis (assembly GCF_900105995.1). NCBI lineage: Bacteria > Pseudomonadati > Pseudomonadota > Gammaproteobacteria > Pseudomonadales > Pseudomonadaceae > Pseudomonas > Pseudomonas pohangensis. The sequence continues at coordinate 1,769,106 of NZ_LT629785.1, read as the reverse complement.
CGTCTGATCGGCCAGGGCCGGGCGCTGGAAATCATCCTCGGCTGTGGCGATATCGATGCCGAACTCGCCGAGCGTTACGGCTACTTCAACCGTGCACTGCCGGCGGCCGAGATCGACCAGTTCGTCGATAACCTGGCCCGGCGTATTGCCAGCTTCCCGCTGGAGGCACTTGCCGCAGCCAAGGCTTCGGTGCGCTTCAGCGGCAGCATCGAGGAAGAGCTGAATCACGAGGAGATAGCCTTCCTCAAAACCGTACACAGCGAACCCGCCAAGCGCCGCATGGCTGCAGCGATGGGCATGGGCATGCAGACACCAGCAATGGAGAAGCTCTGCTTCACGGATATCTGGGGCCCGTTGGCCGACGCCTGAAAACCGGTTGAAGTGGCAATAGTTATCGGCGGCGACTGCGTTTTGCCGCTATCTCAGCGAGGGAGACAACCATGAAAAGATACCCGACAACCTGGCGCAATCTCGGGATAGCACTGGGCACAACCCTGTACCTCTCAGCGCCGGCCCTGGCCGGCACTGGCATGCTCAATGGCCCACCGGCTAACCCGCAGGTCAAGTATTCGACCCCCGCGCCGGATGGTGTGGGTACGCCGGCACAGGTCGAGACAAGCCTGGGCACGCTCAAGTTCACCGATGGCTTTCCTGACCAGCAAACCGCGAGCAAACTTTATGACAACCTGGACTTCCAGCGTGCTGTGCAGGCCTATCTGCTGGGCATACCTGCTGTCAGCCAGATAGCCAACCGCCAGGCCTTCGCCGGCATGGGAGCGCCGAATACGGTGGTGCCGATTTTCGAGCAGTTGCTCGACTCCCGCGGCATTGTGCTCACCGGCAATGACGATACCGTGTACAGCTGGACCTGGATCGACCTGAAGAATGGGCCGATTGTGCTGGAAGTGCCGCCCAAGGTGCTCGGCACAGCCAACGACATGTGGCAGCGCTGGGTTGTGGATGTCGGCATCACCGGCGCGGACAAGGGCGAAGGTGGCAAGTACCTGTTGTTGCCGCCGGGCTACCAGGGCACGGTGCCGGACGGGTATTTCACCGTGAAGTCGCCTACCTACGGCCTGTGGATTCCATGGCGCAGCTTCCTGGACAAAGGTGACCCCAAGCCGGGCGTCGAGCTGGTCAAGAAATTCACCAGAATCTATCCGCTGGCGGATGCCGGCAAAGCCCATCCTGCCCCCACGTTTGTTGATATGTCGGGCAAGCCGTTCAACACCGTATTTCCCACTGACTACAACTACTGGCAGCTGCTGAATCAGGTGGTACAGGAAGAACCGACCGCCTCGCTTGACCCGGTCACTTTGGGCTTCTTCCAGGCCATCGGCATCCAGAAGGGCAAGCCGTTTGCCCCGGATGCGCGGATGCAGAAAATCCTTGCCGATGCGGCCAAGGTCGGTGCAGCCACGGCCCGCACCGTGCTCTTCCACACCCGCGACAAGAGCGCCTACTACTACCCGGACAGCAACTGGCAAAAAGGCTTTATCGGCGGCTACCAGTTCCAGACCGAGCCGGGCGTACAGAACTTTGACGCCGCGACCTTCTACTACTATCTGGCGATTCTGGTAACGCCGGCGATGGAAGCCAAGATGATCGGCAAGGGTTCGCAATATGCCTGGACCGCGCGCGACGCAGCCGGCAATCCCTTCGATGGCGGCAAGAGCTACCGCCTGCACATGCCGGCCAACGCCCCGGTGAAGGACTTCTGGTCGCTGATCCTGTACAGCAACCAGACCCGTTCGATGATCCAGACTGACCAGCGTTTTCCCAGTGCCGGCAGTCAGAAGAAGGGCCTGCAATACAATGCAGACGGTTCGGTAGATATCTACTTCGGCCCCAAGCCGCCGGCGGGCAAGCAAGGCAACTGGGTACAGACACTGCCGGGCCAGGGCTGGAACGTGGTACTGCGCATGTACGGCGCGCTGGAACCCTGGTTTGACCAGAGCTGGCGGCCGGGCGAGATAGAACTGCAACCTTGATCAGCCTGATCGGTTGCTGCGCCACAACTGTGGCGCAGCAACTGCAGGTCCAGGTCGCACACTTTGCCAAACGGATGCGAGAAGGATACGCACAATGAAACGACTCAAGCACTGCCTGCTTTTCATCGCACTGGCCGCGACAACGGCCATCACTACGTCGCTGGCCCTGGCGCAGACGGCGAGGTACGCGCCCGACGTGCCAGCGAAAATCACCACGCCGGATACCCAGGAAACCCGCATAGGAACGCTGCGCTTCAACAATGGCGTGCCCGATGCCGCAACGGAAAAACTGGCTTATGACCAGCTGGACTTCGGTCGTGGCATCGACGCTTTCCTGAAGGGCATGTCAGCCACCTCGGTGCATGCACTGTGCAAAGGCTTCGAACAGGCCGGCATCAGGGAAAACCGCGACATCGGCATCAGCGAAGACTTGCTTGATGCGCGCTCGCTGTTCCTGACTGCCAACACCACTACCGTGTATGTGGTGTTGTGCGTCGACCTGAACGCCGGGCCGATGGTCGTGCGCGTGCCGCCAAGGGTACTCGGTCCGGTGGATGACGCCGACTTCCGCTGGGTAACCGATGTCGGTTTCACCGGCCCGGACAAGGGCGCCGGTGGCGATTACTTGTTCGTACCGCCCGGCTACAAGGGCGAGCTGCCGGCCAAGGGCTATCACCTGGCCAATCCGCGTACCAACCAGCTGCTGATCTTCTACCGCGCCTTCGTCGAGAAAGGTGATATCGCGGCGGCGGTGGCGGGAGTCAGGGCCAAGGCGGCGGTGTTTCCGCTGGCACAGGCCTCCAAGCCTGTAGCTACCCAGGTGGTCAACGTCTCGGGCGTCAAGTTCAACACCATCAGCGCCAATGACTTCAGCTTCTACGAGGAACTGAACGCTGTGGTGCAGAACGAGCCGGCGGACTGGGTCGACCCCGATACCGTGGGCCTGTATGCCGCAATCGGTATCCGCAAGGGTCAGCCGTTTGCTCCCGATGCACGCATGAAGGGCATCCTCAGCGAGTCGGTGGCAGTGGCCAATGCCATTGCCCGGACCAATCTGTATGCCTCGCGGGATACGAAAACGCGTATCTACAACGACCGCCAATGGTGGACACCTTTCATCGGTGGCAGCTACCAGTTCCTCAACGGTGCCGAACGGCTGCTTGATGCACGGATGAGATTCTTCTACTACGCCACCGGCATCACGCCAGCCATGACCGAATCGAAGCCGGGCACCGGCTCGGCCTATGCGATCACCGTGCGTGATGCTGACGGGCACTATCTGGACCCGGACAAGACGTACAAGGTCACGTTGCCCGGGCCGATCCCGGCGAAGGACTTCTGGTCATTCACCGCCTATGACAACCAGACCCGTTCGCTGTTGCCCAGCGACCAGAAACTGGCAGGCCTCGACAGCACCTTGCCGGGCGTGCGCCTGAACGCGGATGGCGGTGTTACCGTCTGGTTCGGCCCCAAGGCGCCGCCAGGTCAGGAACACAACTGGGTACAAAGCATGCCCGGCAAGGGCTACAACGTGGCGCTGCGCCTCTACGGGCCACTGGAACCCTGGTTCAACCAGAGCTGGCGGCCGGGCGATATAGAGTTGCAGCCCTGATTCAGCACCGCCCATAGCACCCGTGCTCGCGTTCTGCATAGGCAGACGCGAGCAGGATCCAGGTTGAGGTTTCCCATCCGCGCCACTTTCCAGGCCGATCGACGCGGGTTCGCTGGCTGTCTACGACCAGCTACAGGTCGCCTGATGCTGCTGGCAAGGGGCTGAAATGTGCCGACTGCGGACACTCAGATGTGCCTACGCTGCTAGGGTCAGTTCACCAAGCCTATTTGATCGAAACGACCTTTTTCCAGGCTGGGCGATCCTGCAATCTCTCAAAATAAGCTTGCACACGATCTGGCAAGGGCAGTCTACAAAGCTGGGTTGCCAGAAACAGGCTGTATCCAACGGAAATATCAGCAGCCGTGAAGCGGTCTGCGGCAATGAATGACCTGCCGACAAGATGGTTATCCAGCATCTCGAAAGCCTTCTCGGCTTGATACTTCACATAGGCTTCGAAACCTTCGGAGACTGCATATCTTTCAAGGCCACTCAGCTGACCAAGAACCACAGCGAGATAGTGCGATAGGCCACTCTCGGCCATGTGCAACCAGGTCAAATAGAATCCAAAGTCGGGCTCTTCAGGTTCTACGCTTAAAGGCGATGGATCGTGTTTCGCCAGTATGTACTGCAGAATAACCGTCGATTCTAGAATCAGGTGATCACCATCATACAAGGCTGGCACCTTGCCCATGGGATTGATCTCCCTGTAGGCGTCAGATGCAAAATACTCTGGATCGTAGGTCATCGTTTTCAATTCGAAATCGAGACCCATCTCTTCGAGCAACCAAAGAGGACGGAGTGAGCGAGAACTTGGTGTGTGAAATAGTATTAAGGACATGGGTATCTCTGGGCTCCATTTATCGGGATTCGACAGTAAGACTTTGCACTGACCGACTGTCACTTATGCTAGATGCCGGGCTTCATTCCAGGCGGTTTCAGAGCTTCATGCAGAAACCTTTCCGAGGTTGCCCTACGATTGCTTCACGTTTATCTGGACAATGACTTTGCCTTCAACTTTTCCATCCGCGATATGCGTTGCCGCTGTTGGTGCATCAGCGAAATCAAAGACCTGGTTGTTCGAGACATCAATTGCGCCTTCCTGCCAGTGCTTGACCAAATTTTGATGGATAGCGAGCACATCATTTGCGGAAAATCCCATTGGCATTGCGCCCACTAATGAAATGTTTCTCATCACGGCTTCTTGTGGAGCAATGCTCGGCCACTCACCGCTCGCATAACCGATGAAAATAAATCGTCCTTCGAAGGCGGTCGCCTCAAAAGCAGCGCGTGCGGCTTTGCCTCCAACGGGATCAAAGACAATTGACACGCCTTTGCCATCGGTAAGTTGCAGCGCAGCCTCGGTAATGTCTTGCTGCTTTCTGTCGATGACTTCATCCGCGCCGATACTTTTGCAGAAAGCGGCTTTTTCCGGCCCACCGGCGACAGCGATAACGCGAGCGCCCCTGGCTTTAGCCAATTGAACCGCTGCATTACCCGAGCTGCCGGATGCACCAAGTACCAGCACGACATCGTATTTCGTGATTTTCGCGCGCCGGACGAGTGCGACCCATGCCGTTTGATAGGGTATATAAAGACCAGCTGCCTCAATCCCGGTCATTTCATCGGGGATCAGCAATAGACCAGATGAAACGCCGTCATCGAGGCCGGGTACCGCCATCAAGCATTCATCGGCCAAACCGCCAGCCTGTTCCAGAAAAAGAGTCGGACCAACAACGCGGGTACCAATCAGCGCTTCGTCGACACCTTCACCGGTAGCGATGATCTCGCCCGCTGCCTCTTGAGAAGGCGTAAACGGAAGTGGTGGCGTCATTGGGTAATTGTCGCGGCACATCAAGACATCAGGTAAGCCTAAGCCGCAGGCTTCGACTTTGACTTTGACTTGACCAGGGCCGGGCTCAAGACTTGCAGCATTGTCCTGGAGCGTCCAAACATCTTTCGGCTCACCAAACGATTTGACTATCCATCTACGCATTTTGAATTCTCTCTTTTGGCTTGGGTCCAACACCCAACGGTTTCCTATTAGCCTCAAGCGGGCGGGACTTCATTCCATCCGGCGCCCGGCCTGGCATATTGGGCTGGATTAGCTATTTGCTAACGCCGAAAACTTTTGCTGGTTGTAATCGGCGTCGCCAAAGGTGGTGTTAATCATCATCAGCCGTTTGACGTAGTGGCCAACATCTAGCTCGTCAGTCATCCCCATTCCGCCGTGGATCTGAATAGCTTCGCCGCCGATCAACTTGCCAGATCGGCCGACTAAAACTTTCAGCGCGCGCAGGTCTTTTTCGGCATCGTCATTGTTTGCGTCGGCCGAGCATACGGCGCGATACAATAGCGAGCGGACTTGTTCGGTGGCGATAAACATATCCACCATACGATGCTGCAGGACCTGGAAGCGACCAATTGCGGTACCGAACTGTTCGCGGGTTTTACTGTACTCAACCGTCGTACTTGTTAGCTTCTGCATAATACCCAGGGCTTCAGCGCTAATCGCAAGCATCGTCTTGCTGACGACTGCTTCGATCAGGCTATAGCCCTGATCGAGTTCACCGATCAAATGCTCTTTGCTAACTAAAACATTAACTAATGAAATATTGGCGACACGTTGTCCGTCCATTAAGCGGTAATCAGTCAGGCTGACACCCTCTGCAGCCGGATCAATTAAAAACAGGCTGATGCCTTTTTCGTCACATTGTTCTCCGCTGGTGCGAACTGAAACGATTAATTGGTCTGCAACAGGGCCGTTAAATACGACAGTTTTCTCGCCGTTAAGGCAGTAGTGATCACCTTGGGCGCTTGCGCTGGTTTTTATATCACTCAGTTCAAAGCGGCTCTGGCGCTCCAGATAGGCAAAGCCGCCCTGGAGGCTGCCATCAATAATTTGGGAAATTAATTTTTGTTGCAGCTCGCCTTCACCACTTTGGGCTAACAGGCCACCAAATAATAGAACGGTGGCGATGTAGGGTTCAGCGACAAGGCCCTTGCCCAGCTCCTCCATAATTACCATTGTGTCGACAGCGCCACCACCAAAGCCACCTAATGACTCGGGGAATGGGATGGACAACCAGCCTAACTCGGCAAAGGTTTGCCAGTAAGCCGGGTTAAAGCCCTGCTCCATAGCGACATTTTTACGGCGTTTTTCGAAGTTGTAATTGTCGGCCACAAAGCGCGCGATGCTGTCTTTGATCATGGCCTGTTCTTCAGATAGATTAAAATTCATGTCGTTTTGTCCTTATAGGCCCAGTACTACTTTGGCGGTAATGTTTTTCTGAACTTCGTTAGAGCCACCGTAGATTGTGGCGGCTCGGCCGTACATGAAATCTATTCTCGCCTGGTCACCGAATTCGTGGCCTATCTGGGAATTGCTTAGATCTCCTTTCAATACACCGCCGTAGTAACCGGCAAGGTCCAGCCGCAACTGCTGAATGGCCTGCTGTATTTCAGTGCCTTTGATTTTAAGTAGCGAAGACTCTGGCCCTGGCCCTTTGCCCTCTGAGAAACTGGATAGCACTCGTAGCTCGGTAAACTCCAGCGCCATTAGTTCTATTTCTATATCTGCAAAACGCTGCTGGATCATAGGGTCTTCGAGTAGTGGTTTACCGCCACTGATTTCTTGTCTGGCAATACTTTTAAGCGCGCTTAAACAATGCGCTGATTTAGACACTTCTGCGATGGCGGTACGCTCATGGGCGAGTAAAACTTTGGCATAGGTCCAGCCTTGGTTTTCTTCGCCGATGCGGTTGGCGACAGGCACTTTGACGTTGTCGAATACCACCTCGTTTAACGTGTGCTTGTTATCTATAGAGTCAATTTTATTGACGGTTATACCGGGGGTCTTCATATCGATGAGCAGAAAGCTAATGCCACGTTGTTTGGCACTTTCCGGATCCGTGCGCACTAGACAAAATATCCAGTCAGCATATTGGGCGTAGGTGGTCCATATTTTGGCACCATTAACGATGTAGTTATCACCGTCTTGTTCTGCACGGGTTTTTAGTGCGGCCAGGTCGGAGCCGGCACCGGGTTCTGAATAACCCTGACACCACCAATCATCGCTGTTAAAAATGCGCGGCAAGAACTGTTGCTTTTGAGCCTCGGTGCCATAAGCAATGATCACCTGCGCAACCATTTTTAAGCCAAAAGGCACAACGTCTGGCGCACCTGCTGCTGAGCGCTCGCGTTCGTACAAGTAATTCTCGGTAATACTCCACCCGGTGCCACCGTATTCAACGGGCCAGTCGGGAGCAATCCAACCTTTTTTCGCGAGTATTTTCTGCCACTCGATCATGGCGCTTTTAAAGGTCTTGGGAGAAGCTATTCTTGCAGCAAGCTCGGCTGTGAAATGGCTCTGAAAAAAAACTCTGGCTTGTTCGCGGAAGGCGAGGTCTTCGGCTGAAAAGTTAATGTTCATAAGGCGCGGCTCCGGCGGTTTAACGTTATTGTCGGTACACGGTTTTCTAACTCGTGCGTAATTTTTTAGATATCATCAATTACAAGCTGTCGTCACCTGCTGAGGACGGCGCAGTGGGCACAGAGCATTCAGTGCGCTAAATCCTGGCGTTGGTGCTGGTTGCATATCGTCATTCACTAGCGCGAGAGATAGCGAAAATCTGGAGACCCAAGGGCCGCAGTGACTGTTTCCAATAACTGATCAACCCGCCCAGGCATCAACTCACATTCTTCTTGAGTAAGTGCCGCCGGAAATTCCCCTGTGCGGGTAAATAACGCATTAAGCTGCGCATAAACCACAATATTGCGGTATTGGGTTAGCCACCAGTAGAAATCCAGTGCTTGCTTATCAAAGCCGGAGAGCCTGAAATATTCCTCAATAACTTTGCTTCGTGGCCACCAGCCTTCGGCTTCTTTTGGCATACGGCACTGGAATTCGTAGGCAGGCTTATCGTTTGGCTCGCCCCAGTAAGCTAACAAGATGGTCAGCTCATAAATAGGATCACCGACAGTACACATATCCCAGTCAACAACGCCGTTGACCGTCAGTGACTCCTCGTCAAGCAGCATATTGTCCAGTTTAAAATCGTTGTGGACCAAAGCGCCCAAACGTTTTTCCGGCAAGTTATCCTGCAGCCAGTCGCGAATAGTGCCTAGCTTTTCCAGTTGCTGTTCGTTGAGAACACGAGAACCGCGTTTGTACCAGCCACTGATTTGACGCTCGAGGAACCCGTCAACACTCCCCAAAGACGACAAGCCGGTCGCTTGCAAGTCAACCTTGTGCAATTTGACTAGAGACTCGACAAGCAATTGGCTCAGAGTGTCACCGATTTGCGGGCGGTTAACGAGTGACTCCGGCAAGTCGCGCCCGATGCAAATACCTTCACGGAATTCGCTGATACAAAAGGGCACGCCGATAACAGACTCGTCATCACAAAATACCAAACCTATCGGTGCTGGTGGGTAATGCTCTTTCAAACTTGAAAGTACACGGTATTCACGGGCGACATCGTTTGCACCCGGAGGCAGCGGGCCATCCGGTGGGCGACGCAGTACGGCTTTTTTGCCGTTTAACTTCACCACGTAGTTAAAGTTGGCGGCACCACCAGAAAGTTTCTTCGGTTTAAAGGAAAGGTCGAGCGTATGACCCAGACCTCCCACATAGTTGGCGACCGCTTGCCATTGTTCTTGATTCATCATGCCGAATACCTGCCTACAGAGTCATGCCGCCATCGACAACAATTTGCTGGCCGGTTATGTAGGCAGCCAGTGGTGAGGTCAGGAATACTACAGCTCCACCGATGTCTTCAGGCTTACCAACACGGCTTAATGGAATTTGCTTAATCCATTCCTTCTCAGCCTCTGGGCCGGATTGGTTGGTGGTCAGTTTGGTGGGCACCATACCCGGGGCGACAGTGTTAATACGTACGCCTTTACGACCCCATTTCATGGCCAGGGATTTGGTCAACTGGACCAAGCCGGCTTTACTGGCGCTGTAGGCAGGATTAGCGGGGGCAGGGCGAATGGACACCACCGAATCCAGGTTGACCATGCTGCCGCCACTGGCTTCCAGAAGCGGGAAGAATTCAGTGCACAACTGCATGGCGCCGGTCAGGTTAATGTTAATAATGAATTCGAAACCTTCACGTTCGAACTCTTTCTTGCCCCACAGCACAGTACCTATACAGTTAACCAGTGCATCCAGATGATCGAACTTTTTCGCAAAGGCAGATATGTCGTCGGCGCTTTGCAGATTAAGGCTGTGGAATTCCATGCCGGTAAAATCATTGTCGTAGGCATCAGCAGTACGGGTACCGGTGATATGTACGGTCGCGCCCAACGCTTTGTACATGCTCGCCACACCATAACCAATGCCGTCGGAGGCACCACATACCAGGACCGTTTTGCCGGAATAATCTAATACGTTTTTAATATTCATAATTAGCTCTCAAAAAATCGGTTAGGGCGTGATCAGCGTTTTGATCACGCCATCTTCACGGGCATCAAATAAGCGGAAGGCTTCTGCACCTTCGGACAGGGAGAGGTGGTGGGTAAATATGCCTTCGCCTTTAATACGGCCGCCCTGAACCAAGGGGATTAGCTCTTCCCACAAATTGGCAATACCGGCAATGCCCGCGTGTACACGCAGAGATTTGGCCTGCATTATTTGCAAGGGCAGCTCGGTACCTTTTTGCAAAATACCGAGAATGGACATGGAGCCACCAAAGCGCAGCATCATGGCGGCTTGCTTGAGTGTGGGGCCAACTCCGACAGCCTCAATCACCGCATCAACACCGATACCGTTGGTGTCGTGCATGATGCGCTCGCGGGCTTGATCCGGTGTGAGAGGAATACCACCAAATTTGGCCGCCAGCTTGAGGCGACTTGCCTGCATGTCGATACAGTAAACACGAGCTGCGCCTACTGCCAAAGCCGCTTCAGCGGCCATTAAACCCACAGGGCCCTGGCCAATTACCGCGACGCTGTCACCGGGTTTTACATTGGCCATTTTCACACCGTAATAGCCTGTAGCCAGTGCATCGGTTAACAGAATGGCTTGTTCGTCGGTGACACCGTCAGGAATTTTTGCTGCACCTGTGTCGGCAAAAGGTACTTCCATGTACTGCGCGTGGCCACCGTTCAGCCCAGGTGAAATGCCATAGGCTGTGCTGGGTTGACCTCGAGTGTTACCTTCGCAAAGGTTGATTTCACCTTTCAGACAGCGCTTGCACAGACCACAACCTGAACCACCGGCAACCAGAATACGGTCGCCGACTTTGTGGGTAGTGACGGCCTTACCCACCTCAACCACTTCACCAATGGTTTCGTGCCCGGTGCAAAAGTGAGCCATGGGCTTGCTGTAATCAAACAATGCAATGCGGTCACCGTGATACATATGTAAATCGGAACCACAGATGCTGCACTTCTGCACCTGAATAATCAGGCTGCGATCCTGAGATATTTTAGGGTCAGCAAAGGATTCGTAACGCAGGTCTTTGGGACCATGAAAGACGAGTGCTTTCACAACTTAATCTCCGTTGTCCGCTGCCTGAACGGCCTATTTTTTACCTACTGTTTCAGGAATGGTTTGTTACCTACTGTTTCAGCAATGGTTTGTTTAGCCAGCTGAGACATATGGACTTCACAAGGACCGTCGGTAAAACGAATCATGCGGGCGTGGGCGAAGATGTTGGCAATTGGGGTGTCCTGACAAATGCCCATGCCACCGTGCGCCTGCATGGCGCGGTCCGCCACGTTCTGACACATTTGCGGTGCAACGATCTTAATCATGGCGATAAAGTCTTTCGCTGCCTTGTTGCCCACTTTGTCCAGCTTGTCGGCTGCGGCCAGCGTCAGCAGGCGAGCCTGTTCAATCTCACAGCGAGACTTGGCAACGTCTTGACGGATACTGCCTTGAGCAGACAATTTTTTGCCAAAGGGTGCACGTTCTTCGATGCGGTGACACATCAGATCCAGGCTGCGCTGGGCAGCACCGATTTGACGCATGCAGTGGTGAATGCGGCCTGGGCCAAGGCGGCCTTGGGCAATTTCAAAACCACGACCTTCACCCAGAATGATGTTCTCTACCGGTACACGTACATTTTCCAGCAGCACCTCACCGTGGCCATGCGGCGAGTGATAGTGATTCATCACTTTTAATGGACGAACCAAGGTAATCCCCGGGGTGTCTTTGGGCACGATAATGGTCGATTGTTGTGTGTACTTGGGTGCATCAAAATCGGTTTTACCCATGACCAACAGCAGTTCACAGCGAGGGTCATAAACACTCGAAGCCCACCACTTGCGACCGTTAATCACGTACTCATCGCCATCACGAACAATGGAGCACTCAACATTGGTGGCATCGGAACAGGCTTTTTGTGGCTCGGTCATCAGGTAGGCAGAGCGAATTTTGCCGTCCAGCAATGGACGCAACCAGCGTTCTTGCTGGGCAGGGGTGCCGTAGCGAGCCAAGACTTCCATGTTGCCGGTGTCTGGTGCGCTACAGTTGAACACTTCACTGGCAAAGTCCACGCGGCCCATCAGTTCTGCCAGAGGGGCGTACTCCAGGTTAGTCAAACCCGGGCTGAATTCCCCATACTCTTCAGGCAGGAAGAAGTTCCACAGGCCTGCAGCTTTCGCCTTGGCTTTGAGCTCTTCCATGACAGGCGGGACAACCCACAGATTGGCCGGGTCGGTAACAAACTCTTCGTAAGCCGCTTCAATAGGATAAATATGTTCCTGCATAAAGGCTTCAATGCGAGCCATCAGCCCCTTTACCTTGTCCGTATGCTCAAAATTCATAGTCTGCCTCTCAACCCTTCAAGCGCCTGATAGTGATAGATTATTGTCGGACTGTCCGACAGTTGTTAATCTATAGACATAACCAAGGTGGGTCAATAGGCTAGGCATCCTTGGCTCGGGTACGAAATTGATACCCACAGCAGGTAAATTGCATACAAGTTCAGGAAAACCGAGGAGCTATGGCTCAATCACTACAGCGTGAACCGCTATACCGTCAGATTTACAACCAGCTGGAATCACAGATAGTGAGCGGCCAGTTACAGGTTGGAGATACGCTGGCCTCGGAAACCGAGCTGGCAGAAAGCTACGGCGTTAACCGCTCCTCGGTACGTGAGGCGCTGCGGCTGCTGGAGGAAAATGATCTGGTTGGCCGCGCTCCAGGCAAGAAAAAGCTGGAGGTGACCGCGCCTAAATACGAGAAGTTTTCCCGCCGTATTTCAACATCCATGCTGATTGATCAGGTCACTTTGGGGCAGGTGTATGAGTCAATCCTGATACTTGAGCCTATTCTGGCAGGCCTGGCGGCACAACGGGTGACGACTGAACTGGTGGAGCGACTGGAGGAAAATCTAGCGCAAATGCATGCGGCTCTGGACGACTACAAGCGGCTTGAAACCTTGGACCATGAGTTTCACAGCCTGCTAGCCGAAGCCTCTAATAACCGGGTTCTGCAATGGAGCCGCCTTGGCATGAGTGAGTTGTTTTACCCCGCCGAGAGCACGTTGTTGGCAAATTTAGAGGATGCCAATCTGCGCATGTTAAAAGCACACGAAAATATTGTGGCCGCAATTAAGCAAAAAGATCCTGTAGCTGCCGAAGAGTGGGCACGCAAACACGTGCAGGATTTTGGGCGCGGCTGTGAAAAGCTGGGTTACAGCTTAGATAGCCAGCCAAATCAGTTTGGTGAGTAGCCCCGGCTTTTCTGGAGACCTCCAAACCTCAGAGGGTGGCCAACTCAGCCGGGGACAGCCCCCTCCGCTTTGGCTGCGAACTGCCGGCGTCAACGGGAGCTAAGGGTCGGCTGCCGCCCCTGGCAAGGGGCTGAAACGAGCCAGAAGCGGGCAGGCGTGATCGGCAGCGTTCACATCAAGTGAACGTCGCTTCAGTGGGTTGCAAGCAGCTTTTCAATCTCTTCGCTGCTCAGCACCTTGCCGACTGAAACCACCTTGTCATCTATCGCCAGGGCGGGTGTCGACATCACGCCGTGGGCAGCAATTTCGGCGAAGTCGGTCACCTTGACCACTTGCGCTTCGCGCCCAAGGTTGGCCAGTGCAGCCTGTGTGTTTTCAGTCAGGGTCATGCATTTCTTGCAGCCGGAACCAAGAATCTTGATGATCATTTCATTCTCCAAAAGTCAGATGAACAGGTAGCTGAACGCGTTGAAAAGATAGCCGATCAGCACAATGCCAACGGTCACGATGCCGAAGAACAGCGCCAGCAGGGGTGCCTTGACCACCTTCTTGAGCATGATCAGGGAGGGCAGGGACAGTGCGGTTACCGCCATCATGAAGGCCAGGGCAGTGCCCAGGCCGACACCCTGACCGACCAGTGCTTCGGCAATCGGCAGGGTGCCAAAGATATCGGCATACATGGGTACGCCGACCAGAGTGGCCAGGGGCACCGACCACCAGTTGTTCTGCCCGAGCAATGCCTCGATCCAGGCCGCCGGAATCCAGTTGTGAATGGCTGCACCAATGCCGACACCGATCAGTACATACAGCCAGACCCTGCGGAAAATATCGCTGACCTGGGTCCAGGCGAACCGGGCCCGGTCACCGCGGGTCAGTTCTGCCTGCGCGATGTCGAGCACCGGGCTGTGCAGGACAAACGCCTCGACGTAACGCTCCATTTTTGCCCGGCTGATCAGCGTGCCGCCCAGCACCGCCAGAACCAGCCCGATCAGCACATAGGCGATGGAAATCGTCCAGTTGAAGATGCTCGCCAGCAGAATGACCGAGGCCAGATCCACCAGCGGCGAGGAGATCAGAAAGGCAAAGGTGACTCCCAGCGGCAAGCCGGAGCTGGTGAAACCGATAAACAGTGGAATGGACGAGCAGGAGCAGAACGGCGTGATGGTGCCCAGCAACGCAGCGCTGAGCCTGGCTTTCATACCGCTCATATCGCCCAGAATGCGCCGCGTGCGCTCCGGCGGAAAATAGCTCTGCACCCAGGAAATACTGAAGATCAGTACGCTCAACAGGATGAAAATCTTGATCACGTCAAAGATGAAGAAGTGCAGGCTGGCCCCTGTGCGGCTGCTCATGTCCATGCCCAGTCCGTCTTCCAGCAGCACCCGCACCAGCCACGCCAGCCAGTCCATGCGCAGCAGCTGGTCGTTCAACCATTTGAATAATTCCATGGGCTGTCCCTAATTCTGCAGCTGGTTGCGTTCGTACCAGCCCTTGCTGTTATTGACCATGCGTACCAGCCAGAGCATTACCGGGACCTCGATCAGTACGCCGACCACGGTGGCCAACGCGGCACCGGAGTCGAAGCCGTAGAGCGCGATGGCCACTGCCACCGCCAGTTCGAAGAAGTTCGAGGCGCCAATCATCGCTGCCGGTCCGGCAATGTCATGGCGCACCCTGAGCTGGCGGCACATCCAGTAACCGAGCGCGGCAATCAACAGGGTCTGCAGCAAAATCGGCACCGCCAGCATGGCGATGATCAAGGGCTGGGCAACGATGGTCTGCCCCTGGAAGGAGAACAGCAGTACCAGTGTGGCCAGCAGGGCGAGGATGGAGAACGGGCCGATACGTGCCAGTTGTGTCTGCAACGCGGCCTCGCCCCGGCGCAGCAGGCGGGAGCGGATAAACTGGGCAATGCCCAGCGGGATGACGATATACATCACCACCGACAACAACAGGGTGTCCCAGGGCACCGGGATCGATGACACGCCCAGCAGCAGGGCGACGATCGGGGCAAAGGCAAACACCATCACCAGATCGTTGATCGCCACCTGGGTCAGGGTGAAGTTGGCATTGCCCTTACACAGGTTGCTCCAGACGAACACCATGGCGGTGCAGGGCGCGGCACCGAGCAGAATCAGTCCGGCCACGTAACTGTCGATCTGTTCGGCCGGCAGCCAGCCGGCGAACACGTGGCGCAGAAACAGCCAGGCCATGAAGGCCATGGTGAAGGGCTTGATCAGCCAGTTGACGCTCAGGGTCACGCCCAGCCCCGCGCGCTGCTGATAGACCTCACCGATGGCGCTGAAGTCGATCTTCATCAGCATCGGGATGATCATCACCCAGATCAGCAGCCCCACCGGGATATTCACCTGGGCAATTTCCAGCGCACCCACGCTTTGCGCCGCCTCGGGGGCGAACAGGCCGAGCAGGGTGCCGCCGATAATGCAGAGAAATACCCAGAGCGTCAGAAAACGCTCGAAAAATCCCAAGGGGGCACCTGCGGCTTGCTTGCCGATCACTTCACACTGGCTGGACATTGCGGTTTCCTTGCTCCTGAACGCCAAGTCTAGCGGCGCTCGATGGCTCTGTTATTGATCTGTATCGCCCTGCAGGGCAGCGGTTATTTCACTGACGGTGCTGCGCGCGGTGCGGGTTACGCCGATCAGGGTGGCCGAGGCGGCCCCGGTCCATTCGCCATAACCGACCAGCCACAACCCGGGCTGCTTGCAGGCGCGGGTGCCAGCGACGGCGATCCGGCCATCGGCTTCCAGCACACCGAGGTCTTGCAGGTGATCCAGCGCCGGGCGAAAACCCGTGCACCAGATCACCACATCCACGGCTTCGCGGCGGCCATCGGCCCACTCCACACCGTTTGCCGTGAAGCGCTGAAACGGCCGCTCGGTCACCAGCACCCCGCGTTCGCGGGCTTCACGTACCGGCTCGACCATCACGATATCGCCCAGGCCGCCCACCGGTTGCTCGATCACGCGGCCTTCCTGCTGGGCCTTCCAGCGTTCGGTGGCGCGCTTGAACAGCACCCGGCCATCAACCTCGTCGGGCAGAAAGGCCGGCGGCTCCGGCGTGATCCACAGGGTCTCAGCCACTTTCGAGACTTCGGCGAGAATCTGTGCCCCCGAGTTACCGCCGCCTACCACCAGCACCCGTTTACCGGCAAATGCCTGCGGGTTGCGGTACTGCGCCGAATGCAACTGCTGCCCGGCAAACTGCGCGCTGCCGGGGTAGGCAGGGATAAACGGCTTGCTCCAGGTGCCGGTGGCGCTGACCAGGGCACGGCAGCGCCATTGGCGGTCGCCGGCCTGTACGACAAAGAGGCCATTCTGGCGTGTCACCGAATCGACATGCTGCGGACGCAGAATGGGTAGTTGATAGCGCGCCTCGTAGCGGGTGAGATAGTCGATCACCGCATCACGATGCGGGTAGCCGGGCTCGGAGTTGGGCATCTGCCAGCCGGCGATGGAACTCCAGGTGGCGGGGGAGAATAAGCGCAGTGAATCCCAGCCATGCTGCCAGGCACCACCGGGCTGGAGCTGGTCATCCAGCAGCAGATACGACAATTGCGTGCGCCGCAGAAAGTAGGCTGTGCTCAGCGCGGCCTGGCCGCCACCGATAATCAGCACATCCACAGGCTGATGTGCGCTCATGCAATCGCTCCTTGTCTGCTCGCTGGTTGCTGCTGCAGGGTCGATAAGATATTCGATTTACAATATATACGATTGGCAATATATTCACCAAATCGAATTTATCGGGAGCTGCTGAAATGACGTCGAAAACCCGGGTACTGTTTCTCTGCGTGGCCAATTCAGCCCGCTCGCAAATGGCCGAAGCCCTATTGCGCCACACGGCAGCGCAGCGCTATGAGGTTTTTAGTGCCGGCACCCAGCCCGATGAAGTTGACCAGCGCGCAATTCACTCGCTGCAGCAGTTGGGCGTGGCCTGCGATGGTCTGCGCAGCAAACCCCTGGAAGAGTTTGCCCACCAGCGTTTCGATTACATCATTACCCTGTGCGATAAATCTTCGTTTGAATGCAGCACCCTGCCGGGGGCCGGCGAGTACATCGCCTGGAACTTCGAAGACCCTGCCGCCAGCCAGAACGCCAATGCCTATTCGCAGACCCTTCACGAGATTCACGAACGCATCAAGATGTTCGTCCTGGTGAAGAGCAAACGCTGAGGTTCGCATGCCAGAACCACTAAGCCCCACCACTGTTTTCAAATGCCTGGCCGATGACACCCGTGCGCGCATGACCCTGTTGATCGCCGCCGAAGGCGAGCTGTGCGTTTGCGAGCTGAGCACGGCGCTGGCAGACAGCCAGCCGAAGATTTCCCGGCATCTGGCGCAATTGCGCAGTTGCGGCCTGCTGGAAGATCGGCGGTGCGGACAGTGGGTGTACTACCGTCTGCACCCGCAGCTGCCCGAATGGGTGCAACAACTGCTGCAATTGATCGTGCAGGCCAATCAGGCCTGGTTGGCGGACAACAGCGAAAAGCTGCAGAACATGCGCAATCGTCCCGAGCGGCAGAATATCTGCAGCTGAACTCAACGAACGGAATCCGCTATGAACGTCCTGTTTCTCTGCACCGCCAACAGTTGCCGCAGCATCCTTTGCGAGGCACTGTTCAATCACCTGGCGCCGCCAGGCATGCAAGCCTGCAGCGCCGGCAGCCAGCCGCGGGGCGAGGTAAATGCGCAGGCGCTGGCAGCCTTGCGCCGTGCCGGCGTGGCCACTGACGGCCTCAGCAGCAAGGCTGTCGAGGCCCACGCCGGGCTGGCCCCGGAGCTGGTGATTACCGTGTGCGACAAGGCCGCCGGGGATGCATGTCCGGTGTTCTTCGGGCCCGCCCTGAAGGCGCACTGGGGCCTGGCCGATCCTTCCGAACTGGCCGGCACGCCCGCGCAGATCGACGCTGCCTTCGATGCCACCCTGGAGAGAATCCGCAATCGCCTTGCGGCTTTCTTCGCCAGCCAGCCGGGCACCCTCGACCGCGAGGCACTACAGGCCGAAGTGCGCCGGATCGGCAGCCTCTGAGGTCAGGAGATTTTATGCACCCCGAACTGCCAAATATCGAAAGCGCGTTGCTTGATCTGCAGGGGCTTGAGCAGCTGGCCAGGCCGGTGGCGCAACACAAGCCACGGATTCTGCTGCTGTACGGCTCCAACCGGGCGCGCTCCTACAGCCGCCTGCTGAGCGAAGAGGCAGCCCGCTTGCTCGAGCAGTTCGGTGCCGAGACGCGCATCTTCAACCCCGCTGGCCTGCCATTGCCCGACGATGCCCCCGAGGATCACCCCAAGGTGCAGGAGTTGCGCGAGCTGGTGCTGTGGAGCGAGGGCATGGTCTGGTGTTCGCCGGAGCGCCACGGTGCGATGAGCGCGGTGTTCAAGGCGCAGGTCGACTGGATTCCCCTGAGCATGGGCGCGGTGCGGCCGAGTCAGGGCAAGACCCTGGCACTGATGCAGGTCTGCGGCGGTTCGCAATCCTTCAATGCGTTGAACCAGATGCGCGTACTCGGGCGCTGGATGCGCATGTTCACCATCCCCAACCAGTCTTCCGTGGCCAAGGCCTTTCTCGAGTTTGACGACGCCGGGCGGATGAAGCCCTCGGCCTATTACGACCGCGTGGTGGACGTGATGGAGGAGCTGGTCAAGTTCACCCTGCTGCTGCGCGGCCATGCCGGCTATCTGGTGGACCGCTATTCCGAGCGCAAGGAGTCCGCCGAGCAGCTGAGTCAGCGGGTCAATCAGGCTTCCATCTAACTTCAAGGATCAATCAACATGTCTCACCCTTTTGACCTCCTCAGTATCCCCAACCGTCCCGGCCGGTTGATCTTTACGCCTTGCCCCGGCACCAGGGACAGCAGCATCGACAGCGCCCTGAGCAGCCTGAAACAGGCGGGTGCCAGCGCCGTGCTGACGCTGATGCCAGCCGCCGAACTGGCGCAAAACGCCGCCAGTGACTTGCCTGCCCGCTGCGCCGCGCAAGGGTTGCTCTGGCTGCACTTGCCGGTGGCCGACGAGCAGGTGCCGCAGGCGGATTTCGACGCAGCCTGGCCGGCCGCCATGGCACAGATTGCCGGGTTGCTGGCCGCCGACCAAGCCATCGCCATTCACTGCAAGGGCGGTTCCGGGCGCACCGGGCTGATAGCCGCACGCATCCTGATCGAGCTGGGAATTGCTCGCCCTGAGGCCATCAGTCTGGTGCAGGCGCTGCGGCCCAAAGCCATCCAGCATCCGGCCCATGCGGACTGGATCGCCCGGTTCGGCAATTGAGGTGAGCATGCTCAAGGCACCGGGTCTGTTTGCCCGCACGGCACTGGCCGATATCCATTTCTATTGATCCGGATTAATTACCGGCGATGACTTTTTCCTATCATGGAGATTGAATTGTTTAGACCGCAATGCACTTTCTTCTCGCACCGGATTGGCGCACAGTTTTAGGCACTGCAGTAGCTGGAACGATTGATTTCTAGATGTCTGGAGCGGCATTCGAATGCCGCTTATTCAGCCACCAAGGCTGACAACGTAAAGAAAGGAGAATGAGATGGATAACAAAGATGCAAGTTCTGCTGGCAAATGCCCGGTCATGCACGGCGGTGCCACCTCGACGAGCATGTCCAACATGGAGTGGTGGCCCAAGGCCCTGAGTCTGGACATCCTGCACCAGCACGACAGCAAGACCAACCCTTTGGGTGCGGCCTTCAATTACCGGGAAGAAGTCAGGAAACTCGACGTTGAAGCGCTGAAAAAAGACCTCAAGGCCCTGATGACCGACAGTCAGGAGTGGTGGCCTGCGGACTGGGGCCATTATGGCGGCCTGATGATTCGCATGGCCTGGCACTCGGCGGGTACCTATCGCATCGCCGATGGCCGTGGCGGTGGCGGCTCAGGCAACCAGCGTTTCGCGCCGATCAATTCCTGGCCTGACAACGTGAACCTGGACAAGGCCCGGCGGTTGCTGTGGCCGATCAAGAAGAAGTACGGCAACAAGCTGAGCTGGGCTGACCTGATGATTCTGGCGGGCACCATGGCCTATGAGTCGATGGGCCTGAAAGCCTATGGCTTCGCCTTTGGCCGTGAAGACATCTGGCACCCCGAGAAAGATACCTATTGGGGCGCCGAGAAAGAATGGCTGGCACCCAGTGGCAGCGCCAACAGCCGCTATTCGGGCGAGCGTGATCTGGAAAACCCGCTGGCTGCGGTGATGATGGGGCTGATTTACGTCAACCCGGAAGGCGTGGATGGCAAACCTGACCCGCTCAAGACGGCCCGGGATGTGCGCGTGACTTTCGAGCGCATGGCCATGAACGACGAAGAAACCGTGGCACTGACCGCCGGCGGCCACACTGTCGGCAAGTGTCACGGCAATGGCGATGCGGCCAAGCTGGGTCCTGCGCCTGAAGGTGCCGAACTCGACGAGCAGGGCCTGGGCTGGAACAACCACAGCAGCCGTGGCATTGGCCGCGACACCGTGAGCAGCGGCCTGGAAGGTGCGTGGACCACGCACCCGACCCAATGGGACAACGGCTACTTCAAGCTGCTGCTCGGCTATGACTGGGAGCTGAAGAAGAGCCCGGCGGGTGCGTGGCAGTGGGAACCGATCAATATCCGGGAAGAAGACAAGCCGGTGGATGTCGAGGACCCTTCTATCCGCTACAACCCGATCATGACCGATGCCGACATGGCCATGAAGATGGACCCGGCGTACCGGAAAATTTCCGAACGCTTCGCCCAGGATCAGGCCTACTTCTCGGAAACCTTTGCCCGCGCCTGGTTCAAGCTGACCCACCGCGACATGGGGCCGAAGGCGCGTTACATCGGTCCGGACGTTCCGCAGGAAGACCTGATCTGGCAAGACCCGGTGCCGGCTGGCAGCACGGACTACGACGTAGCCGCAGTCAAGGCAAAAATCGCCGCCAGCGGCCTGAGCATCGCAGAAATGGTGTCCACCGCCTGGGACAGTGCGCGCACTTTCCGTGGTTCGGACAAGCGCGGCGGCGCCAACGGTGCACGCATCCGTCTGGCCCCGCAGAAGGACTGGGAAGGCAATGAGCCGGCACGTCTGGCCAAGGTGCTCGCGGTTCTGCAGAAAATTGCCGATGAGTCCTCAGCCAGTCTGGCCGATGTCATCGTGCTGGCGGGTAACCTCGGTGTTGAGCAGGCGGCCAAGGCGGCGGGATTCGACGTGGCCGTGCCGTTTGCAGCGGGTCGTGGCGATGCCACTGCGCAGATGACCGATGCCGAATCCTTCGATGTGCTGGAGCCGCTGGCTGACGGATTCCGTAACTGGCTGAAGAAGGACTTTGTGGTCAGCGCCGAGGAGCTGCTGCTCGACCGTGCCCAGCTGCTGGGGCTCAGCGCCTGCGAAATGACCGTGCTGGTGGGCGGGATGCGCGTACTGGGCACCAACCATGCAGGCTCCAGGCATGGCGTATTCACTGACCGGGAAGGCGTGCTGAGCAACGACTTCTTTACCAATCTGACGGACATGGCCTACACATGGAAACCTGCTGGCAGGAATCTGTATGAAATCCGTGAGCGCCAGAGCGGTGCGGTGAAATGGACCGCTACCCGTGTCGATCTGGTGTTCGGCTCGAACTCGATCCTGCGTGCCTATGCCGAGGTCTATGCGCAGGACGACAACCAGGCCAAGTTCGTCGAGGACTTCGTGGCGGCATGGACCAAGGTGATGAACGCCGACCGCTTCGATCTGGCCTGACTGCAACGGCGGGGCAACCCGCCGCAATCCGGGTGACAAAAGGCCGGGCAGCACACTTGCTGCCCGGCCTTTTTTTATCTGCGCATTTGCAGCGGTAACGGTGTTGGCGGAAGCTGCTGTCAGCAGGCCAGCTCGCTGCTTACCATCCGGTAGCACGGTTCGTAGGCCACGCCACCCGGCAGCTTCATGCGGTTCTGCGCGACGAAGGACTGCAACAGCTGGTCCAGCGGCCGCATCACGGCGGCTTCGCCGTGGATTTCGTAACAGCCGTGTTGTTCGATCAGGCGGATGCCCTTGTCTTTCACATTGCCGGCGACGATGCCGGAAAAGGCGCGGCGCAGGTTGGACGCCAGTTCGTGGGGTGGCAGGTCGCGGCTGAGTTGCAGGCTGGCCATGTTGGCGTGGTTCGGGTCGAAGGGCCGTTGAAAGCTTTCGTCGATTTTCAGCAACCAGTTGAAATGGTAGGCGTCGTTGCGCTCGCGGCGGAATTGCTTGACCTCCTTCAGGCCCCGGGCCATCTGCGTGGCTACCTGCACCGGGTCGTCGATGATGACCTGATAGAGGCGCTGGGCGGCCTGGCCCAGTGTCGCGCCGACAAAGGCGTGCAACTGTTCGATGTAGGGGGCGGCGCTCTTTGGCCCGGTGAGGATGACCGGGAAGGGGATGTCGCGGTTGTTTGGGTGCAGCAGAATGCCCAGCAGATAGAGAAACTCCTCGGCAGTGCCGACGCCGCCGGGGAACACGATGATGCCGTGGCCGACGCGCACGAAGGCTTCCAGACGTTTCTCGATGTCCGGCAGAATCACCAGTTCGTTGACGATCGGATTGGGTGCTTCGGCAGCGATGATGCCGGGCTCGGTCAGCCCCAGATAGCGGCTGCCGGTGAGGCGTTGCTTGGCATGGCTGATGGTGGCGCCTTTCATTGGTCCCTTCATCACGCCCGGCCCGCAACCGGTGCAGATATCCAGTTTGCGCAGGCCCAGTTCATGGCCGACGGTCTTGCTGTATTTGTACTCTTCGCCGCTGACCGAATGGCCGCCCCAGCAGACCACGATCTTCGGCTCGACATCCGGGCGCAGGGTGCGGGCGTTGCGCAGCAGATGGAAGACGTAGTCGGTGATGCCCTGGGAGTCGCTGAGATCGATGCGCCGGCTTTGCAGCTCGTTCTCGGTGTAGACGATGTCGCGCAGGGCGCTGAACAGCATCTCGCGGGTACTGGTAATCATCTCGCCGTCAACGAAAGCATCTGCCGGGGCGTTGAGCAGCTCCAGATAGACGCCGCGATCCTGTTGATGGATGCGCACATCAAAGTCCAGAAAGGCATCCATGACGGTCTTGGCATTGTCGATGTGCGAACCGGTATTGAGGATCGCCAGGGCGCATTGACGAAACAGCTTGTACAGGCTGTCCGAGCCGGCTTCGCTGAGTTGCTGTACTTCACGGTGGGAGAGGGTTTCGAGGCTGCCCTTGGGGCTGACCCGGGCGTTGATTACATTTCTTGGGGGCATTGCAGGTTCCATGCAAGTGATGCTGGTGGACCATAAACAACAGACCGTTGCAGCAGTCGGGTGGGTTGCTGCACCAATGGACGGTGCAGTTTCTGGTGACAGTGCCGGTCGATGGTACACGGCGCACCGGGGTCTGCTCCAGACAATCCACGGTAGCCAGACAGGCTGCAACAGGCAGCCGCCGAAGCACTGTTGCGCACAATTTGCGTGTCACAAATCAGCGGGTCAAGCCGTTTCAAACCGTCATAAAACGGTCAGATCCGTCTGGCATGCTGCCTTCCGGCTATGCCTGCGAACTGCATTGCGGGGGTAACTGCCAGCGCCAGGCCACGAGCCGGCGCTGGCCCCGATCTTCATCATGCTGGCAGGGCGCCGGGTGTTTTGCAAAAGCCGGATTACTGATAAGCAGCGCCTGCGGCCATCGGGATCGGGCAGGGCAGTTCGTCACAGAGTCTATTTGTCATTTTGCCTTAACCGGCCTGTAACAATGTTGCGGCAAAGTTCGCGGCTCCAATTCAAGGAGTTTGCCCGATGAAACGTTTGATGAAGTCTGCCGCGCTCGCCGCTACGCTTTCCCTTTGTGCAAGTTCAATGGCATTCGCCGAGGAAAGCGTGCGCCTGACCGGTTCCGGCGCAAGCTTTCCGGCGCCCATCTACCTGACCTGGTTCAAGGATTTCAGCAAGCAGACCGCCGGTGTGACGGTGGATTACCAGTCCAAGGGGAGCGGTGCTGGTGTACAGGATTTCCTCAATAACACCGTCGACTTTGCCGCCAGCGACTCGGCGATGAAGGAAGAAGACATGGCCAAGGTGGCCGAAGGCGTGCAGCTGTTGCCGATGACTGCCGGCGAGATCGTGCTGGCGTTCAACCTGCCGGGCGAACCGAAAGAGCTGAAACTGCCGCGTGAAGTCTATTCCAACATCTTTCTGGGCAAGATTACCCAGTGGAACGACCCGGCGCTGGTTGCTGCCAACCCGCAAATCCAGCTCCCCGACCTGCCGATCACGGTTGTCGTGCGTGCAGACTCGAGTGGCACCACCGCGGTCTTCACCAAGCACCTGGCAGCCATCAACCCTGCGTTCAATAGCACGCTGGGTGAAGGCAACACGGTCAACTGGCCAGCCACCGACAAGTTCATCAAATCGCCGAAAAATGACGGTGTAACCGCGACCGTACGCCAGACACCGGGTGCCATCGGTTATATCGAATACGGCTTCGCCAAACTGGCCAGGGTCGACTTTGCCCAGTTGCAGAACAAGGCCGGCAACTACGTGGTGCCTAACGCGGAAAGCGGTGCCGAGGCACTGGCAGCGGTGAAGATGCCGGAAAATCTGGTGGCCTGGCTGCCTGATCCGGATGGCGCCAAGTCCTACCCGATCACTTCCTACACCTGGATGATCTTCCGCAAGCACAATGAAAGTCCGGCCAAAGCCAAGGCCATGCGCGAGATGGTCGAGTACGGCCTGACCGAAGGGCAGAAAATTGCCGACTCGATGGGTTACATCCCGCTGCCGCAGGTTGTGGTGGAACAGGTCCGCAAGGCTTCGGCCAACATCCAGTAAACCCCGCCAGACCTCGTCCGGCGCAGGCGCTACACCTGTGCCGGACGGGGCTAAAGCCACGGGACTCCTGTCCATGCTCTGGATTTAGCCAATGAACAAACCTTTTGACGTGCCGGTTAACCCGGACTCTGCCTGCCAGCCGCCTTCCACCAGGGACTTTCTGGTTGATCGCATCTTCCGCGGCCTAGCGCGGGTGGGCGTCATACTGATCCTGGCGCTGGTATTCGCGCTGATTTTCGAGGTAGGCCGCAAGGCAGTTCCAGGCATTGAGAAACATGGTCTGGACGTTATTACCGGGACTGTCTGGGACGTCAACCAAAACCAGTACGGCATTCTGCCGGCTATCTGGGGCACCCTCTACAGCGCCCTGATTGCGCTGCTGATCGCCGGTTTTTTCGGGGTCAGCATGGCGATTTTCCTCACCCAGGATTTTCTGCCGCCGCGTCTGGCCGCGATCTTCCGCACCATCGTCGAATTGCTCGCCGCCATTCCCAGTGTGGTTTACGGCCTGTGGGGTATTTACGTGGTGATCCCGACGATTCGCCCCCTGACCGACTGGTTTCACACCGAGCTCGGCTGGCTACCGTTTTTCGGCACTTCACTGAGCGGGCCGGGCCTGCTGCCTGCCGCGCTGGTGCTGGCCATCATGATTCTGCCAACCATCGCCGCCGTCTCCCAGGATGCCCTGACGGCGGTACCGATGAAAACCAAACAGGCCGCGTATGGCATGGGTACCACCCACTGGGAAGCGATTCTCAAGGTGATGGTGCCGTCTGCACTCACCGGTATTTTCGGTTCCCTGGTACTGGGGCTGGGCCGCGCACTGGGTGAAACGATGGCGCTGGCCATGCTGGTCGGCAACTCGAACCAGATCAGCCTGTCGCTCTTTGCACCGGCCAACACGCTGGCGGCCTTGCTCGCGCTGAACTTCCCCGAGGCCGGCCCGAACGAGATCGAAGTACTGATGTATGCCGCGCTGATTCTGATGCTGATCACGCTGATAGTGAATGTCATCGGCTCCATGATCATGGCCTATGCCCAAAGGGGTGCCAAAGGATGAACGAGCTGACCTCCGGGATTACCGCTGTACCCAGCCTGCAACGCCGCTTCGAAGGCCGCGCCCTGCGCAGTATCGTGCTGACCAGTCTGCTCTGGCTGGGTGCCTTGCTGGCCAGCGTGCCACTGTTTTCGGTGCTCTACATGTTGATCACCCGCGGCGGTGCGCGGCTGAGCATGGAACTGTTCACCGAGCTGCCGCCGACCGGTTTCGAGACCGGTGGTGGTTTCGGCAATGCGCTGGCCGGTACCTTCGTCATGGTCGGTATTGCCGCCGCGATCGCGGTACCGGTCGGCATTCTGGCGGCGATTTTTCTGGCAGAACTGGGGCCGGACAGCAAGCTGGCCAACAGCGCACGCTTTGCCGCCAAGATGCTCACCGGACTGCCTTCGATCCTTGCCGGCGTGTTCGCGTACGCCATGGTCGTCCTGACCACCGGCACCTACTCGGCACCGGCGGGCGGCGTGGCGCTGGCCGTGCTGATGCTGCCGATCGTCGTGCTGACTGCCGAAGAGTCGATGAAAATGGTGCCCAAGATCATGAAGGATGCCGCTTACGGCATGGGCTGCACCCGTTCACAGGTGATCTGGAAGATCATCCTGCCGACCGGTCTGCCGGCGATTCTCACCGGCGTCATGCTGGCCGTCGCCCGCGCTGCGGGTGAAACCGCGCCGCTGCTGTTTACCGCACTGTTCAGCAACTACTGGATCTATCACGAGGGCAGCCTGGAAGTGATGAACCCGACGGCATCGCTGGCCGTACTGATTTACAACTTCTCCGGCATGCCCTTCGACAACCAGCTCGAACTTGCCTGGGCCGCCTCGCTGGTGCTGGTAATGATTGTGCTTGTCGTGAATGTCGTCAGCCGCATTTTCGGCAAACCAAAGTATTGAGAACGGGAGCATCTGAATCGTGAACGCATCAACTGCGCAAAAAGCCGAACTGTTTGAAGCCCATGCTCCGGTGGTGATGGACTGCAAGCTGGACAAGATTTTCTACGGCAACTTCATGGCGGTACGCGACAGCCATGTGCCGATTGAAAAGAACAAGATCACCGGATTTATCGGCCCTTCCGGCTGCGGCAAAAGTACCGTGCTGCGCAGCCTGAACCGGATGAACGATCTGGTGAAAGGCTTCCGTTTCGAAGGCCATGTGCATTTTCTCGGCCAGGACGTATACGGCAAGGGCGTTGATCCGGTGGTCGTGCGTCGCTACATCGGCATGGTGTTCCAGCAGCCGAATCCGTTTTCGATGAGTATTTTCGACAATGTCGCCTTCGGCCTGCGCCTGAACCGCTACAAGGGCGATATCGGTGATCGCGTCAAACATGCCTTGCAGGGCGCCGCGCTGTGGGACGAAGTCAAGGACAAGCTCAAGGTCAGCGGTCTGTCGCTGTCCGGTGGCCAGCAACAGCGCTTGTGTATCGCCCGCGCCATCGCCACCGAGCCGGAAGTACTGCTGCTGGACGAGCCGTGTTCGGCGCTCGACCCGATTGCCACGCGCCGGGTGGAGGAACTGATGGTCGAACTGAAGAAGGATTACACCATCGCGCTGGTGACCCACAACATGCAGCAGGCCATCCGGGTGGCGGATACCACGGCGTTCTTCTCGGTGGATATTTCCGAGGGCACGCGTACCGGCTATCTGGTCGAAATGGGCCCGACGGCGCAGATTTTCAACAATCCGCGCGAACAGCTGACCAGTGATTACATCAGCGGCAAGTTCAGCTAGGCCACTGCCAGAGCCACACTGCTGCAGCCAGGGCCGGCGTGCCGTTGGTTGCAGCTTTTTTTCCAGCTACTACTCCGGATCGTCAATGCCAGCAAAGCGTCGTCTTGACCTGACCGCCATTGAACGTGCCCTGCGCGAGGTGCAGTCGCGCTTTGACGAACTCAGCCAGCACTTTATCGAGCAGCGTGAACCCTTCAGTGACGAAGTGCTGCAGAACATGCTGGAGGGCTATGCCCTGGTTGACGACTACGTTGCACGCGGGGTTGATCTGTTTGATCTGCAGCAGGTCAATCTGCTGCTGGAGATCAATGCCACGGTGCTCTGCGGTAGTGATCCCGGGCGCCGCCTGGAGTTTGCCGAACACCTTGAGGCTACCGAGAAACACTTTTTCCACGAAGCCGAAGGTGGCATCAAGGACCTGTACAACTGGTACAGCGCCCACCGCAACGAGTCGGTGTGGAAGCGCGCGGCCGGTGTTTATGTGCGCATTCTGAGCAAGCCGCAGCTGTTCATCGAAGGCAATAATCGCAGCGGATCGCTGATTGTCAGCTATTTGCTGATGCGCGCAGGGCGCCCGCCGTTCGTCCTGACGGTGGAAAATGCCGAAGGCTATTTCAATCCTTCTTCGTTGATCCGGAATTCCGCCAAGCATGGTCTGAAAGCGCTGTATGAGCTGCCCAAGATCAAGAAGAAGTACGCCGCTTTCCTGGAAAATCAGACACCTGCCAGCAAGGATTTTTTCCTTACGGGTAAACAGTTGCCTCTGCACAAGGAAGCCATGCGATGAAACGCTACGGTATACGCAATACCCGCACCGCGAGCGGCAATCAGGCATGGACGGTAATGAAAAAACTGCTGCCGCTGCATTTCTTCAGGCGCCAGCACATTCGCATATCCTTTGATATCGATGACACGCTGGCCTGTCATTTTCGCCAGACTGAAGCCGAGCAAAGCCGTCTGCCGGGTATTGTCCACCGCTGGCTGGGTGAGCCGTTGCGCAGCGGTACGCGCGAACTGGCCCGCGAGTTGCGGCGTCGCGGCTGCAGCATCTGGATCTACACCTCGTCCGGGCGGACGCCGGCCTACATCCGGCGCTGGCTGCTGCTCTACGGCGTGCACATTGATGGCGTGGTCAACAGCGTACGCCACGGCCATGCGCTGAAGGTTCACGGTTTCACGCATTCGCCCTCGAAGTTTCCTCCGGCCTTCGGCATTGACCTGCATGTGGATGATTCCGAAGGCGTGCGTGCGGAAGGTTATGACCACGGCTTTCGCGTGGTTGTGGTCCGCCCCGATGATGAGCATTGGGCGCAGCGGGTATTGGCCGCTGTGGACGAAGTTCAGGCGCAACTCAGCCGGCATGGCCTGCCGGCGAACCGGTTACTGGCAGACCAGCGTAGCGAAGTGTTCTCTTCCTGAGCTGGCCCCGTGCTCGGCCATTGCCTGCAACCCCCGACAGAACAGATGGCGCAGCTGTGCCTGCTGCACCCGCTGCCTTGCCTCTGATTGCAGCGGGCTGGCGTCGCGGCCGCTGAATTGGCAACTGCAATAAAACGGCAATATCACCGCTTTAGAATGCGCTGGCGTTATTCAGAAGGAGTCTTCCGGTGAGCCAGACAATCCGCACTATCTGCAAAACCCTCGATCAGGTGGCCGGCAATCATGAAGCCAGTGCGCTAGCGGTGATGCGTGCTACCGAGCGGGTGGGTGACGAGTTGCTCAGGCAGCAACTGCTCAATGTCATCCACCGCATGAGCCTGGATGCCGACCGGTTGCGCCAGGCCCGTGACGATATTGCCAGTCAGGGCATGCAGCGCGCGGCGATCCGCCTGTAAGGCTGCCGGCAGCGGTGCGGTACAGACAACACAAAGGTTTTTCGAACCCCACCCGCCAGCTTCAGGAGCCACCATGAGCGAGCAGATGATTGCGGATTACTCCGAACAGGCCCGTCACATGTATGACGACATTCTCGACAGCTTCGATGAAGAGCTGGAAATGGAGCTGGACGACGAGCGACTGGACGCGCTGGCGGGAGAGTGGGGGCCGGCGCCCTCGAAGGGCATGGACCGCCGCGTGTATTTTCGTGAGTTGCTGCGCCTGCAGGGTGAACTGGTCAAGCTGCAGGGCTGGGTCGTCGAGAACAAGCTCAAGGTCGTGGTGCTCTTCGAGGGCCGCGATGCGGCCGGCAAGGGCGGTGCCATCAAGCGCATTACCCAGCGCCTGAATCCGCGCGTCTGTCGTGTCGCCGCACTGCCCGCACCCAGTGAGCGTGAGCGCACGCAGTGGTACTTCCAGCGTTATGTGCCGCACCTGCCGGCGGCCGGTGAAATGGTTCTGTTTGACCGCAGCTGGTACAACCGTGCCGGTGTCGAAAAGGTCATGGGCTTTTGCACCGGCAGCGAGTACGAAGAGTTTTTCCGAACCGTACCCGAATTTGAAAAGATGCTGGTGCGCTCGGGCATTATCCTCATCAAGTACTGGTTCTCGATTACCGACAACGAGCAGTACCAGCGCTTCCTGATGCGCATCAATGACCCGCTCAAGCAGTGGAAACTCTCGCCGATGGATCTGGAATCACGCCGGCGCTGGGAGGATTACACCCGGGCCAAGGAAGAAATGCTCGCGCGTACGCATATTGCCGAAGCGCCATGGTGGATAGTCGAGGCGGATGACAAAAAACGCGCACGACTGAATTGCATTCATCATCTGCTGACGCAGATTCCCTACGCCGAAACCGAACCGGAACCGATAGTGCTGCCGGCCCGCGTATTCAATGCGGATTACCTGCGCTCTCCGGTGCCGGACGAAATTATCGTGCCTGCGGTTTATTGAGACGAGGCCAGCGAGCGGGGCTTGATTATGTCGGAGAGAAAAAAGGTGCTGCCAACCCCTATCCATCTGCTGCATGCGCTTTCGCTGGATGTGGTGGCCCGGCTGGAGCGCGCGTGCAGCAAGGCGATTGCCGAGACCGAGAGCATGGCCGGCAAGCTGGATAAAGAATGCGAAAAGGTCCAGGAGAAACTGCTCAGCAGTCGTCAGCATCTGCAGGAAGCGACGGTCAAGGGCAAAAACAGAAGCCGCGCCCGCTCACGCCAGCGGGTTGACGAGCTGGAGCAGCGGCTTTACTCCCTGAAAGAACGCCGGGCGCAAACCTGGCAGCAGCTTGCCAGTCTCAAACGCGATACCGAAGAGAGCCTGAGTCTGCTGGAAGGGGTGCGGGCGGTACGTGAAGCTGCGGGCAAGATCCTCAGCCGACGCCAGAGCAGGCGCAGTGCCCCCAGGGTTACTGTGGCGGGCAACTCGGCGAACCGCTTGCGCCAGCAGTCGCAAAGCCACTAGCCCTGTGCCGGCTGCGAATTCAGCGTGGCCCAGAACAGCAAAGGCGCTGCGCCGGATTGCAAGCGCTTGAGATACTCGCCGAATGCCTTGCCGCTGTAAGTGGCGTCCAGCGTCAGACCGGCCGCCATGCCGCGGCGGATGGCGGCTTCGGTGGCTGCTGTTGAACAGCCGTAACCGGGCGCAAACCAGTCGGAAACCAGGATCGGCTCGGGCACCTTGATGCTGCCCCCCGGGTGGCCGTGCTTTTCCAGCAGGCGCGCGGCGCTGAGCATCATCTTGCGACTGACCGCCGGGGTGCAGATGTCAATGAAACCGAGTTTTTCCGGGGCCACGCGCACGCCGATCACCTGTGTCTCAAGGCCGGCCAGCGCACAGCCGAGCGTCAGCCCGGCCAGGGTTGCGGAACTGCCTACCGGCAGGATGATCTGTGCCGGCAGCGGGCAATTGCCGGCCTGGATCTGCTCGCGCAGTTCAAAGGCCGCGTTGATGTAGGCAAAGGTCGCCACCGGGCTGGATGCGCCGGCAGCCAGGAAATAACAGCGCGGATCGAGCCGGCGCGGGTGCAGCTGCCAGCTCAGCGCGGCGGCGCCCAGACTGTCGAAGGTATGCAGGTGCGCGCCGTGTTGCCGCATCAGTTGCTGGTTGTGCTCGACATGTTCCGAGGGCGGTTGCCTGAATAAAAACAGCGTCAGCTCGATCCCCAGTTCCTGCAGCAGTATGGCTGCAGCTACCCCGAAGTTGGTGCCGGTGCCGCCCAGGCTGTAGACGTGGCGCACGCCTTTGCGCAGCAACTCGCTGGCGACGAACTCCAGCTTGCGCATCTTGTTGCCGCCGTAGTGCGGATGAATCCCATCGTCGCGCTTGACCCACGCGTACTCGCCAAGTGCGGGTAATGCCTCGACCGGTGAAGGCAGCTGGCACAGCGCCAGCGGCTGCAGCAGCGCTGCCAGTTGCGGGTAGACATCGAACAGCGGCCAGTGTGCGGCGGGCAGGGCGGGGGCGTGGCGCAGGTCAGGCATTTTCATCGGCGACTACTTGAGCGAATAGGTGGATTTCATCAGGCGCTCGAACAGCCGCGCCGGCATCAGGCGCTTGGCGAAAATGCCGGCGCGCTGGCCCCATGCCCCCACCGGGTAGCGCACATCCAGTTTTGCCTGCTCGACCAGACGCACCGCCAGTTGCGCCACCTGATCGGCGCCGGAACCTTGCTGTTCATCACGCACATAGATCGCTAGGGTCTTCTCCAGCTGATGAGCGTTGTGGCCGGCGCGGGCCTGTCTGGCGAACACCCGGGCATCGGTGAAGCCGGTTTTGAAATCGCCGGGATTGATCGTGGTCGCATCGATACCACTGCCGGAAAGCTCCAGGCGCAGGGCTTCGTTGAGTCCTTCGATGGCGTACTTGCTGGCACTGTAGAACGGCTGGAAGGGCATGCCGGCCAGGCCGGCCAGCGAACTGACGGTGATGATGCGACCGCTGCCCTGGCTGCGCATCTGCGGCAGTACCGCACGGATCATGCGCACCGGACCGAAGAAGTTGGTGTTCAGCTGCCACTGCGCTTCTTCCAGACTGGTGTCCTCGACGGCGCCACACAGGCCGACCCCGGCGTTGTTGATCAGCACGTCGAGGCGGCCGGCTGCGTTGATCACCTGCGCCACGGCGTTGCTGACTGAGGCGTCGTCAGTCACATCCAGCTGCAGCATGCGCACCTTGTCCTGATCGAGCAGCTGCCGGCGGCTGGTACCGAAAACAAGGTGACCGCGTGCGGCCAGATGCGCGGCGATTTTCTGTCCGAATCCATAGGAAGCGCCGGTGACCAGAATGACCTTGCTCATGGCAGGCACCGCGCAACGGGGCAATAAACGGCTGGGGCAGTCATGCAGTTCCTCGGCAGGCAATAGAGCAGATGCGGATCCGCTGTCCGGTGCAGGTTGCCCCGCACCTTCAGGGATGTGCTATCTGCTGATTCTAGCCTGTGCACGACTGTCAGCGTGCAGGTCATGAGCCCTGCTGCTGCCTTTTGCGCGGAGAAAGGCAGCTGGCCAGTTGCACTGGCGCAAACGTCGGTTTACTTCACCAGTTCAACCTCACTCGGCCGCCATTGCTTGCTGAAGAAGGGCTCAAGCGGGCTGTACAGCCGCAGCATGGGGAAGAAGCCCTTGCCGGGTATGGTCTGGATCCAGTTGCCGCGCTTGACGCCGTCCGGTTGCGTGGGCGCGAAATACACCGTGGTAGAGCCATCGGCATCCGCTTGTGCCGCCGGGAACGGGTAGCTCTGGCTGCCGACCCGCGGAAAGCGCTGCGGCGTGTCGAGCATTGAACGGGTCATGGTGTCGTAGAGGGTGAATGACCAGAATTTCGCCGCCGGAATATCCCTGGGCAGTTTCACCCTGTAGGTCCTGGCGCCGTCGAAATAATTGCCGTCGGCATCGAGCATGGCCCACACATATTGCGAGCCGCTGCCGGGCAGGCGCATGGACATTGCCGGGGTGATTCCGGTCACGCCATAGAAGTAGGCTTCACGGGCGTCGAGTTTCCGGTAGCCGGTTGCCGGGAAGGGTTTTACCCCCTCTTTGGTAATCATCGGTATCGGTGTCTCGAACTCGTAGCCAGTGTCAAACAGCAGGTTCTGCCAGTTGCCATCACCGTAGTAATACCAGGCGCGATCACGGCCGTTGATGAACAGGCTGCGCGAGGTCGCGTTGGCTACCTGCAATGCTTCGCTGAGTATTTTCTTCATCCGTGCATCGGGCTTGAAGGGCTTGCCCTTGACGATGCCGATGGCCGCAATCGGCCCCATAAGCTCCGGGTCGAGGGCGCTGGCCGGCTCGGCCTGCACGATTTCGTTGAGCATCTCGAAGTAGGTCCAGTCGTTGGGCGGCAGGGTATTCATCGCCTTGCCGCTGCCTTCATGGAACACGGTTGCCGGTGGCGGCTTGAGCGGGGCCAGCGGGGCCTTGCCGGCCAGAAACTCGGCAATCGGGGTGCCCAGGCCGCCCGGCGTGTAGGGGTAGACCCTGGTGAACTGCTTGATCCTCGCCACTACCGGCTTGGGATCATTGCCATTCTCCAGAAAGGCGCGGGCAAACCAGACCGCATGGAGGGTTTTCGAGTGCGCGATATTGAACCCGCCCTCCGGCAGGATGCCCTCATAGTCCGGCGGCACGATCAGGTACTTGCCGCCTTCGCCGCGATCCGGCCCCGGCATGCCCATGTCGATGACCCAGTGGAACCAGGCATCCTGCACCGTGCCGAGCACCTGCGGCGGCACCTCGATGACCATCGGGCCGTTGGAAAGGTCGAGGCTGCCGATGACATACAGGGTGTCCGCATTGGCCGTGAGGAACAGTGACTTGGAATCCATCAGCTCGGAGAATACGAGGACTTCGTTGTCCTTGGCGCCAACGTTGGCGATGCCCTTGCGCACGGCATGCACACTGACGCCTTGCAGGGTGTCGGAAAATGCGCGAAACGCGTGGATGAAGTCCAGGTTGTCATAGACCTTTTCCAGGGTTGCCTTGCTTGGCTGGCCGTCAGCAAACTCCAGCGTGCCGATGCGGCTTTCGACCTTGTCCGGGGTGATGACGGACGCCGGTACGCCGGTGTTTGACGCGGCGTTGGCCAGGGATGCCAGGCTGCCGGTGAGCAGCGCGGCGGCAATGGCCAGTGCCAGACTTGTAGCTGTTCTGCGTGTTTGCGATTGCATGGTCATGTTCCTTTGCGTGTCGTGCGTTGCGCTTGACGGATAACGGGAAGTTTTAGCGGCCCATGATGAAGCCCGGCTGTTGCCAGGCCGGATCTGGGTAGCTGTAAAAGCCTTCGCCCGACTTCATGCCGAGCAAGCCGCGGGCCTGGTAGGTTCTTAAAAAGTCGGCAGCCCGTTTGAAGTCTTTGTCAGCACTTTTGCTGAACTGGGCATCGAAGATATCAATGATCAGATCGAGACCAACGCCATCGACCAGCGCCATCGGGCCGATCGGGGCGTTCTGCCCGGCACACCAGGAACGGTCGACATCGGTAAAAGTGCCATAGCCGTCAGCGACCAGCAGCACCGCGGTTTTCAACCAGGAGAACAGCATGCTGTTGGCCAGATAGCCGTCCTTTTCTTTCAGCATGACCACCGGGGCCTGGTCGCAACTGACAATAAATCGGGTCAGGATATCGATCACTTGCGGATCTGTTTGCGGGCCGGGGACAACCTCCATCAGGCGGCCGAGCATATTGGTATGCAGGGCGGCAAAGCGGTTGCGGCGCACTACGGCGTCCTCGATCTCGGAGACCAGCAGGGAAGACGAGTTGGTGGTCAGAATCGCATCGGGTGAACACAGTGCCTCGATTTGCTGATGCACCTGGCGTTTCAGCTCAAGTTTCTCCAGCACCGACTCGCTGATCAGGTCAGCGCCCTGCAGAGCGGTTTCCAGCGACGAGGTGTAGCTGATGCGCTGCAGCGCCGCCGCCACCTGCTCGGGGCTGAACATGCCCTGGGCCATGGCGATGTGCCACTTCTGCCGTTCCGGTGCCGATGCCAGGGCAGCTGCCGAGAGATCATAAACCACACATTGGTAACCGGCGCTGGCAAATAAAAGGGAGTTCCAGCAGCCAATCGAGCCGGCGCCGATCAGGCAGATCTTTTTAATTTCAGCAATAGGCATAACAGTCCTGTCTCCCTTGTAGCCGTGATTGCAAAAGCCGGGGCAGCAGATACAGCAACCGGGTATCCACGGTTGAAAAGGTGTCCGGCTGGCAATGAAATTGGTAGGGCCTCTGTGCCTGCCCCGGATCGGGACAGTGCTTCAGCCTATTCTCCCGGCGGGCAGACAGTTACCGGATCGCGCTAGAAAATTATCCGATCACGCAAGGTTGATTGCCCCAGGGCCGCTGGGAGCGGGTGTCAGGGCGAAGGAGAACGCCGGCCTTTCAGCAGACTCCGTGGCGGGCAGCCCATTTGCTGTTTGAAGAAGCGCGAGAAGGCGCCGGTATGGGAAAACTGCAGGCGCTCGGCAATCGCGGTTATCGGCAGGTTGGAGTTTTCCAGATACTGGATGGCGATCTCCAGGCGCGCCCGGTCATACAGTTGCTGATAGGTTTTGCCTTCCTCCTTGAGGCGCAACTGCAAGGTCCGGGCGCTGACGCCGAGGATTGCTGCGACCTTGTCGATGGAGCACCTGCTCTCGTCAAGCAGCAGGCGGATCGTGCGGTCGGCTTTTAACGCCGACGGAATCGAATCGCCCAGACGGGCGCGGATTTCCCGCTGCAATATCTGGCGGTAAGCCGGTCGCGAATTGGCCAGCGGATAGCTGCTGTCCCGGGCCGACAGGTGAATCGCGTTGCGATCCTGGTTGAAGCTGATGTGTTCGCCAAACACCTGCTGCAACGGCTCGGTGTTGTAGGGGGCGGCGTGACGAAACTGGGTGAAGCGCGGGCGCCAGTCATTGCCCAGGATGGCTTGCAGTTCGTAGCAGGACATGGCCAGACCGAGTTCGATTACCTGGATTTCACTGTGGTCCAGCGCCTCGCTGCCCCGGGCCTGCTTCCTGACTTCATAGCAGAAGGCGGTGCGCTGGTCTTCCTCGACCAGGTACGCAGAGATGCCCTCGGAGTGCAGCTCCAGATGATCGGCGATGGCTTGCAGTGCGGCCCTGACGGTTTCTGCACTGCGGATCATCAGCCAGATCGGCCCGAGAATATCCCAGCCCTGGATCTGCGCCAGCTTCAGGGCAAAGAAGCGATCCTTGCAGGCGCGCGCGGCCTCTTCATAGAGGTTGATGACCAGACTGGATGGAATGTTGATGCCGGTTTCATACAGGGCCAGCGGATCCAGGCCAATCTTGCGTGCCAGCGCGTCCGGATCCTGCCCGTAGCTGCGGATCAGTTCGGCAACGCCCTGCAGATCACTGCTGCGGGAGACACTTGGCATAGCCACCTGCTTTGCGCGATTTGTTGGTTTTTCTGCGCACAATGGTAAATCCGTACGCGTCCGGCAACCTACTATGGCCGTGACCATCCGGCAACAGGCACCTTGCCCGCAGCCTGCCGCTTCACCGAACAGACTGGAGAGCCGCCCCATGTACCGCACGATCAAAACCACGCAGAGCGGTCGTGTGTTGCTGGCGCGACTGAGCAATCCGCCGCACGGCTTCCTCAATGAAGCCATGGTGCTGGATCTGGAAGCGCTGGTTGAGCGTGCCGATCAGGACCCGGACATCGGCGTGGTGGTGTTGACCGGCGAGCGCCCCGATCGCTTTATCGCGCATTTCGATGTGGCCGAGATACTGCACAAAGCCCGCAGTTATCCGCCGCTGAGGGAGTGGCAACTGCAATGGCTGCTGGCATTGCTGCGCATACTCCTGCGCATTCCGGGCATGCGCGGTGTGCTTGGCAAAACCCCCGCCAGCGGCGCGCTGTTTCTGTTGCGCTTCCACGACATGCTGTTGAAGATGGGTCGCAGCGGCACCATTTTTATCGCCGCGATCAATGGCCAGACCGCCGGTGGCGGGATCGAACTGGCCATGGCCTGTGACCTGCGCTACATGTCCAGTGCTGCTGACCTGTCCCAGGTCGAGGTGCTGCTTGGCTTTCCGCCGGGGGCGGGTGGCACGCAGCGGTTGACGCGGCTTATCGGCCGGGCCCGGGCGCTGGAAATGATGCTCACCGGCCGCGCCATATCGGCCGAAGAGGCGCAGCGAATAGGTCTGGTGACGCAGGTGTTTGCCCATGAGCAACTGCTGGAACAAACCCTGGCGATTGCGCAAAGGCTCTCGCGTTTTTTACCGCAGGCCATCAGCGCGATCAAACGGGTGACGCTGGAGGGTGGCTGTCTGCCACTGGGCAAAGGCCTGCAGATGGAGCAGGCCGCGGTGTTGAGCAACATCGGCGTGGAAGCGTCCCAGCGCGCCATGGCCCGCTATGTGGAGCACATCGACAGGCAAGGGCTGGTGCCGACCTACGATGCCGTTCTGCGGGAACAACTGGAAACGGGTCACTTCGAGGAATTCACTCGCCGCTAGTGTTGGCTGCGGCGAGTGGCTACAGCGCTTACTTGCGCCGCACTTTCTGTTGCTGGCGAGTGACATACCACTGGGCCACGGTATCTACGACTGCGTTTATCTGCCCTTTGATACCCGGTTCGGCTGGGGGTTGCTCATTCAGGTCGATAGCCTCGCCACCGGCTTTGTACATCTGCGCAAACATATCCAGCACCTTCTGCCGCACCATGCCGCGCAAGGGGATATGACTCATCATGCCGTAGGTCGCCGCGCTGCCGGTTTTTGCCAGTTCGGGGTTGGCTTTGACCGTAGCCACGGCTTCCTTGAGGTCGCGCAGGTAATCGTCCATGACCTCCAGGTGGCTGGCAGTGATCATCGCATGCAGGCCGTCCGGCGCTTGCAGACGGTTGATCTTCCAGCCTTTGGCATCCATCTGGTCGCCCACGGCGAAGATGTTTACCTCCGGGTCGCAGGAGCCATAGCCCAGCAGCGGCCCGTGGGGTTGGCCCATGACATAGAGTTCGGGCATTTTCTCGATGCCCTTGCGCATCTTGTCAAACGCCTGCGTGGTGCGCTTGGCCAGGTTCCTGTAGCCGGACTTGCCAAAGTGCTGCATGGCCGCCCAGGCAGCCGCATAGGCACCACCGGGGCGGGTGCCGAGCAGGGCCGGTGAGGCGAACACGCCGCCGGGCCAGTCCTGATAGACGAACATCTGGTGCTTGAGGTAATCCAGATTGCGGTAGGTGATGGTGGAGGCGCCTTTGGCGGCAAAGCCGTATTTGTGCACGTCTGCCGAAATGCTGGTAACACCGGCTACGCGGTAGTCCCACAACGGCAGTTTGCGCCCGTTCATTTCCATGAACGGCAGGATGAAGCCACCCACGCAGGCATCCACGTGCAGCGGAATCTTGCGCTTGAGGGCAATGGCGCTGAACTCTTCGATCGGGTCGATGTTGCCGTGCGGATAGTCCGGTGCCGAGCCGAGAATCATCACCGTGTTGCGGTTGCACAGGCGCGGCAGTTTCTTCACATCGGCGCGCAGGTCCTTGTCCAGCGGCAGCAGGCGTACCTTCACGCCGAAGTACTCGGAGGCCTTGAACCAGGCCACATGGGCAGTGGTCGGCAACACCATCTCGGGTTTGCTCACGCCGCGGGCGCGGGCCAGGTCACGATAGGTCTTGACCGCCAGCAGACAGCTCTCGGTGCCGCCCGAGGTGACCACGCCACAGACTTCCGGCGTGCCGTGAAACATCTCCGCGACCGCTGCGATGATCTCGTTCTCGAAGCGCTTGAGGCTTTTGAACGCGGTCGGATTCAGCCCGTTGGCGCTGGAGAATTCGCGGTACGCGTCGCCCATGAAGTCGGCGTAGTCTTCGTCCAGGTAATACACCAGGCTCCACAGGCGGCCCTCCTTGTAGTTGGGGTCTTGCGCGCCAAACTCCTTGAGATCGGCCAGTACCGCCGCAGTGGCGCGGCCTCTGGTTGGCAGTGCAGTTTTCATACTTGTCGCTCCCTGGAATTTCGCCGCCTGACCAGCCATACAGCCAGCAGCAATACGATGATGGCGGGAATAATCACGCCCTGAAAACGTTGCATGAGTTCGAGGATTTCTTCCCAGCGCCCACCGACATAACGCACCCCGTAAACCAGCAGCGGTAGCTGGATGAGTGCCGCCAGCCCGTCAAAAATGAACAGATGCCGGTAGGGCATCTTCAGTGAGCCGGCCGCCAGAAACAGCACCGAGCGCACGCCCGGCATGAAGCGCACCACGAAGATGTAGGCAGGCCCGTAACGGCGCATGGTGGCCTGCATGGTTTCCAGGCGTTGTTCGCTTATCAGGCGACCAAGGAAGCCCATGCGCAGGACTCTGGTGCCAAAGCGGTGACCCCAGTGGAACAGCAGGCCATCGCCGCATAACAGGCCGAACCAGGACACCACCATCAGCGGGACGGGCTCCATCACGCCTTTGAGGGTGAGGGCGCTGGCACCGAGCAGGACTATGTCTTCATTGATCGGCAGGCCGATGCCGCAGATGAACAACAGGACAAACACCAGCGCGTAGGCAGGTGCTCCCTGAAGTGACTGCAAAAAGGGCCAAACGGCTTCCAGCATGATTTGAACCTGGGACAGGCCGGCGTGAGCAGGCCCTGGGGTTGCATGAACTTTTTTTTGCATGTCCATGGCAAAGAGCGGATGACCAAGTCTCAAGTCGTCCGGTGCACTCAAAGATAAACGTTTAAGTGCTATTCAGCCAAGTATCTGCTCCCGTGGCCGCCACCGGAACGCGGAAAGCGTCTGGCATTTCCGGTGTTTCCAAGCAGCCGGGAGCTGCATGTCAACCACCCGCAGGAATCGGGATTGACCGGCTGAGGAATTAACGACCGGCTACTTCCGACCCGGAGCGGACGTCCAGGCTTTAGAAAATAAAGCCCTTTTTTCAGGGCTACTTGCTGGACAAGCTGAGCGTTGTGCAAAGTGAATATCCGTTTAGCAGGTGCAACTCCGTAGGGTGGTCAACTCGCGCAGCGATTGGCCACCATGCGTTGTCGATGCTTGCATAGTTGCCGGCCTTGATGGTGGCCAAACCTCCGGTGTTGACCACCCTGCAAATGTCCGGGCTACTTGCTGAACAGCAAACGCCGAAGTAACGACCGGTTGAATACACAGCACCTTGCAGGCGTTCGCCAATCTGGCCAGTGCTGGTCAATGCGAATGAAATTGGCTAGTCAGTTGCAATGCAAATTGGCGGTCAACTGCTATGCAA
Organism: Pseudomonas pohangensis; assembly: GCF_900105995.1. Taxonomy (NCBI): domain Bacteria; kingdom Pseudomonadati; phylum Pseudomonadota; class Gammaproteobacteria; order Pseudomonadales; family Pseudomonadaceae; genus Pseudomonas; species Pseudomonas pohangensis. Next base: position 1,728,140 of record NZ_LT629785.1, on the reverse strand, counting down.
TTACGCACTTGAGCCAGCGAATGTATTATCCCAAACCAGCCCTTTATTCTGGTTACTCGACCAGACGTAATTGAGTGCCCCGGTGTTCTAAACCAGCAAGCCTTCATCGATAACCACATGAATTCGAGCGACGAAATCATCCCCGCTTTTACTGCGCTGATCTAACTGGGTCAGGGTCTTTTCTACTGACCAGCTCCAGTTCAGGTAAGCCGTTGCGGCGAGATAGATTTGCTTTTTCAACACCATTCCCGACGCAGAATTATTGCTGATATCTCGTAGCGCCAAGCGCCCTTTGAACTGATTTATGGTGTAAATCGATTCACCAGAAAAGACTTTAGGCTCCCATTTTTGAATACCGTTCTTACTCAATTCAGTCAGGTTGGTTGAGGCGTTCACAGTCAAAAAAACTGTTGCGCCAATAAACAAGACAATCCATCGAAGCATGCGGTTCACTCATGATTTCACTGAGCGGGATAACGCTCAGGTTAAGGTACAGCAAAAGCGCAGCTGGACAGATGTCACCTGGTAACGACTTGCCGAACTGGAGCGGGTGATATGGTTATTGACCGTGCGCTATTGCAGCACACGCGGCGCGGCGGGTGCTTTACGCAACTCATCGGCCCAGGCCAAAAGTGGTATCTGCAATTCCGGCTGCCAGATACGCGCCCACAACAGCTGCAAACGTGAGAGGTCGCCCCGCTCTGACGGTAAACGCTCAATGCTCTGGTGCACGCGCCATTGTTCATTTTCACGCTGGGCAAAATTGAAGCGGAAAGGGTGAAATCCTGTCATGCCCAAGCGGATATCGGTAACCACCAGCTCCTCGCCCAATTGGTCATAGCGCAACACGCCGCCGGTAAACCAATTCAGACGCGTGTGGGCCGGTGAGTCAGCCAGGGCTTCAGCCAGGTGGATGCCTCGGGGAATTCGAGTCAGTTGCGGCACGGTGCTGTCGAACCAGCTAATCAGGGCTTCATGGTAATCATCGCCATCGAGCACAATCACCCGCCACAGAAGGCTGTTGAAGGGAGTTGGCGTGCTGAACATTTTCTGAGCTTGAATGCCTTGGCGCGCCAGTTCAGCTTCTACTCGGTGCTCGGCCATAAACTTGCCGCCCACAATGAACGTCAGATACAGCGAGGAGAACCCCAGGAGCAATAAGGGGACAGATTTATTTATTGGGGTCACTGTCCGTTTTTGACACCTTTCAGCCACCTTTCAGGGGCGGCAGTCGACCCGAAGCGGCCACTGCTGAAAATAAATCTGTCCCCTTTTTCAAGGTATAGTTCGGTTGACAGCCCTGCACGAATAGGATGGGAAAATGAAGCATAAACTAAAAAATTTAATTTTACCGCTTGCCTTCCTGGTGACTACTTCTGTAATTGCAGCAGAAAACCCACCGCCACAGCAGGTGCTTTTCAAGAACGTCAACATCTTCAACGGCACCGAGAACAAGATCTACAAGAACCAGCAAGTGTTGGTGGAGGCTAACCTGATCAAGGAGATCTCGGCTGGCGAAATTCAGACAAACAGTGGGACAACAGTGATCGACGGTGGCGGGCGGACGCTGACGCCGGGATTCGTCGAGGCTCATGCCCACTTCATGCTCATGGGGCCATCGGTGCCAGCCATGGAAGCCCAAAAGACCTGGGAGGATTTCGGCATCCACGCCACCAAGATGGCCGAGATGTACTTGATGCAGGGCTTCACCACCGTACGCGACGCTGGCGGCGCTAACGGTGGTATTCGCAGGGCAATCGATAGCGGGTTGATCGTCGGTCCGCGCTTCTATCCTTCCGCTGCGTTTATCGGCACGAGAGGGGGGCATGCCGATTTCGCCAACTTCACGTCCCCGCCTGATGCAGAGACAAACGTAGGTCGATTGAACATCTCGCAACAGGCCAACGGCCCTGACGACGTGCGGAAATTCGCGCGCAACAACTTCCGCATGGGTGCCACCCAGATTAAATTCATGCAATCGGGTGGCATCGTTTCGGCATTTGACCCATACCAATTGCTGGCTGGATCAAAAGAGGAGCTTGAGGCGGCGGTTCAGGTCGCCAACGAATACGGCAGTTACGTCATGGTACATGCCTATCGAAAGCAAGCTGCGCTAAACGCATTGAATGCTGGCGTTAAGTCCATCGAACATAATTTAGGGTTCGACAAGGAAATCGCAGATTTAATGAAAGAGAAAGGGGCCTACACCACTACCAACCTGACCAGCTTCGATCCGTCCATACTGGAAATCCCCCCAGTGCGCGACGTGCCATCAAGCCTGGCCAAAGCGTTATCGGCAAAGGAGGAGTTTAAGAACTACATTTCGAACATGAAAAAATATCCTGTTAAGCGTGGCTTTAATACGGACTGTATCGATACAGTTGAACGGTGCAACATCCAAGTTGCCTACGAGAAACATTTGAACGACAAATATTTCGGACCCTACGCTGCGCTGGTGGCTATGACATCGGTGGGTGGAGAAATTGTCGCCCTGTCTGGCGATTTCATGAACCCGTATCGCGAAGGCAAGCTTGGCGTCATCGAACAAGGCGCTTACGCTGATCTGTTGCTCCTCGACGGGAATCCGCTCGAAGACTTCTCTGTAGTCGGCGCGTCAGACAAGTGGCTCGACTCGCCCTTGCGTCCCGCAAGCCCGGAGACAATCCGGGTAATCATGAAGGACGGCGTGTTCTATAAGAACACGCTATAAACGTCTCAATCGGCTCTCGAAAGAATAATAGGTGACAGACTACGATTAATTCTCCCGAAAACCGTGGTCTGCCCCTGTTACTCGAAGCGAACTTAAAGCCTCTGCCATTCTATTTATTTGAAAAAATAAATATACATTCTCAAATATAAAAACGAGCCTGACCATACACGCAAAACCCAACAAGAACAGAAATTGGAATGTACAAAATTAAATCAGCGCCATTAATTCTTTGATAGATCGCTAATGGCAATATTATGAATAAAATAATAATGAATCCAATCCTGAATCTTACATCGTAGCTGGTTGACCCTGTTGGAAAAAAGACCTCGATATGGAGGTCTTTATAAAGTTTTAGCAAATCTCTACCTCACTTAGACTTCCCATTAATCTCTTCGTTCCTAGCAATAAGGGGACACAATAAGGGGGCAGATTTATTTATTGGGGTCACTGTCCGTTTTTGACACCTTTCAGCCACCTTTCAGGAGCGGCAGTCGACCCGAAGCGGCCACTGCTGAAAAATAAATCTGTCCCCTTTTTCTCAAGGGGACAGATTTATTTATTGGGGTCACTGTCCGTTTTTGACACCTTTCAGCCACCTTTCAGGGGCGGCAGTCGACCCGAAGCGGCCACTGCTGAAAAATAAATCTGTCCCCTTTTTCCACTTTTTCCCCAACCGCCGGGCGCAAGGCTTGAGCGCCTAGTCGCAGTCCTGGCGGCCGATAGCCTGCTGCACAATTTGCCGGTCGATGCGCCGGTCGATGCCGTTGACCACGCCGAGTAACCCGCGCACCGCCGCCCAGCGCCAGGGGTTGGGCGGCAGGTAGGCCGGTTTGCGGCAGATGATCTCGTGCCAGGGGTTGGCTTTACCGAGGATTTTGTCGGCCAGCAGGCTGCCCATGCTCGAGGCCTGCGCCACGCCGTGACCGTTGTAGCCAACGCCATAGAAATAGGAATCGCTGTGGCCAGCGTTACCGACAATGGGCAGGAAGTTCAGGGTCATGCCGATCCAGCCGGCCCAGGAATGGGCGATACGCAGCTGTGAGAGGGCCGGGAAGCACTGGCGAAACGCATTGATCACACTCATCTTGCTGGCATCGGCTTCACCGCCGTGGTGGTGCGGCTGGCAGTCGTAGAAGTACTGCACGTTCTTCGAGCCGCCGATGATGGTGCGCTGCGCGGTCAGGCGGTAACTCTCCATGCTTTCGTGGGCGGTGTAGATGCCCTCGCGACCGTTCCAGCCACCGATGGCGGCCAATTGCTCGTCGCTCAGCGGTTCGGTCTCGAACAGGGTGACGTAGAGTGGCACGATGCGCTCGCCGGGCCGACCGATCTCCGGGGTATAGGCGTTGCTGGCCATCAGCAGCTTGTCGGCGCTGACCGAGCCGTTGCTGGTCAGTACACGCAGCGGTTTGTCCTGGCTGACGCTGGTGACGCAGGTCTGTTCATAGATGCGGATGCCCCTGGCCAGAGCGGCCTGGCGCAGACCCAGGATGAATTTGCCGGGGTGCAGGGTGCCGCCGGCTTCTTCCATGGCGCCGCAGAGAAACGCCCTGGGCAGGCCGCGTTCGCGCATCTCGCCGGGCTCGACAAAATGCATACGCGCGCCGACCGCCATGGCCGCAGCCGCTGCCTTGCGCAGGCGTGCCTCCTGGGAAGGGTGCACCACTGCCATGATGTTGCCGCTCTGCTGGTAATCGCAGTCGATGCCGTACTCGAGCATCAGCTGCTCGGCGCTTTCCACACAGTGGTCGGCGAAGCTGGCCAGCTTGCCGGCCGTCTCATTGCCGAACAGCATCACCGCGGTGGGCAAGTCCTTGCAGATGGTCGGGGTCAGATGACCGGCATTGCGCCCGCTGGCACCATAGCCGCAGAAGTGTCGCTCCAGAATCACCGCCGACACCCCGGCCTTGTGCAGCGCCAGTGCGGTGGACAGGCCGGTGAAGCCGCCACCGACAATCACCACATCGGCGAGGATGTCGCCTTGCAGTTCCGGCTGCAGGTCGCCGGGCACGCTGACGTAGGGGCTGATGTCGAGGAAGCGTGTGCGGCTGTCGTCAGTGTTCACGGCAAGGTACTCCTGCTTGTGGGGCAGCCAGCCCGCTCAGATAGGCAACCGGCTGGATAGCTGCGCCACGATCACTGGCACCAGACCCCAGGTGACCGCCAGCGCGAGGGCGCAGGCCTGCCGGCCACGAAAGATCAGCAGGCGCTCATCGGGAAACACCCACCAGTCCAGTAGCAGGAAGTTGGCCCACTCGTAGGCATAGCCAATTACAAAGCCAATCAGGAACACGGCGCCCGGCCCGATTGCGGGTTGCAATAGCGACACCGAGCCCATGATCAGGCCGAACATGCACAGGCTGTTGATCAGCGGGCTGACCGTCTTGTGGTATTTCCACAGGTTGGCGCTGTAAGCGATGATCTCGGCAATCACACCGAGGGCTGTGCCGAGCAGCAGGGCCTTGATCATGCTGTCTTAACTCTCCAGATGGTTGCGGTTGCGCCACAGGAACAGCGCCAGTATCGGTGCCAGGCTCAGGCAGAAGACATTGATGACGATCTCCGCGCCCACCTGACCGCTGGCCCTGGCATAGATGTTGTTCTGCAGATTGAACGAAGTGTCGATCAGGCCGAGAAACAGCAACCCGCCAGCGGCGAGCAGGCCCCAGGCCACGGCCCATTGCCGGCGCCGGTAGAGGCCAATGGCGCTGATCGCGGCACAGAGCGCGACCGCTCCGTCGGGAACCGGAAAGGTGCGCTGAAAGACCAGATACCACTGCTCCTGCGAGGCCTGTACGGCACCATCGAGAAAGAACGAGGTCCAGTAGGCCGCGATGCCCACGGACAAAAGGGCCAGTAGCCCGATGATCAGCGTGATGCCCCTGATGGGCTTGGGTGCTGCAGCATTCATCACGATCGCCTTGTCAAATGGCTGTGCACTGGCCTGGCCAGAAAAATCACTCAGGTGCTGGCCGGCAGCACCGGCCAGCGTGCAACGATCTGGTCACCACGCACGGCGACCAGATCACCGAACTGCAGCAATACCGCCTCGCTCTGGGTCGGCCGGAGGAAGATGAAGTCGTCGACGCCGATGGTGACCGAGTCCGAAGCGTTGTAGCCCTGCTGGTTGGAGCTGATGTACATGCCGTTGGGTTGCAGACCAGGTGGCGAATCGGTTTCGGCCAGCCAGTTGCCGCTGTAGGCGAAGTAGATCTGCGCCTGGTTCGGGTCCCAGGCGCGAATCAGCGGCGCGGCCCAGCCCAGCGCCGGCACACGCCCGCCTTGCAGGCGCTTGAGTACCGGCGAGGCGATGAAGGCGCTGGGCTCGAAATCCTCGAGAATCGGCAGGTCATAGTGGGTCGGTTTCATCAGGCAGGAACCGGCGGAAATATCGTTGATCAGCGGGTCGCCATCGTAATAGCGGAAGGTTGGACTGCCGGCGCCGTTGAAGCACAGCTTGTCGTTCAGCAGTTGCGGAAACCGCTGCTGCAGATAGTCCTTGCAGGCGGCGTAGCGCGCCTTGACCTGTGGCAGTTCGCGCTTGGCGAGAAAGCCCGGCAAACCCATCAGGTGCGCGTCGTAGCCCATGAAACCGGCAAACTGCAGATGCTCGGGGTGCGCACTGATGGTGGTCAGCACGCCCTGCAACGCCTCGGGGCTGCCAAAACCGCCACGGCGCAGGCCAACGTCAATTTCCAGATTGATGCGCAGTCTGATGCCCAGTTCCCTGGCCAGCGCCAGGTACTGGGCCAGCCGCGCCTCAGTATCGATCAGCCACTGCAGCTGCGTAGCCGGGTCGAACGGACCTTGATGGTTGGCGTAGAAGTGGCGCGCGGCGCTGATTGGCATCGGCTTGCCGAGCAGGATGTCGGACTGCGGGCGCAGGGCGGCCATGGCCTCGATAAACGGCCGGTGAAAGCACATCAGCGCCCGGGTATTGGCGCGCTCGGCGATGTAGTCAACCAGCGCCGGGCTGGGCACCGACTTGACCACCACACGGTAGGTTTTGGCCGGTGCGATAGCGGCCGACTTGACCACGCGGTCGATGTTGCGATCCAGTCGGTCGAGGTCGATCAGCAACACCGGATGGTCGATGCCGTTATCGCGCAGGGTCTGGTTCAGCCGGGCAAAGTAGGCGTCATACTGGCCGCCCTGGTCGTCCGGTCTGGCGATCACTGCAGTGGTGGCCAGGGCAGCGCCGCCAAGTAAAAATGAACGTCGTGAAACCATGGTCAGACTCCAAGAATATGGCGCAGGTGTGGGTTGAGCATGCGGCCTTGCGGATCGAGGCTGCGGCGCACTTCCTGGAAGTCCTGCCAGTGCGCCGGATACAGCGCAGCCAGGCGTTTGGCGTCCAGTGTATGCAGCTTGCCCCAGTGTGGTCGGCCCTGGTATTTCCAGAAGATCGGTTCGATCTCGGCGAAGTAGGGCCGGTAATCGATATCGCCGTACTGGTGTACCGAGATCGAGCAACCGCCGCGCTCACCCATGCCCTGAAACATCGACAGCCAGACATCGCTGCCCTTGACGTAGCGGTACTCCAGCGGGAAACACACCGGCAGGTTCTTCTTGCGCACGGTGCTGAGGATTTCGCGCAGGCAGGCCGGACCGGCCTCGACCGGCACGGTGTATTCCATCTCGCGGAAACGCACTATGCGCACGTGCGGGAATATCCGGTAGGACGGCCCCACGCGCACGCTGCTGGCACTGTCGCCCATGGCCAGACTGAGCATGTCGAGCAGTCTGGCGTAGGTGGCCGAGCCAATGCCGGGCAGCCAGCCGACGGCTTCGTAGGCAGCGCGCAGGGTATTCACCGCCTGCGGATCATCTTCGCCACTGGGCACATCGTCCGGACCGGCCAGATCGGTAGCCACACTCAGGCACAGTGGTGAATGCAGCAGCGGCAATATCTCGAAGTTGCGGTGCATGGCCATGCGGTTGTCGATGTCATCCAGCACGTCTTCGGTGTTTTCGAAGCGATTGACCTCGACCAGATCAAAGGCCGCCTGATTCTGTAAGCGCATGCGGGTGATCAGCCCCAGCGCGCCGACCGAGGTGCGTGCGGCCTGGAAGATTTCCGGCTGCTGGCTGGCGCTGCATTCGATCAGTTCGCCGGTCGGCGTGGCCAGGGTCAGCCCGGTGACGTAGTCGGTCATCGGCCCGAAGCGCGGCCCGGTGGCATGTACCGAAGTGGCCAGCGCGCCGCCCATGGACAGGTAGTCCAGATCCGGCTGATTCGGCAGCGCCTGACCGATGCCGGCCAGCAGCGGGCCGAGTTGCTGCACGCGGGTGCCGGCCCAGACTTCGGCTTGCAGGGTGGCCGGGTCATGGCTGATCAGCCCGGCCAGCAGGTCGGTGCTGATCAGGCTGTCGTCGGTCGGCACCAGCGGGCTGAACGAGTGCCCGGCGCCGACAGCGCGGATGATGCCTTTGGACTGGCGCAGGGCATCGACCACGGCGGCTTCGGAGTCCGGGGCAAAGCGTTGCAGTGGCTGACAGGCCTGATTGCCGGCCCAGTTGATCCACGGCACCGGCTGGCCCGGCTTGAACGGCAACGGGCTTTGCGCCTGCGGTATGTCGCCGCCGTGCGGGGAACAGCCGGGCAGCATACCGAGCATGGCACCGGCGGCCCCCACCTTGATCAACCGGCGCCGTGTGAGATCGGGAGCGCTCATGGTTGTTGCTCCGTCGCCGGCAGCAGCAGGCGGATCAGTACGCGGAAATCATCTTCGTTGCAGGCGCTGCAGTAACCCAGTGGCGGCATGCCGCGAATACCTTCGACCACGTTCACCAGCATGACCTCTTCGCCCTGGGCCTGCCGGCTTTTCCAGTCGCCGGCATTGCCCATCAGCGGCGCACCGATGCCCGGTCGTGCATGGCATTGCACGCAATTGCTGCTGAACAGTTCGAGTTGGCGCTGGGTGGGAACGGCTGCCGGGTCGGCCAGCAGGGTAACGGGCAACAGGCACAGCAGTAGTAAGCCGAGGGACTTTGCCGGCGCCGACCGGGTTACGCGTGGGCAGTCGATCATTATTATTCTCTGCAATAAAGCTTTCCGTACCATAGTGCCAAGTACGCCCGAAACACAACCCTGTAGCAGGAGAATAGCCCTGGCCACCACGCTTGCTTAAGACGGATTACTACAGGCAGGTATTGTGTTTAGTGGAAGCGCCGACCCGGCGCGAGCTTTTGCTTTTGATGGTTGGGGTTGACGCTGGCCATATCGCGGCGAGTCGCCGCTCCTACAGATCTCGCTGCTCCTGCGGGTTCGGTATTTCAGGTAGGTATTGTGTTTAGTGGGAGCGCCGACCTGGCGCGAGCTTTTGCTTTTGATGGTTGGGCTGGGGTTGGCCATATCGCGGCGAGTCGCCACTCCCACATATGTCGCCGCTTCCACAGCAGTCGCCCGACGATCAAGCCCGTTTCAACAACCCGTTCCTGCGCGCCGCCGAAAGCGCGCTGGTGCGGCTCTTGCACTCCAGCTTGCGGTAGATGTTGTGCAGGTGCCATTTCAGGGTGCCTTCGGAAATGAAGATCGACTCGGCGAGTTCGCGATTGGACAGGCCCGATTCGAGCAGCGTGAGAATCCGCAACTCCTTTCTGGTCAGGGCTTCGGCAACCCGCTGGTCGTCGTGCTCCTGACTGTCGGCGGCAGCCAGCCAGTCAGGTTCGGCCAGATTGCCTGTGCTTCTGGCAGCTTTGCGGATGGGTTCAATCAATGCCAGGTCATTGAGCAGGACGCGGCGGTAGCCAAATTCGTTGCAGGCGGTGATGGCCTGTCCCCAGGCCGCCAGTGCTTCCTGATCCCTGCCGCAGCGCAGCAGCGCCGCCGCCTGCAACACCAGCAGTTCGGTGCGGCGCAGCTGGAAGCCCTTTTCCTTGCTGCGTAGCAGCGGCGAGCTCAACTGCGCCACAGCCATTTCCGGGGCCTGGTCGAGCAGCAGGCGCGGGCCGACGCGGGAGGCCTTGTCGGCAGCCAGATTGTGCTGCGGGAAAATCGCCAGATCAAAGCCGAACTGGTGAGCCAGCGTGAGTGCCGCGCTGTGCTCGCCACGGCGCAGCAACCAGATGCATTCTTCCGCTGCCAGCGTCACGCTGACGCGCTCCAGATTCTGTTTGCGAGCGGTCTGACGGCCCAGGCGCAGGGCCTGCAGACCTGCGTCGAGATTGCCACGGCAGCATTGCAGGCGCGCGCGGGTCAGGTAAGTGAGGATCAGGATATCCGCGATGCCCAGTGCGTCTATGGCTTCGGTGCCGATCTCCAGTAGCTGCTCGGCGCTATCGAGCTGGTCAAACTCATAGGCGATGGCGGCCTGGATCACATGCTGGAATGCAGCATGTTCGGGGAAGCCATTGAGATGCTCGCGGAGCAGTTGCAGTCCTTGCTGGCTGGAGTTGCGTGCGGCATGCAGGTTGCCGGCCTTGAGGTGCAACAAGGCATCCAGCAGGAGATTCCACGACAACCCGTAGTTGCCGCGATCGCGGCGCTGGATACCCCGGCCGTGCTCGGCATAAGCCAGACCTTCGGCAATGTCGCCGTTGGACTTGCAGGCGTAGGCGGCCAGATTGAAGACATCGCCCAGATAACGCAGGCGTGCGTCCGGCCAGTGTTCCAGCCACTGCCTGACCGGCTGCAGCAGTTTGCTGCCGGCATCATTGACCCCCAGCAGAAACAGTCGTTGCAACTCCAGGGCACAGCGAAATTGCCGCGTGGCATCGGGCTTGTCGGGATTACACAGCGCCCAGGCATCGATGCACTGCTCGATGTCATACAGTTCGGCTTCGGCTTCATTGCGGCGGGAGGAGAGCACCAGCGAAAAGCCCACACTGATGCGTATCAGCGGATAGCGATCAAGCCATTGCCGCGGAATCATCTTGGCCCAGCGCAACAGGGTACTGGTGGTGCCCTGACGCTGCGCCGAGTCTTCCACCGATTCTGCCAGCCAGTTGCAGGCCTGCTCCCAGTCGCGGGCGCGAATGCTGCACTCAATGGCTTCATCGATCAGGCCCTGGGCGTACAGCCAGGTGGCGCCGGCCTTGAGAGTGCGAGCCTCATGGCCAGCCTGGCCAGCGGGTGGATTGCTGCGCAGGTAGTCCTGTACCAGATGATGAAAGCGGAACCAGGTACCGCTGCGATCCATGGCCAGCAGAAACAGCTGACGCTGATTGAGTTCGACCATCAGCTCGCCGGCCTGCGGGTCGCCACTGGCCTCGCACAACAGCGCGGCACAGAACAGATCGAACTGGGCGAATTGATAGAGCAGTTCCCGCTGTGTCTGGCTCAAGCGGCCAAACACCACCTCGCCGAGGTAATCGACCACGGCGCGCTCCGAGCCCCAGAAGTCATCCAGTAATAGTGCCGGGTCGCTGGCATCCTGCAAGGCCAACGCCAGCAGTTCGACCGCAGCTGGCCAGCCTTCGGTCTTTTCCATCAGCCGGCTCAGAGCCAGTTCCGATAGCGGTGTTTTGATACGCTGACTGCACAGGGCCGCTGCTTCGTCGGCGGTCAGGGCCAACTGGTTCTGGTCCAGTTCGGCCAGTTGTCCGTGCAGGCGCAACGTGGCCAGCGTTACTGGCGGCGTATGCCGGCTACCAATGATCAGGCGCAACTGTTGCGGCGCGTATTGCAGCAGCCAGTCAAGAATCTGCAGGCTTTGCGCATCGCCGAGCAGATGCACGTCGTCGATAAACAGCAGCAACACCTCAGCCAGTTGTTGCAGGTCGCTAACCAGCAACTCCAGCACGCTCATCGGATTGGCCTGTGACTGCCCGTCGAGCAGGGTCAGCGCCTGCTGGCCAAGGCCGGGTTGTGCGGTCTGGATGGCCCCGATCAGCAGACGCAACAGGCGTGCGGGTTCGTCGTCGGTATCCGTCAGGTTCAGCCATGCCCGACGGTCGACAGGGCAGTGGGAATACCAGTCAGCCAACAAGGTGGTTTTGCCATAGCCGGCGGGTGCCACCACGCTGACTACCCGGCACGGGCCTTCCAGCAGCGCTGCCGGCAATGCCAGGCGGGGGCGTGGCAAAGGCTTGCGCGCACTGACCTGCGGGACAAACTTGCTGTCGAGTTGCGGCGAGCGGCTGGAAGCGGGCAAGAGGTCAAATCCTTGGGTAATGGCGCTGAACAGATGAATTGCACCAGACGGCAGGTTAGCGCATCGTACCGGCGCAACGAAGCCCCGGGCGGTTGAAGGATGCGGCAAGCGGTTGGGAAAACCTGACTTTTGACAGGCTGCCTAATCACTCGTCAGTCTGCAAAGTCCACACTCGCATATCCCGTGCAGCCGTTCTCCGATAACGTTGCGGCACGGCCTATTACGGACAAGAGGAACAATCCATGAAGCGTTTGCAGAATAAATCCTGTCTGGTTACCGGCGCCGCCAACGGCATCGGGCTGGAAACCGCACGACGTCTGGCCGAAGAAGGTGGCCAGGTCATGCTCAGTGATATCAGTGCCGAGCAGGGGCAGGCTGCTGCAGCGCAATTGCGTGAGGCGGGTTTGCAGGTCAGCTTTATCCAGCACGACGTGACCAGTCGCGAACAGTGGGAAGCGGCCATCCAGGCCACAGTAGCCTTTGGCAGCGCACTGGATGTGCTGGTGAATAACGCCGGTATCGGCCTGACCGGCAGTATCGAAACCTGCACCGCCGACGAGTGGCGGCGCACCCAGGCGATCAACGTCGATGGCGTGTTCCATGGCACGCAGCTGGGCATAGCAGCGATGCAGGGCAAGGGTGGTTCGATCATCAATCTGGCTTCCATCGAGGGTTTTCTCGGTGAGCCACTGGCATTTGCCTACAACGCCAGCAAGGGCGCGGTGCGCATCCTGTCCAAATCCGCTGCGGTGCACTGCGCGCGCGAAGGCTACGGCATCCGCATCAACTGCGTGTGTCCCGGTTTTGTCGAGACCCCGCTGGTGGTCAATGCCTTGAGCAAGCTGCCCAAGGAGCATGCCGAAGCCTTCTATAACAAGGTCATCTCGCGCACGCCGATGGGGCGTCTGGCCCAGCCGCGGGAGATCGCCAATATGGTGCTGTTCCTGGCCTCCGATGAAGCCAGTTACATCACTGGCGCGGACATGCTGGTAGACGGTGGGCTGACGGCGTCCTGATCGCTGCGTTTAACCCGGCAGCTCAGGTAAAAGCAACGCTGCACAGCACTTTAGCTGTGCAGCGTTTTTTGTTGCCGGCTGCCAGGGATCAGCCACCAACACTGTGCAGCGACGACCGGCAGGATGGTGTTTTGACCCTTGCGGATTCTGCAAAAAACCTAACTTTTGACAGGCTGTATTGCTACCGGTTGGTTGGCAAAGTGATGACATCACCAATCCACCGGAGAACACCATGGACTACCAGCAACTGCCGCTCAGCGGCCTTGAAGCGCCCCTCAACGAAATGGAGCAGATGATTCAGGACAACGTCCATCATTTTGCCCAGAGCGTCATGCGTGAAGCTGGTGTGACTCTGGATCAACTGAGCCCCGAGCAGGCCATCGCGCCGGACTCGGTTCTCTGGGATGTGCTGCAGAAAGCTGAAGGCCTCGGTCTCAACCTCACCGCGCTCGCCGAGCTTCCTCCGCTGGAACGCGTCAAGCTGTTCGGCCTGGCTACCGAGGAGTTGGCCTGGGGCGATGGCGGGCTGGCTGGTTCGATTCTGGTCAACTACTTCCCGGTGATGTATTCGCTGCTCGCCGGCAATCTGGCGATGGCCGAATTCTGCGAAGGCAAGCGCGGTTGCTGGGGCATCACCGAACCGGATCACGGCAGTGACATGGTTGACCCCAGCGCCGCGGTTGCTGCGCCGGGCATGCCCTACGGCCGGCCAAACTGCCTGGCGCGGATTGTCGGTGACAAGGTCATCATCAATGGACAGAAGGCGGCCTGGGTTTCCGGCGCCATGACGGCTGAAGTCTGCGCGCTGTTCTGTCATTACGCCGACGAGCAGGGCAACACCCGTCCTGGCGTGGCGGTAATCGTGCCGCTGGATCTGCCAGGTGTGAGCCGCGGCAAGCCGCTGGACAAGCTCGGCGTGCGTGGCATGAACCAGGGCGAGCTGTATTTCGACAATGTCGAAGTGCCGCTGGCCAATCTGCTGGCCGGCCCCGATCAGTATCAGGACCTGGCCTACCGCATGCTCTGCGAAGCCAATCCGCATGTTGGCATGATGGCGGTGGGCATGGCGCGCGCCGCCTACGAACACGCTCTGGCCTATGCCCATGAGCGCAAGCAGGGCGGGCAACCGCTGATCCGCCACCAGCATGTGCGCTTCCGTCTGTTCGAGATGTTTCGCAAGGTCGAGGCGGCGCGGGCACTGGTACGCCGGGTGATGGATTACAACGCCACCGCGGCTTACCCATCTTTGCTCGGCTCGACCTCGGCCAAGGTTACCGCTACGCAGACTGCCTTCGAGGTTGCCTCCGACGCCTTGCAGATGTTCGGTGGCAACGGCCTGACCAGGGAATACCCGATGGAGAAGCTGTTTCGCGACGCCCGCGCAATGCTGATTGCCGATGGCGCCAACGAAATGCTGGCGATCAAGGGTGGCAGCGACCTGATCAATCCGGAACTGCTCTGAGGTTTGCCGGCAGGCGCTCCGGGCCCTGATCCAATTTTGCAGGAGACGCACCATGGCTCAACAACGCGACGTCATCATCTTCGGTGGCAACGGTTACACCGGCAAACTGATTGCCGAATCGCTGGCGCAACGGCAGATTCCGTTCTACTTCGCCGGGCGCAACCAGGACAAGCTGGAGAAAGGTCTGCAGATCGTGCGTGAGCGCCTGGGTGAGAATGCCTGGAAACTGGATGCGCAGATCGTTGCCGTGGACAACAGCGTGGCAGCGCTGACCCCGGTGTTCCAGCAGTGCAAAATTGTCATCAACGTGGTCGGCCCGTTCATGCAGGTAGCCTGGCCGGTGGTTGAAGCCGCACTGAATGCCGGCTGCCACTACATGGACACTACCGGTGAGCAGGACTGGACCCTGGCGATTGCCGAGAAGTTCGGCCAGGCCTTCGCAGGCAAGGGCCTGTTGCTGGCCCCCGCGACGTCCTACATGTGGGCCGCCGGTGCGCTGGCAGCCGAAGTGGTACTGGAAGACCCGGAAATCGACTCGCTGGATATCCTCTACCAGATCGACAACGGCCTGCCTTCGGAGGCATCCACCAAGTCCTTCCTGCGCATGGTCTGCAACGACTCCACGCAGTACTACATCGAGCAGAACGAGTTCAAATCCTGGCCCAACGACAAGGCCTACGAAGTGTTCGTGCCATACCGTGCGGCCAAGACCCTGGCTCTGCCTTGGGGCGGTGCTTGCGAGCCGGTATGGCTGAAAGGCCGGGTGCGCAACTGCAAGGTGCTGACGGCCATGGGCGAGCATCTGATTGATGGTGTAATGCAGGCGATCCAGGCGTTCAATGCCCAGTCTGCCGGCCTCGACCAGGCCGGCAGGGAAGCGCTGACCAACGCCATCGGCGACCAGATCAACACTGGTGAGCCGCCCAAGGATCATCCGGACGTGCAGCGCAGCGTCATCGTGGTTTCCGGTCAGGGCCGCGTGAAAACCACCACCTACGCGATGAACCTGTCGGCGCCCTACATGTTCACCGGTGAAATCCAGGCCGAGTGCGCCAGGCTGATTCTCGACGGCCAGCTCAAGCGCGCCGGCTTCCAGTCGGCAGCCACCGGTTTCGACCATCGCCAATTGATCCGTACCTTCAACGCGCTGGGTTATTGCAGCGCACTGCCTAATTAACAGGGGATGAATATGGATTATTCGCAAGCCAGCCGGCTGGGTAACCGGTGCCGAACTGGTCACGGATGGTGGCGCTACGGCTACCTGAATGGATAGGCGGGCAAGGCGGCCGGCAGAGTTGTCTGTGGGCGCGTCGCCCTCGGCTCGCGTAGATGGGAACCTGTTTGAATGGCTCACAAGGTGGTTTAACGATGTTCAATTCATCCTGGAAGATGGCGGCGGCAGATCCGGCCAGCAAAAAGCTGCTGTATCTCGCGGCAGCCTTCAATCTGCTAGCTGGCCTACTGGTGTTGCTGTTTGTTCATCAGGCGCCAGCATTGGTGGGGCTACAAATCAGCGATGCCAGCCAGTTGATGTATGTGGATCTGGTGGCCTGGCTGGTGACCTGTTTTGGCCTGGGCTATGCGCTGGGCGGTTACGACTTGCAGCGCTTCTGGCCGTTTATTGCCATGGGCGCGCTCGGCAAGTTGGGTGTGGTAGCGCTGGTTATCGGCTATTTCGCCTGTGGCCATGCCGGCCTGTTGGTGGCGCTGTTGAGCCTCGGTGATTTGCTGTTCGCCATACTGTTTGTCCGCCTGCTGCGCGCCCACATGATCAGCTGATTAGCTGAATTCGCAGGGTGGGCTTCAGCCCACCAAGACAATTGCAGCGGAGTTGTGGTGGGCTGAAGCCCACCCTACGCCCACCCTACGCCCAGCCTGCGCCCACTCGGGGTTAGCTAACCAGCAACTGAAACATCACCCACAAAAATCAGAAGCAAAATCATGCGCAAGACCGTAACCGTATTTGGCGCCACTGGTGTGGCCGGCAGTGTCTGTGTCGATGAGTTGCTCAGGCAGCAGGTGTTCAATGTGCAGGTATTGGCGCGTAAAAGCGGGCAAGCCAGTGGAGTGGCCCACACTGCCAGCGAGATGCATGCGCAGTACGACGTCTGGCAACAAGCCGACGCCAGGATCATCGAAGCCGATGCGACCCGGCACAACTAACTGTGATCTCTCAATAGGTTGTTCATCCGGGGCTTTCCCGGAATTCTGGAAGTGCGCCCCACCAAGCCTTCGGGGAGCCCCGAATGAACTGGCATAAACATGCCCGTCTTACCTCACTCGGTCGAGCCCTTTTGGTTCGGCACATTCAACATGGCTTGAGAGTCGAGGAGGCCGCTCAGGCTGTCGGGGTGAGCGTGCGAACCGCCTGCAAATGGCTCAAGCGCTTTCGCGAGGAAGACGAGACCGCTCTTCACTGCCCGCATACACCCGCCGATTTGCTGATAGAGCGCGCGATTGACCTGCGCCGTGCACGGGCCAGCTGGGTTGTCTGGACAGGTCCGCCACTTCAGGATTACTTCAGGTTATCCGGACTGTATCGCAGGCCGCCTTGCGGCTTTGCGTTGAGAGTGTGCAGTTGAAGGGTTATCTGATCTGCCCGGCACTTGTCTGCTTGTTCTACACAATGTTTGAGCTGCTTTCAGCTGCCAACAACTGCAGAATTAATATCAAGCTCTACTCTGTTGCGCCCAAGTTTTTTCGCGTTCAACAAGGTTTTATCAGCGCGGAGAAATAACTGACTGAAATTTTCATCAGGGTGATGTTCGCATACACCAACAGTTACCGTGACATGCCGCTGTAATACCTGAATCTGCAGCTGTTCAATACTATTGCGTAATCTTTCGCAAAGCTGCATGGCTTCATTTTCTGCGGTATCCGGTAATAACAACATCAACTCGTCGCCACCGAAACGGCCAATCAGATCCTGCTGGCGTAATTGCTTGCTTAATGTCTGACAGACTTCCTGTAAGACCCTGTCGCCAGCCTGATGGCCAAGAACATCATTGACCTGTTTGAAATGGTCCAGATCAATCACCGCCAGACAGATTTTGTCTTTATGCTGCGCGGCCCAGGCCAGCAACATTTCCGCCTGTTCGAAAAATCCTTGCCTGCTTAACACGCCGGTCAACGGATCGGTATGCAGACTATGCAGCAACTGTTGATTGGTGCTCTGCAATACAGGCACCACGGTGCCAAACAGCATCGAGACGGAGATCATTGCAATAGTGAACTGGTAAATCACCGCAAAAGCCTCCAGATCCAGCTGCGCCATCAGCATGGCAATGGTCAGGCTGATAATGGCCAGTCCACAGAAGCTGCGCCAGACCGATTCGGTGTAGACCAGCCACATGGTCGGCAGACTTAGCGAGAGGATCAGAAAGGTAATTTCCTGCGCTTGCACCTGATGGGCAATCAGCATGCTCACGATGAGCAGCATCAGACAGACGAAGAGCTTGAGCAAGTAATCCGGCAGGGGACCATTGCCGTGCCTCAATAACCAGGGCAAGTGTGTTGCAAGGTTATTTGCCGTCAGCTTATCGATAAGCAAGACAATAAACGGACTCAATGAAAGGATCGCAACCAGATCACCAATCCACCAGCCCAGCCAGATAGACTGACGCTGGGCGTTGTCCAGTACCCCTTCGTACTGTAATGACCAAGAACCGGAAAAGGCTGCCAGAAATGCAGCCGCAGCAGCCAGCAGCAAATAGGCGACAAGCATCGCGGAGTAATTGACTTGCCCGGTTCTGATTAATATGCGCAGCAACAGGGCGCCAAGCAAATAACTGCCGGCATGGGCAAGAGAAGGTAATGTAACGGCAAAATAGGGAACGGCTTCGGCTGCACCGTACTGCTGATAATGTATGAAACTGGTCAGCAGGCTCGCCAGAAATATCGCCGGAAATGCCCGTGCGCCTAACAGCGTCATGGCAGCAAAACTCAACGCTGCCGGTGGATACCACAGACTTGCATGGGGGCTGTATTCCAGCAACCTGGCAGTTTGATATATGAGTATCCAGCCTAGCATCAGTACCAGCTGCAAGCTGGCTACCTTGCTGATGCTTCTGAATTTCGACACTCTGCATTCCTGCCTTGATTCTTATCTTTTCAGTCTACTGCTGCATCGGTCTTTTGCCTAGGGACTGCAGATGCAGGACTTGGCGTGCCTGTGCTCCAGCCAGATTCGTCCTGTGGCCTGATGCAATAACGCGCTGGCTGCCGGAATACCCCAAGCAGGTGCGCAAACCCGGCGAGGGTGGTCAGGTCAGTGGAGATTTTCTGATCCGGATCTGTTTGCTGTTGATCAGCCGATCCGCAGATGTTCAGCCGGGAACTGTCTGATGAATTGCCGACTGTTGGCCGGGGAGGCATTGAGCCAGTCCGGATAAAGCCCCTTTGGCAGTATGACCACCATGCGCTTCTCGTCATCCGGACGATGAAAGTTGCGCATCAGGGGATGCGCATCGGCATTGAGTGTGAGCATCGTATAACTGTGGACAATTTGACCAGTAGCGTCTTGCCAGCTTTCCCAGAGCCCGGCTATACCCATCACGTCACCGTCGGCGCGGCTTATGCGCACGGGGACGGCTTTGCCGCTCCGCCAGTCCGGTTCGTAGATTGCGCTGGCGGGAATGATGCAGTGTCTGCCGCGCTTCCAGGCATCGCGAAACGAGGGCTTTTCGGCCACGGTTTCCGAGCGAGCGTTGTAGGTATGTCGTGAGAGCTTGCGGTCTTTGGCCCAGAACGGTAGCAGTCCGAAAATGCCGGGTAGCGCTTCCACTTGCCCCTGTTCGGCATCAGCCGGGCGACGAATGAAAGCCCCCGTATGGCCAGGCCAGAGATCCGACTGGAACGGCTCATGCAACTCAACGCCGAAGCTGAGTTTCAGCCTGGACGGGGTAGGGGCTTCGTAGTGGCTGCACACGATCACTTTCTCAGGCAACAGGCGCATCGATTGTAGCGGGCAAGGCTGGCTTGCACGGGTCCAGTTACAACGCCGGACAAGGTGGCGGTTGTCTGAATAATGTCACAGTGGAAAGTCAGCTGCCGGAAGAATCCGGTCATGGCTGGCGAGGGTACAGGAAGTTGAACCAGTCAACAGGAATGCTTTGGGGCTTGAAGTGCCAGGGCAGGGTGGTTGCTGGGGAAACGGAACTAGTCCTGGAAAGTGTTCCGGGCGTGCCTGCAGGCCATTGCGGCACTGCAGGCTAGCAGCCGGCTGACGCTTACTTGAGCAGGGCCTGCATGTCGTTGGTGACATGCTTGATGGCTTCCTTGAAGTCATCGGCAGTGATCGCCTGGCTGTCATTCTCCAGTGTCTTGCCGAAGACCTTGCGCACGGTTTTCACCACGGGCAGACCGCTTTTGGCATCGACCAGATCGGCTTCAATATACAGCTCGGTATTCTGGTCGCGATGGCCGGTTGCGGCCGAGGTTGCGCCTACCACGGCGGCAATTGGAATCACTTCATACCACTTCATGCCTTCATTGGCGGCGGTTACGCCGGTAATGGCAGCGTGCAGAATCAGTGCCTTACCACCTGCCGGGACAGACTGCTCGTTGGCTACCACGGTGTACTTCTGCGCCAGGGTGTTCTTGACGCTGGTAGTAGTGAAGGTCTGCAATTGATCCAGGGTTTGCATGTTTACCCGCTCATCAGGTTTGGGCGCCGGATACATTTGCAGTTCGTTGAATACCACGGTGTTGTAAGCATTGGGATTGAACCCCGGGGCCACCCAGCGCAGAGCCTTGTCGCCACTTGGGGTGGTTACCTCAACCAGACCGTCATAGTTCGGCAGAAAGCCGGAGTACTGATCTTTTTCGGTAATTTGTGATGTACATCCGGCCAGCACAAGGCTGCTCAGAACGGCACCAGTGAAGAACTTGCGCGAAATTTTCATGTGACGGGTTACTCCGGGGGCCTGGAAAGGTAGTACTGATTGTTCATCAGCAGATGTGAAAAGACTGTAGTAAACAGATCCATCTGCTTGCGAGGTGACGCTAGCATTTTTATAACCGGTCTGACTGATATAAATCAACTTGATACCGCTGTTTTCTGTGAGGTTTCGTAGCGCATCAGGCTTTGCCGACCAAGAGAAAGTCGCTGGGCAGCAGTCTCGCACCTGCAACCTGACAATCTTGTTGTCTGGCCGCTGGTAAAACTTGCTTTGTCATCAGCGCAGGTTACTGTTGAGACAGCGTCAGCCTGAGCCGGACATTGACAATGACCATCCGCAATCTTGACTACCTGTTTCGTCCCCGGTCAGTGGCCACCATTATCGACAGCGAGTTCCCGGGGCATTACGCCGAGGTTCTGCAACGCAATCTGCACGTCAGCCCATTCGAAGGAACGCTGATGCAGGTTATGGCGAAAAAGCGTTCACGCTTCAAGATCGGGCCGCGGGTGCGTCTGGACAAGATGCCGACTGTTCCCGATCTGGCGGTGATCTGCGCGCGACTGGATCTGGTGGCCGATATCATCAGCCAGCTGGGTGAGCTGGGCACGCGTGCGGTGATTATTGCGCCGTCGATCCGCGACCGGTTGACCGCAGAGGAGTCACAGCTACTGCTCAAGACTATCCTCGAGACCGCACGCCTGCACACCTTGCGCATAGTCGGGCCCGGTAGTGGCGGGCTGTTGATACCCGGCATCGGGCTGAATGCCAGCGTTGCTCCGGTTGCCATCCAGCCGGGGAAAATCGCCCTGATCACCCAGTCCACCGCGATTGCCAGTGCGATTGTCGATCACGCCACGAGTAAGGGCATCGGTTTTTCAGCGGTGCTGCACCTGGGCGAGAGTGCGGATATCGATCTGGCCGACGTACTCGACTGGTTTGCCGAAGACCCCGATACCGAGCGGATTCTGGTGCAGTTCGACAACGTTGCGGCTGGCCGCAAGTTCATGTCTGCAGCCAGAGCCAGCGCGCGCAACAAGCCAGTGGTTGCAATTCGCAGCAAGCAGGCCGGCACTGGCCGCAACAGCAAATTGCCGTTTTGTCTGGACGATGTTTACGCAGCAGCATTGAGCCGCGCCGGCTGGGTCGAGGTGGGAACCCTGGGTGAGGCTTTTGAAGCGGCGCAGGCCATGGCGCGGCTACGGCCGATGGACGGCGATGGTCTGACCATACTGGCCAACGGCTACGGCCTGGGCAGCATCACGGCCGATATCCTCAGAGACCACGGTGGCAGGCTGGCCAGTCTGGATAGTGCAACCCTGCTGAAGCTGGCCGAGGTGTTGCAAAGCCGCATCCCCCTGAACAACCCGGTTGAGCTGCCGCCAGCCATCAGCGTTGCGCAATGGGCAGAGGTTCTCGCGGTGATCCTTGCCGACCCCAACACCAATGCCCTGATGACGGTCTATTCACCGTCACCTTTCGCTTCCAGCAGCGAGGTGGCCGCGGAAATTGGCCGCGCCGGGCAAGTCTCCACGCAGAATATCTTCTCCTGCTGGGTGGGTGGGCACTCGATGCAGGATGCGCAACAGATTGCCGAGGCCCACGGTTTGCTCAGCCATGATTCGCCCGAGCAGGCGATTGCGGTGTTCACCGGGCTGGTGCACTACTACCGTAACCGCGAGTTGCTGATGCAGATGCCGCCCTCATTGCCGGAAGGCTTTTCCACGGATCTCAAGCAGGCCCGGGCTGCGGTTGCCGAAGGGCTGGAAGCGGGGGCGCGGATATTGCCCTCAAGGCTGATGCGCAAGCTGCTGCAGGCTTTTGCCATCGAGGCGGTGGAGTCGCGCACAGCTGCCAGTGCCGCCGCCGCCATCGAAGTTGCCAACGAAATCGGTTATCCGGTTGATCTTGGTCTGGTGCTGGCCAATGCCGTGCCTTTCGAGGCGGTGCGGGTAAACCTGCAGTCGCCATCGGATATCCATATAGCCATCCGCAGTCTGCGGCATAAGGCCAGAACGCTGCGCCCGGACTGCCGGGTCAGTGGCTATCATCTGCGCCGCAGTGCACCCCGCAGCGGTGTGGCTCCGGTAAGCATCGGTGTGGCTAGTGATGCGCTGTTCGGGCCAATCATTTTCCTCGGCCCGTCATCTGCGGCACTCGCGGGCAAGGGGCGTTTTGTCATTGGTCTGCCGCCGCTGAACCTGACACTGGCGCGCGATATGGTGCTGCGCAGCGGACTGGCGGACGAGTTACCCGCCGAGGTGCGTGCCCGGCTGGAATGCAGCGCCAGTGCAGCTCTGGTCAGGCTGTCGCAAATGCTCAGCGATATTGACGAAGTGGTTGCCGTCGAACTGGACCCGTTGCATGTGGAAACCAACGGGGTGCTGGCACTGGATGGAAAAATCCAGCTCGGCAAACGTACGCGCAAATCCGGCTCGCAACGTTTCGCCATCAGTCCCTATCCCAAGGAGCTGGAACACCGGCTCAACTGGCAGGGTGAAAAGCTGCTGATTCGGCCGATTCGTCCGGAAGATGAACCCATGCTGGGCCAGTTGCTCGAATCACTGACCGCGGATGATTCACGGATGCGCTTCTTTGTTGCGATGCGCCGGCAGACGCACTCGCAACTGGCGCGTTTCACCCAGATCGATTACGACCGTGAAATGTCGCTGGTGGTCATTCGCCAGAATCCCAAGGGCAAGCCGCAGGCGCTGGGCGAGGCACGGCTGATCAGCGATGCGGACAACCGGGTGGCTGATCTGGCCATGGTGGTCAGCTCCGCCTTCAAGGGCAAGGGGCTGGGTGCTCTGTTGTTGCAGCAACTGGTGGATTACGCCAGGGCGCGGGGTATTGCTACCTTGCGTTTTGAAACCTTGCCGGAAAACAAACCGATGCAGAAGCTGGGACACAAGGCCGGTTTTGTCATGCTCAGGGGCAGCGACCCCGGAATACTCAGCATGCAGTTGCAGCTGGCAGAGTCCGAGGAGGGCTAGTCCCCGGGCAACGCCGCTCAAGGTACGCAGCAGTGATCGGTCAACCGGCTGCTGCGCTGCGCTTACTTGAATTGCAGGGCAAACGGCTGGATCTCGTCGGAGCGCGGGGTCAGATTGCCGATGCTGCGGATCAGGTTGGCCAAAGGCAGGATGTGATGGGCGATCACCGGAATTCCGCTGGTCAACACTGTGGCCGATAGTTCACGCTGCGGGTCAGCCCAGGCAAACTTGTTGATCAAACCAACGTGGCCGAAAGCCTGCGAGCTGTGTGGGCCCCATATACCGAACGGCTCATCTCCGAGCATCAGGCCGGCGCTGTAGCGCATCGGCAGGAACAGGGTGCCATCAATGGTACGTTTGCCAAATTCCTGTACGGCGCGTACCACAGTGCTTTCGGCGCAAATACGCTTTCTGCCCCATTTGCCGCCGTTGAGCATCATCTGGAAGAACGCGGAAACCTCGTCTGCCGTGGCAACCAGATTGCCTGCCGGAATGATCGCCTGATAGAAGCGCGGGTCATTGCACAGACCTTCGACAGTGACGATATCCGAACCCAGTGCACGCTTGATGAAGGCGCCAAGCAGCATGCCCGGGCGTGGGCCGGTGGCGTAGTTGAGTGCCAGTTGTGGCAGTTTTTCTGCCGGCATGCCATAGGTGAAGTGCTGCATGCCCATTGGCTGGCGAACCTTGCGGTCGATATAGGCATTGATGTTTTCGCCGGTGACCTTGCGGATCACCCGTTCCAGCACGAAACCGCCGGTAATCGCGTGATAGGCCAGCTTGGAGCCATCGGTCATGATCGGCTCGGCGTCGCACAGCAGTTCCCAGGTTGCGTCCTCATCCCATAGCGTATCCAGGGCGACGTTCTTTGGCAGGCCGGGGATGCCACCGCGATGGGCGAGGATCTGGTGAATGGTGATATTGCCCTTGCCCTTGCGGGCAAACTCCGGCGCATAGAACGACACCGGATCCATCACGTTGATCAGACCGTCCTCGGCCAGCATGTGCATCAGTACGGCTGTAACGGCCTTGGATGTGGAAAACAGGCACATCGGCGTATCGGGTGTGGCCAGCACTTTCGGCGTCTCGGCATGGTCTGCCGGGCCATTGCCACGTGCATGGCCAATTGCGCGGGACATGATGATCTTGCCCTGGCGGCGCAGGCTGACAGTGATGGCTGGATGTACGCCGGTCTTGTAGACCTTGATCACGTTGTTCCAGATTTTCTCCACATCGGCATGCAGCATGCCGACTTCCTGCGGGTCAACTTCCTTTTCGGCATCAATCGTGATGACCGAGTCCAGATCGCGCGGGATGGCACTCAGGTGAAGAACCTGCTTGCGTAAGAATTCCATTATTGACCCCTGATACCGGATGGCTATAGCACCCGATTCTGGACTGCATCAGGGGCATTGAACAGCCTGCTTTGAAGCATAAATCGGCATTTATCACTGTGCTGTATGACCCGCCATAAGACTTGCGGCATGGGGCCCGGCGCCGGTTCAGCGGCTCCAGCGACTCAGGGTCACGATCAGGCGTTGATAAGCAGCAGGCAGCAGGCGCTGGATAATATCCGCCAGGCGCGCATCGAGGCCGATGATGACCCGTCTGCGGTTGCGTTCCACACCACGCAGAATGACCTCGGCGGCCTTCTCCGCAGAGGTGCGCAGCATATTGTCGTTGAAGGCCTGACGGGTCAGTTCGGTGTTCTTGCCCAGTATCTCGCCGCCGCTATCGTTGAAGCGGGCAGCCAGCGCGATATTGGTCTTGATCCCGCCCGGATGCACGCAGGTGGCCGACACGCAGCCTTCACTCAGGTCCAGTTCCTGGCGCAGCGACTCGGTAAAGCCGCGTACGGCAAATTTGCTCGAGTTGTAAACGCTCTGGGTCGGCTGGGCAAACAGGCCGAAGACGCTGGAAATATTGATCACATGACCTTCGCCGCTGGCTTGCAGGTGTGGCAGAAACTCCTTGGTGCCGTACACCACGCCCCAGAAGTTGATGCCCATCAGCCACTCGTAGTCGGCGTACTGGGTATCGGCAACGGTTCCGCAGTGGGCAACGCCGGCGTTATTGAAGATCATGTTGACCTTGCCATGCTCGGCAAGCACGGCATCTGCCCAGTCATGCATGGCCAGACGATCGCTGACATCGACTACACGTTCGCTGACTTTGATGCCGAATTTTTTTGCCTGCGCGGCTGTTTCGGCCATGCCCCCGGCGTTGATATCCGACAGTGCCAGATCACAACCGCGCCGGGCCAGAGCGTAGGCCAGCGCCCGGCCGATGCCGGAGCCTGCACCGGTGATGGCGGCAACTTTGTAATTGAATGACTGCATGAGAGGCGTCCCCGGTAAAAGGTGTCTTTTTATTGTGTGCGTCTGCAGGTTGAAAATCATTGCGCGCAGGCAAGATTGCACCGATGGGCAATTTATTTCCAGCGCGTGGCGCCCTATCCGTTGTTCTGTATCAGGCCGCTGCCGGTTAGAAAAAGTTCAACGACCGATTCCGCCCTCAGGCTTCGTCAAGCGCGTAATTGGCCATGCTGAAAGTGGCAATGCCGACTTCTTCGAGACGATGGGAGCCGCCGAGTTCCGGCAGATCGATGATTACCGCTGCTTCGTGAATGCGTGCCCCCAGGCGGTGGCTCAGGCGCGCCGCAGCCAGCAGGGTACCGCCGGTGGCGAGCAGGTCATCCAGCAGCAACAGGCTGTCACCCTTGTGCAGGCTGTCTTGCTGTACTTCGAGGATAGCTTCGCCGTATTCGGTCTGGTAAGTCTCGGCAATCACACTGGTTGGCAATTTGCCTGCTTTGCGAAACAGCACCAGTGGCTTGTTGAGCGCGTAGGCGACCACCGAGCCGAGCAGAAAGCCACGGGCATCCATGGCGCCTACATGGGTGATGCCGGATGCCACATAGCGCTGCACCAGGGTGTCGCAAATCAGCCGGAAAGCCTGGGGAGACTGCAGCAGGGGGGTGATGTCGCGAAAAGTCACGCCGGCCTTGGGGAAGTCGGCAACTGCGCGGATCAGGTGCTTGATGTTAAAAGCGTCAGCGCGCATGTCGCGTACTCGGTTGCAGGGGATGTGTCAGACTTCCAGATTGCCGCCGGCCAGCGCGCACAGCTCGATAGTCTTGAGGATATGCACTTCCTTGCCCTCGGCTTCGATCAGGCCGGCTTGCTGGAAGCGGGTAAAGACGCGGGAAACGGTTTCTACCGCCAGTCCGAGGTAGTTGCCGACCTCATTGCGCGACATGGACAGGCGGAAATGATTGGAGGAAAAGCCGCGGGCACGGAAACGCGCGGAAAGATTGACCAGGAAAGCGGCAATCCGCTCGTCTGCGGTCTTCTTCGACAGCAGCAGCATCATCTGCTGGTCATCGCGAATCTCGCGGCTCATCACGCGCATCAGCTGGCGACGCAATTGCGGCAGTTGCAGGGCAAGGTCTTCGAGGCGATCGAAGGGAATTTCACAGACTGCAGTGCTTTCCAGTGCCTGACCGGACACCGGGTAGGTTTCGGTATCCATGCCGGAAAGACCGACCAGTTCACTGGGAAAATGAAAGCCGGTGATCTGTTCTTCGCCATTGTCGCTCAGGCTGAAGGTCTTGATGGCGCCGGAGCGAACAGCGAACACGGAGACAAAGGGGTCGCCTTGACGAAACAGGAAATCACCCTTTTTCAGCGGACGCCCGCGCTTGACGATCTGGTCAAGGGCATCGACATCGTCAAACTCCAGTGAAATTGGCAGGCACAGTCCGGACAGGCTGCACTCATTGCAATGGGGCTGATGTGGGCTGTGTGCCTTGAGCGTTTCAGGCATGGAAGGCGACCTCGGTGCATTTCAATGTGCAGAGGTTACCGTAGCGAGCCGAAACCCGCCAACTAGACCTTTGGCAAATTTGCGTAGAAATCCGCCGGAAGCTGCGGGGTTTTGGCCATTTGGCAGAAACTCGACGTGTTTCAGATGACCCGCGAGAAGCGTTGCCGGCTCTGTTCGTTGAGGTAGTGGTCAAACAGCATGCATACCGAGCGCGCCAGCAATCGACCGGCGGGCAGGATATCTATGCCTGTTGCCGTGAGACTGATCAGCTGGTCCCTGGCCATTTGCTGAAGCGCCGGCCAGCAATCGTTGAAATAGCTGCGGAACTCGATTTTGAAGGCGTTTTCGATGCTGGCGAAGTCCAGGCTGAAGGAGCAGATCAGCTGTTGAATGACCGCGCGCCGCACGCAATCATCGGCATTGCATTGCAGTCCCCGCGCGGTGGCCAGCTGACCACTGTCAAGACTGCTCTGGTAAGCGTTGATATCGCTGTTGTTCTGGCAGTAGAGGTCACCGATCTGGCTGATCGAGGACACCCCGAAGCCGATCAGGTCGCAATGGCCGTGGGTGGTGTAGCCCTGAAAATTGCGCTGCAGGGTGCCATCTTCCTGTGCGCTGGCCAGCTCATCGTCAGGCAGGGCGAAGTGGTCCATGCCGATGTAACGATAACCGGCCGCTGTCAGTTGTTCGATGCTGTTTTCCAGCATCCGCAGCTTGTCGCCGGGGCTGGGCAGATCCTCGGCATTGATACGCCGCTGCGGTTTGAAACGATCAGGCAAGTGAGCGTAATTGAACACCGAGAGGCGGTCAGGTTGCAGGGTGATGATTTCGGCCACGGTGCGGGCAAAGCTTTCCGGGGTCTGTTTGGGCAGGCCGTAGATCAGGTCGATGTTGACCGAGCGGAACTGCAGGGTATGCGCGGCATCCAGTACGGCGCGGGTCTGCTCCAGGGTTTGCAGGCGGTTTACCGCGCGCTGCACATCCGGGTCGAGATCCTGTACGCCAAGACTGATCCGGTTGAAGCCCAGTTCGCGCAGCAGGCCCATGGTGGCCCAGTCGGCTTCGCGCGGGTCGATTTCGATACTGTAGTCGCCGCTGTCATCGTCCAGCAGGTTGAAGTGGCTGCGGATTTCGGCCATCAGCCAGCGCAATTCATCATGGCTGAGGAAAGTCGGTGTGCCGCCGCCAAAGTGCAATTGTTCGACGATCTGATCCGCGCCCAGATGATGCGCCAGCTGTTTCATTTCGCGGGCCAGACTTTCCAGATAGGGCTGGGCGCGGCCGCGATCCTTGGTAATGACCTTGTTGCAGGCGCAGTAGTAGCAAATGTTCGCGCAGAACGGTATGTGCACATACAGGGACAGGGCGCGTGAGGCTTTGCGGCTGTCACGCAAGGCTTGCAGCAGCTCGAATGAACCGATATCGCCATGAAACTGTACGGCGGTTGGGTAGGAGGTATACCGAGGTCCGGCGCAGTCATAGCGGCGAATCAGGTCGGTATCCCAACGTATGGCATCAAGCATGCTTACAGGTCCGGATGGGCAGACAATGACCGGCAGTCTAGGCAGCAGGGGTTTCGGACGTTTTGATCTGAATCAACGAGCGGAATAGTCGGGCATTCGGATAGCGCGGACGTCATCCTGCGTTGCTTGCAGTGCCTTGCGCGCGCCGGGTTTGCGCACAGCTGCGGCGCTTTCTATGGCCGACAGCAGGGCTGCCAGAGGTGCTGCTTGCGTCGCGGCAGCCTGCTCAATGACCCATCAGCCAGTGCTGGTGTGGGCCGGGCAGGGTCCACAGGCCGAACAGCATGACCAGTAAACCGGCCCCCAGGCGCACGCTGCGCCGGCGCAACAGGCTGGTCAGGCGTTCTGCTGCCAGACCGGTCGCCAGTAGCACGGGCAGGGTGCCGAGACCGAAGGCAAGCATCAGCAGCCCGCTATCCAGCGGTGAGCCCTGACTGGCTGCCCAGAGCAGGCTGCTATAGACCAGACCGCACGGCAACCAGCCCCAGATCGCGCCCAGACACAGGGCTTGCGGGATCGAGCTGACCGGCATCAGGCGCTTGCTCAGGGGCTGCAGGTGCCGCCACAGATGCCGGCCAAGGCTTTCAATGCGGGTCAGGCCACTCCACCAGCCGGCCAGATAGAGACCCATGCAGATCAGCAACAATCCGGCGGCAACCCGCAGCAGCATGGCTGCAGGGCTGTTGCCCACCGCCCAGCCAGCCAGGCCCAGCAGCAGGCCGGCAATGGCGTAACTGCAGATGCGACCGGCGTTGTAGGCCAGCAGCAGTTGCAGGCGCCGGTTGCGCTGTTCCGGCGGTATGGCCAGGGTCAGCGCCCCCATCAGGCCGCCGCACATGCCCAGGCAGTGACCGCCGCCAAGCAAGCCGAGAATCAGCGCCGAAGCCAGTTGCGGTAACAGTTCAGTCACGGGGAGTGTCCTGCCTGCCTTCAGCCTCCTCGATACCGGCCTGGTGTGCCGGATCTTCGTCATCAAAGAGAATGCTGTGAGCGGGGCTTTCCAGATCATCGTACTGGCCACTATCCACCGCCCAGAAGAACAGCCAGATGGCCAGGGCGACAATGATCACGGCGATGGGAATCATGACGTACAGGGCGGGCATGCTAGCTCCGGTGGGTAAGGGCGAATTCAACTGCGCGTCAGGCGCAGGGCGTTGAGTACCACCAGCAGGGAGCTGACGGACATGCCCAGCGCGGCCCACACCGGCGTGACCCAGCCCAGTGCGGCGAACGGCAGAACCAGCGCATTGTACAACGTGGCCCAGAGCAGATTCTCGAGGATGATGCGGCGGGTGCGTTTGGCCATGGCAAAGGCCTGCACCAGGCTGTCCAGGCGGTTGGACAACAGCACGGCATCGGCAGTGGTTTTGGCCAGATCGGTGGCGCTGCCCATGGCCACACTTATATCGGCAGCCGCCAGTACCGGCACATCATTGACGCCATCGCCGAGCATCAGCACGCGGTGACCTTGCTGATGCAGCTGGCGCAGTACCTCCAGCTTGTCGTTGGGGGTGAGACCGCCACGCACATCGGCAATGCCCAGCTGTCCGGCCACCTCGGCGACCATTGGCGAGCTGTCACCGGATAACAGCAGGGTTTTCCAGCCGAGCTGTTTGCAGGCGTTGATCAGGTCAACGGCGTCGCTACGCAGGTGATCATCCAGCACCAGCCAGGCCAGTGGCCCGGACCGGTCGCCGAGCAGTAGCCACTGGCCATGTTCGTCAGGGATCGCAGGAGCAGGCTGCTTGCCCAGTTGCGCGACATAATCCGGCTGACCAATGCGCAACAGCCGCTCACCAACCTGGCCTTGCAGACCCAGTCCGGCGCTGACCTGAACATTCTCTGCCGCCTGTGGTGCCCGGCCGAATGCTTTGGCTATCGGGTGTTCCGAACGATTTTCCAGTGCGGCGGCCAGTTCCAGACAGCTATCGGTATCCAGTTCAGCGAGCTGGCGAACTTCGCGCAAGGTCAGGCGGCCCTCGGTCAAGGTGCCGGTTTTATCGAAAATTACCGTATCAATCCGCCCCAGACCTTCCAGAACATGCCCCCGGGTCAGCAGCAGGCCCATCTTGTGCAGGCTGCCGGTAGCGGAAGTGAGGGCTGTCGGGGTGGCCAGCGACAGGGCGCAGGGGCAGGTGGCAACCAGCAACGCGAGGACGATCCAGAATGCGCGGTCCGGATCAATCTGCCACCAGACCAGACCAACCACGCCGGCACTGAGCAACACCGCCAGCAGGAACCACTGGGCCACACGGTCAGCCAGCTGGGCCAGCGCGGGTTTTTCGCTCTGGGCGCGTTCAAGCAGGCGGACGATGGCGGACAGCCGTGTGTTGTCACCCAGCGCCGCGACTTCGATGGTCAGCGGCCCTTCGACATTCAGGGTGCCGGCGGTAACTGCATCGCCGCTGTTGCGCGGCAGCGGCAGGTACTCACCGGTCAACAGCGATTCGTCAACGCTGGACTGCCCCTCGATGATGATGCCGTCGGCCGGTAACAGGGCGCCGGGCGGCACCAGTATCCGGTCGCCCAGCGACAGTTCACTGAGCAAAATGCGTTCGCTCTGGCCGGACGGGTCCAGGCGCAGGCAGGATGCCGGCAGCAGCTTGACCAGTTGCGCCGTAGCGGCGGCGGTGCGCTCCCGCGCACGTCGCTCCAGATAGCGTCCGGCGAGCAGAAACAGGGCGAACATGCCGACCG
Organism: Pseudomonas pohangensis; assembly: GCF_900105995.1. Lineage (NCBI taxonomy): Bacteria > Pseudomonadati > Pseudomonadota > Gammaproteobacteria > Pseudomonadales > Pseudomonadaceae > Pseudomonas > Pseudomonas pohangensis. The sequence continues at coordinate 1,696,922 of NZ_LT629785.1, read as the reverse complement.
CATCGAAATACAGCTCGCCACTGCGGTTGATGGTGGCCCAGATGCCGGCCAGATAGGCACCGCCGATGGCCAGCGATACCGACACATCCATGGTCAGGTGGCGGGTACGCAGATCACGCAGGGCGCCTTTGAAAAAATCCGTGCAGCAATAAAAAACGATCGGCGTGGTTAAAAACAGGCTGACCCAGCGCAGGATCTGGTCCATTTCGCTTGAAAGGTCGAGATTGAACTCGGGCCAGGTCGCCATGCTGGCCATCATCACCTGCATCCACAGCAGACCGGCTACGCCGAGCTGGCGGATCGCCCGGCGATTTTCTGCGTGCAGTTGCGCAGCTGCGCGGTCAGCCTGATACGGATGGGCGACATAGCCGATGCTGCGCAAACTACCGAGCAGCTGGCTGAGCGGCAGCTGGCTGTCGGCCCAGCGCACTTGCAGACGGTGATTGGACAGATTGAGATTGGCTTCGGCGATGGCCGGCAGGCCGCGCAGGTGTTTCTCGATCAGCCAGCCGCAGGCTGCGCAACTGATACCTTCGATCAGCAGGCTGGCCTCGGCAACCGCCCCCTGATGCGCAACGAAAGGCTGCTGGATGTCCGCACGGTCCAGCAGGATCAGTTCGTCAGGCACGGCTCGCGACAGCGAGTCAGGGTTGACTGAAGTTTCGCTGCGGTGCAGGTAATAGCTTTCCAGCCCGCCACTGACAATGGCCTCGGCTACGGCCTGACAGCCCGGGCAGCACATCTCGCGCAATTCACCCAGCACGGTAGTGCGGTAACGGCTGCCAGCGGGGACCGGCAAGCCACAGTGATAGCACGGAAGGGGCGTGGCCACGGGTGGCTCAGTTGCCGATGAGGATCACCTGGCCAGGTGCCAGTTCTTCCTCGTCAAACAAGCGCCATTCCTTGCCCTCTTCGAGGCCGAGCACCTCGACGAAGCGCCGGCCGCTGACTTCATCCTGCAGGATGCCGCGGTAAATGTTGCTGTCTACGGGTTGCAGAATTACGCGGCGATCTTTTTCCGCCTGGGTTGGTGAAATCAGGTTTAGCGTCAGCACTTGCGGGCGGCTGATGCCATTCAGTACCAACTCTGCGCTGCCGGTTACATTGTCGAGCGTCAGTTCGGCGCTCATGCCGAGCCGTTCAGCCAGCTTTTCGCGCTCAAGAGACTGGTTGATCCCCTTGCCGGCATCGTAATAGTTACTGACTACCAGTGTGTCGCCACCCTTGATGGAGATGTACACCAGTGTCAGACCGATGACCACGGCGAACACCAGGATGGCGATGATGAACCAGGCCCAGAACTCTTTGTACCAGGGTTGAACAGGGGTATTGCTGTGCATGGAATTCCTTGGAGTTAGGGCAGCTGGCGTTTGCCCGAGTGATTCGGGGCAAACGCCAGCAGATTCTACCGGACTGCCGGACCGATAAAGCGGCTTTCGGAGTCGGCGGTAATGCTCGGATCTTCGATTGCCTGGATACGGAACTCGATATCATTGGTGCTGGACGGCAGGTTTTCCGGATCAATCGACAATTCTACCGGCAACGACAGCACCTCACCTTCGGCGGCCACGATTTCGCGCTTGCCTTCGTAGACCAGACCTTCCAGGCCGTCTGCCTCGATGCGGAATGTCAGTTGGCGCTGTGCCTTGTTCATGATTTTCAGGACGTAGACGTTTTCAATCCGGCCCTCTTCATTTTCACGATAGAGCACGCGGTCCTTGAGAACATCCAGCCCGGCCAGCGGCCTTATGTATACCGCAACCGCCAGCAGGCTGGCCATGGTCAGCAGGGCGATGGCATAACCGATCAGGCGTGGCCGCAGCATATGTGTGGTCTGCCCGGAGAGGTTGTGCTCGGTGGTGTAGCTGACCAGTCCTTTCGGGTAGCCCATTTTCTCCATGATGCTGTCGCAGGCATCGACACAGGCGGCACAGCCGATGCATTCGATCTGCAGGCCATCGCGGATATCGATACCGGTAGGGCAGACATGCACGCACATCTTGCAGTCGATACAGTCACCCAGGCCGCTGGCCTTGTAGTCGGCATCACGTTTGCGCGGCCCACGTGATTCGCCGCGGCTGGTGTCGTAGGAAACGATCAGGGTGTCCTTGTCGAACATCACGCTCTGGAAACGGGCATAGGGACACATGTAGATGCAGACATTTTCCCGCAACCAGCCGGCATTGCCGTAGGTGGCCAGGGTAAAGAAGCCGATCCAGAAATACGCCCACGCATCGGCAGTGCCGTCGAACAGGCTGGGTATCAGGTCGCGGATGGGCGTGAAGTAGCCGACAAAGGTCAGGCCGGTGGCCAGCGCGACCAACAGCCAGATGCCATGCTTGGCAGATTTGCGCAGGAACTTGGCGCTGCTCATGGGTTGTTTGTCGAGTTTCATGCGCTGGTTGCGCTCACCCTCGGTTACCCGTTCTGCCCACATGTAGACCCAGGTAAAAACACTTTGCGGACAGGTGTAGCCACACCAGACGCGCCCGGCGAAAACCGTGATGAAGAACAGGCCGAAGGCGCAGACGATCAGACTCCAGGACAGCAGGACAAAGTCCTGTGGCCAGAAGGTCGCACCGAAAATATAGAACTTGCGTTCAGGCAGATCCCAGAGGATCGCCTGGCGATTACCCCAGTTCAGCCAGACTGTGCCGAAGTACAGAATGAACAGGAAAACTCCGCCGGAAATGCGCAGATTACGAAAAAAACCGGTAAACGAGCGGGTATAAATCTTCTCCCGGCTGGCATAGAGATCGGTGTACTCGACTGTTTTTGCTGAAGTCGGGGTTACGTCCTTAACGGGAATTTTTTCGCTCATTACTGCGTACCGCATCCGTTGGTGATGGCTTCGGGTAGTGAAAAGTACTCGGAGCCGAAGCAAAAGGGCCTGCGTTACAGATGATACGCCGCCCTGTCTACAGTCAGTCTGCGACCTATGGTCGCCGGGTCTCGACTGATTTCACGAGGAATTAAAGCAAAACGGCGCCGGGTTTCCCCTGACGCCGCTCAATAGAACAGAAAGTAATTTGCTTATTCTGTTTTTTGCTTGTCATGGGACAGGCTGTAAACATAGGCCGCCAGCAAGTGCACTTTGTCCTTGCCGAGGAACTCCAGTTGCGCCGGCATTTTGCCGTGACGACCATAGCGCAGGGTTTGCTCGACCTGGGCCAGGCTGGTGCCATAGATGAAGCCAGCCGGCTGGGTAAGGTTTGGCGCACCCATCGCCGGATTGCCATGCCCTTCGGCACCGTGACAGGCAGAGCAGTTGGTGCTGAACAAGGCCTTGCCTGCAGCTACGTCAACCTTGGCACCCTCGGGCAGCTTGCGGTCGGCCAGATCGCTGACGACATAGGCGGCAACGTTCTTGACGCCATCGTTACCCAGAATGGACAACCAGGCCGGCATGGCTGCTTCACGGCCATTCAGAATACTGGCCTGAATGGCGTCCGGTTCGCCGCCCCAGCGCCAGATATCATCGGTCAGGTTGGGGAAGCCGTAAGTGCCTTTGGCGTCTGAACCGTGGCAAACCGAGCAGTTGGAGGCAAACAGGCGGCCGCCAATCTTCAGGGCTTGCGGATCCTTGGCGACTTCGGTGAGCGGCATCGCAGCATATTTGGCGTAGATCGGGCCATATTCTGCTTCAGCTTTGACCATTTCATGGTCGTATTGCTTATCTTGTGTCCAGCCACCTGGATAGCCCGGCAGGATACCCTTCCAGTTGCCCAAACCTGGATAAATTACCCAGTAACCCAGCGCAAAAATGATGGTGGCAACAAACAGCATGAACCACCATTTCGGCAGTGGATTGTCGAATTCCTCGATACCATCGAATGAATGTCCGACAGTCTGCTCAGTGGTGTCCGCGCGTTGTCCCTTGCGGGTGGCAAAAATCAGCCAGATCAGCGCGACTATGGTGCCCAGTGTCAGAATGGTGATGTACCAACTCCAGAACGCGGTCATTCGCTCTTACTCCCAGAAGCTTGTTCTTTACTTTTCTTTGTTGTGGGCTCATCCGCAAATGGCAGATTGGCGGCTTCGTCAAAGCGTGCCTTGTTCCGGCCGCTGTAGGCCCAGAGGGTCACGCTGACGAATGCGACCAGTACCAGAAGGGTGCCGAGTCCGCGCAGGGTTCCGATGTCCATAAAAGAACTGTCCATCGGCTTAGCGCTTGTTCTTCAGGCTGGTACCGAGCCCCTGGAGGAAGGCCACCAGTGCATCCATTTCGGTCTTGCCCTTGACGGCGTCACCAGCTCCGGCGATGTCCTCATCGGTGTAAGGCACACCGAGGGTTTTCATGGCTTGCAGCTTGGCGCCGGTCAGCTTGCCGTCGAGGGTGTTTTCCACCAGCCACGGGTAAGCCGGCATGATCGACTCGGGCACGACGTTGCGCGGGTTGTACAGGTGCGCACGGTGCCAGTCATCCGAGTAGCGGCCGCCAACGCGGGCCAGATCCGGACCGGTACGCTTGGAGCCCCACAGGAACGGGTGGTCCCAGACGCTTTCACCGGCTACCGAGTAGTGGCCGTAACGTTCGGTTTCGGCACGGAACGGACGGATCATCTGCGAGTGGCAGCCGACGCAGCCTTCACGGATGTAGATGTCGCGACCTTCCATTTCCAGCGCGCTGCGTGGCTTCATGCCGTCAACCGGGGTGTTGGTGACGTCCTGGAAGAACAGCGGCACGATCTGTACCAGGCCGCCGATGCTGACGGCCAGAACCATGAACAGCGCCATCAGGCCGATGTTCTTTTCGAGTATTTCGTGCTTTTTCATCAGTGGGCTACCTCGGCGGCAATCTTCGCGGCGGCTTCGTATTCAGCCGGCTTGGCTTCACGCACGGTGCGCCAGGTGTTGTAGGCCATGAACAGCATGCCCGAGGCAAAGAAGGCGCCACCAATTACGCGCACCAGATAGCCGGCATGGCTGGCTTCCAGCGACTCGACGAAGGAATAGGTGAGGGTGCCGTCGGAGTTGACTGCACGCCACATCAGACCCTGGGTGATGCCGTTGACCCACATCGAGGCGATGTACAGCACGGTGCCGACAGTAGCCAGCCAGAAGTGCGTGTTGATCAGCCCGATGCTGTACATCTGCTCGCGGCCGTAGACCTTGGGAATCAGGTGATACAGCGAACCAATCGATACCATGGCCACCCAGCCGAGGGCGCCGGCATGTACGTGGCCGATGGTCCAGTCGGTGTAGTGGGACAGGGCGTTGACGGTCTTGATCGCCATCATCGGGCCTTCGAAGGTGGACATGCCGTAGAAGGCCAGGGACACCACCAGGAAGCGCAGGATCGGGTCGGTGCGCAGCTTATGCCAGGCGCCGGAGAGGGTCATCATGCCGTTGATCATGCCGCCCCAGCTGGGTGCCAGCAGAATCAGCGACATACCCATGCCCAGCGATTGGGCCCAGTCCGGCAGCGCGGTGTAGTGCAGGTGGTGCGGACCGGCCCAGATATAGACGGTAATCAGTGCCCAGAAGTGCACGATGGACAGGCGATAGGAGTAGATCGGGCGTTCGGCCTGCTTCGGTACGAAGTAGTACATCATGCCGAGGAAGCCGGCAGTGAGGAAGAAACCTACCGCGTTATGGCCGTACCACCACTGCACCATGGCATCGGTAGCACCGGAATAGACGGAATAGGATTTGAACGCTGAAACCGGCAACTCCATGCTGTTGACTACGTGCAGCAGGGCAACCGTCAGGATGAAGCCGCCAAAGAACCAGTTACCCACGTAAATGTGCTTGGTCTTGCGCTTGGCAATGGTGCCAAAGAATACAACCGCGTAGGTCACCCACACCAGGGTGATCAGGATATCGATCGGCCATTCCAGTTCGGCATATTCCTTGGAGGAGGTGTAGCCAAGAGGAAGGGTAATCACCGCACCGATGATCACTGCTTGCCAGCCCCAGAAGGTAAACGCCGCCAGACCATCGGAAATGAGTCGGGCTTGTGACGTGCGCTGCACGACATAGTAGGACGTGGCGAACAGTGCACAGCCGCCAAACGCGAAGATCACCGCGTTGGTGTGCAAAGGTCGCAGGCGACCGAAGCTCAGCCATGGTATTCCGAAATTGAGCTCGGGCCATACCAGTTGGGACGCAATCAAAACGCCAGCCAACATGCCAATAACCCCCCAGACTACCGTCATAACGGCAAACTGGCGGACCACTTTGTAGTTGTAAGCAGTGGGACTCAGTGCTGTGCTCATGCTAGAAATTTCCAGGTTTGGGCAGGTGCGCTGTAACTTTCGGTTACAGTTGGGAAAAAACGGCGGCAAGTATGGAGAAAGGCATTTCGCATTGCAAACCCGCCTGCGCCGGGCAAAACACCAATGATTCAGCGGCTGGCTGAAATGATGGCGAGTTTTTGGCCTTGATACGCAGTGAAATTGCAGTGAAAACCGAGCTTGACGCTAGGAATTCAAGGGTAGACCAGACTTTCTGTTATTGCCTGAACTCATGCTGAATCCGCAAACAATTGCCGCCGAATGGCAAGTGCGACGGGTAGTGGCGGACTGTTCTGCGGTGAATTGTCGCAGACGGGAGTGTTTCAGGGGGTGGCCGGAGAGCAGGAGTGGAGCAGGACGCACAAGGTGCAGGGGGGAGGTGGTAGAACGCTGGTTTAACCGGGAGAGCTGGTCTGGTCGGTGGAGTCAGCAGCACCGGGCGGTGCTGCTGGCAGTACATCATTTGCTGGCTTGTTCGGTTTCCTGATGGGACAGGCTGTAAACGTACGCGGCCAGAATATGCACCTTGTCAGCGCCGAGGTATTGCTCCTGGGCTGGCATCAGTCCGTTGCGGCCGTTACGAATGGTCTGCTCCAGCTGGATCAGGCTGGTACCGTAAATGAAACCGGCAGGCTTGGTCAGATCAGGAGCTCCCATCATCGCCATGCCCTGACCTTCCGCACCATGGCAGGCGGAGCAGTTGGTGGCAAAAAGCTGCTTGCCGGCAGCTGCATCGGCATTGCTGTCTTTAGGCAGCTTCAAGCCGGCCAGATCCTGACGGACATAGGCGGCAACATTCCTTACGCCGGCATCACCGAGAATGGCGCCCCAAGCCGGCATGGCAGCATGGCGGCCATTGAGGATGCTCGCCTGAATGTCGTCCGGAGTGCCGCCCCAGCGCCAGATATTGTCAGTCAGGTTGGGGAAGCCAACGGCACCCTTGGCGTCCGAGCCATGGCAGATCGAGCAATAGGTGGCGAACATGCGACCACCCATCTTCAGGGCTTGCGGATCCTTGGCGACATCGACGATCGGCATGGCTGCATATTTGGCGAAGATCGGGCCGTACTCGGCTTGCGCCTTGTCGACTTCGTGTTGCCATTGCTTGTCCTGGGTCCAGCCACCCTCGTATCCAGGCAAGATGCCTTTCCAGTTGCCAAGACCCGGATAAAGGATCAGGTAGCCGATGGAGAAGACGATGGTGCCGATGAACAGCATGAACCACCACTTGGGCAGCGGGTTGTCATATTCCTCGATACCGTCGAAGGCGTGCCCCATGGTCTGGTCTGTAGTGCCTTTGCTTTCGCCCTTGCGGGTGGCAAAGATCAGCCAGAGCAGCGCGACTATGGTGCCCAGTGTCAGAATGGTGATGTACCAACTCCAGAACGCGGTCATTGGTTGTTACTCCTAGAGAGTTGTTCTTTTTGCGCTATTTTGTGCACGGGTTCGTCCGCAAACGGCAGATTGGCGGCTTCGTCAAAGCGTGCCTTGTTCCGGCCGCTGTAGGCCCAGAGGGTCACGCTGACGAATGCGACCAGTACCAGAAGGGTGCCGAGTCCGCGCAGGGTTCCGATGTCCATAAAAGAACTGTCCATCGGCTTAGCGCTTGTTCTTCAGGCTGGTACCGAGCCCCTGGAGGAAGGCCACCAGTGCATCCATTTCGGTCTTGCCCTTGACGGCGTCACCAGCTCCGGCGATGTCCTCATCGGTGTAAGGCACACCGAGGGTTTTCATGGCTTGCAGCTTGGCGCCGGTCAGCTTGCCGTCGAGGGTGTTTTCCACCAGCCACGGGTAAGCCGGCATGATCGACTCGGGCACGACGTTGCGCGGGTTGTACAGGTGCGCACGGTGCCAGTCATCCGAGTAGCGGCCGCCAACGCGGGCCAGATCCGGACCGGTACGCTTGGAGCCCCACAGGAACGGGTGGTCCCAGACGCTTTCACCGGCTACCGAGTAGTGGCCGTAACGTTCGGTTTCGGCACGGAACGGACGGATCATCTGCGAGTGGCAACCGACGCAGCCTTCACGGATGTAGATGTCGCGACCTTCCATTTCCAGCGCGCTGCGTGGCTTCATGCCGTCAACCGGGGTGTTGGTGACGTCCTGGAAGAACAGCGGCACGATCTGTACCAGGCCGCCGATGCTGACGGCCAGAACCATGAACAGCGCCATCAGGCCGATGTTCTTTTCGAGTATTTCGTGCTTTTTCATCAGTGGGCTACCTCGGCGGCAATCTTCGCGGCGGCTTCGTATTCAGCCGGCTTGGCTTCACGCACGGTGCGCCAGGTGTTGTAGGCCATGACCAGCATGCCGCTAAAGAAAATGGCGCCACCTACCAGGCGTACTACAAAACCCGGATGACTGGCTTCCAGTGCTTCGACGAAGGAGTAGGTGAGGGTGCCGTCGGAGTTGACTGCACGCCACATCAGACCCTGGGCAATACCGTTGACCCACATCGAGGCGATGTACAGCACGGTGCCGATGGTAGCCATCCAGAAGTGCGTATTGATCAGACCGACGCTGTACATCTGCTCGCGACCGAAGACTTTCGGGATCATGTGGTAGAGCGCGCCCATCGATACCATGGCCACCCAGCCGAGGGCGCCGGCATGTACGTGGCCGATGGTCCAGTCGGTGTAGTGGGACAGGGCGTTGACGGTCTTGATCGCCATCATCGGGCCTTCGAAGGTGGACATGCCGTAGAAGGCCAGGGACACCACCAGGAAGCGCAGGATCGGGTCGGTGCGCAGCTTATGCCAGGCGCCGGAGAGGGTCATCATGCCGTTGATCATGCCGCCCCAGCTGGGTGCCAGCAGAATCAGCGACATCACCATGCCCAGGGATTGTGCCCAGTCCGGTAGCGCGGTGTAGTGCAGGTGGTGCGGACCGGCCCAGATATAGACGGCAATCAGCGCCCAGAAGTGCACGATCGACAGGCGGTAGGAGTAAACCGGGCGGCCAGCCTGCTTGGGCACGAAGTAGTACATCATGCCGAGGAAGCCGGCAGTGAGGAAGAAACCTACCGCGTTATGGCCGTACCACCACTGCACCATGGCATCGGTAGCGCCGGAATAGAGCGAGTAGGACTTGGTCAGGCTGACCGGCAGTTCGAGGTTATTGACGATGTGCAGCAGGGCAACCGTCAGGATGAAGCCGCCGAAGAACCAGTTGCCCACGTAAATGTGCTTGGTCTTGCGCTTCATGATGGTGCCGAAGAACACGATGGCATAGCTGACCCAGACCACAGCAATCAGAATGTCGATCGGCCATTCCAGTTCGGCATACTCCTTGGAACTGGTCCAGCCCATGGGCAGACTGATAGCCGCCAGCAGAATGACCAGTTGCCAGCCCCAGAAGGTAAACGACGCCAGTTTGTCGAATATCAGGCGGGTCTGGCAGGTACGCTGCACGGAGTAGTAAGAGGTGGCGAACAGTGCACACCCACCAAACGCAAAGATCACTGCGTTGGTGTGTAACGGTCGCAGCCGTCCGAAGCTGGTCCAGGGGAGTCCCAGGTTAAGTTCAGGAAAGGCAAGTTGGGCGGCGATTACGACGCCAACAAGCATCCCGACGATCCCCCACACCACCGTCATGATGGCGAATTGGCGGACCACCTTGTAGTTGTAGGTGGTACTGGTTGCTGTGCTCATTTAATGGCTTCCATCCACGGTTTTTTGGCAGAGTGTTTTTGTAACAAGCTGATACTAAGTGAACGGGTGAAGGAAAATATTGACTCGTATCAACGTCTGGAGCTGACCGGAGCAAACATGTTTCTTGAAAATTCCCCAAAAAATCAGCCTGTTGCGACGTTGATGCTGGCGCATGGTGCTGGTGCAGCGATGGATAGCGGATTCATGCAGACCATGGCTGCGAACCTGGCGCAGAGGGATATCCGCGTGTTGCGCTTCGAGTTCCCGTACATGGCCGCCAGACGTGATGACGGAATTCGCCGGCCACCCAACCCCCGGAACCTGTTGCTGGACTGCTGGAAGCAGGTTTATCACCAGGTCAGAAGCAGCTATCCGGGTTTTCTGGCCATAGGCGGCAAGTCCATGGGCGGACGCATGGCCAGTATGCTGGCTGATGAGTTGGCGGCTGACGCGCTGGTATGTCTGGGTTACCCGTTTCATGCCATTGGCAAGGCGGATACGCCGCGGGTGGCCCATCTGTCGGGGTTGCTTACGCCCACGCTGATTGTGCAGGGAGAGCGGGATCCGATGGGCAAGCGGCAGACAGTCGAGGGTTACCGGCTTTCATCCGCTATCCAGATGCACTGGCTGGAAGCAGCCGACCACGATTTCAAGCCACTCAAGCGCTCCGGTTTTACCCATGAGCAGCATATGCAAACGGCAGCGGATGCGGTTGCAGGTTTTCTGCGAAATGTCGCGAACAACCGCATGTGACGGTGAAAATGCGTTGCGCTGTTACTCGGCCAGTTGCAGCTTCCAGCTGGCCAGCGCCTCGTAATGCACACCGCCGGGCCGGGATTGCGAATGGAAAAGCGCGAATTCTTCTACTTTCCAGCAAAAGGCGGGGGGCGCAACAGACACCGGTACCGTGCAGTTACGGGCCAGCGACAGGTGTGGAAGATACTCGCGCTGGTCCAGTTTGAATCCCTCGGCGTCGAGCTTCTGCTGCAGCTGGCTGGCGAGATTCAACAAAGCCCCGGGTCGTTTCCCGGGAGCCAGGTGCAACAAGCCGTCGGCCCAGCAACGTAACTGATCCAGTTGCAGCAAAAAGGCTGAAGCTTCGATGGATGCCGCCAGGCGTATTAGTGCCGGCAGTTTGTCGGCTGGTTGCAGGCCTGGAAAAGCCAGCGTTACATGCAGGTTTTCGGCGCGCACAGGGCTGCCGTCAAGGGCCAGTCCGTCACGCCAGCTGACTATTCTGGCAGCCACCTGATCAGGGCAGGGCAAGGCAAAGAACAGGCGCATAACTGCCTCGCTTGGCGGGTTGGGCCGCTGGGCCAGGCAGTCATGCTCCGGAAAAACGCAGGCAAGACCAGTTAACGGCGCCGAAACAGCGGCTGTGGAACATCACTGGAGGCCTGATACACCTCACTGAAATCTTCAAAGGCCTGCAGGGCATCGATCGGGTCTTTGTCTTCACGCAGGGCAAAAGCATCGAAACCGCAACGTCTGAGGGCAAACAACTGGTCACGCAGGACATCGCCTATCGCACGAATTTCCCCCTGATAACCATAGCGGGTACGCAGCAGGTAGGCTGTCGAGGAGTGACGACCATCGGTGAAAGCCGGGAAGTTCAGAGCAATCACCTCGAAGCAGTCCAGCTGATCGGCAATTTCCTCGATTTCATCTCCGGCATCCAGCCAGATACCCAGGCCGCCATCACGGGCCAGCAGTGCCTTGCTGTGATCAACCCAGAGTGCCAGCGGCACGATCAGGTCGTCGCAGTTGGACAGTTGGTCCATTGTTGCTTCCCGGGGAATCAGGTGCCAGCTCTCGTCAACCACCTGACCATTCTTAATGATTCGCTGCATAGACGCGCTCCTTGAATGGGTCGGTGCCAATCCGGCGGAAGGTATCGAGGAAGTTCTCATCTGCGTGGCGCTGCCCCACATAGACGCTGATGATTTTCTCGATCACTTCCGGCATGTCGTCCTGGGCGAATGAGGGGCCGAGAATCTGCGCCAGGCTGGCTTCGCGGTCGGAACTGCCACCCAGAGACACCTGGTAGAACTCCTGACCTTTCTTGTCCACCCCGAGAATGCCGATATGGCCGACATGGTGATGGCCGCAGGCGTTCATACAGCCGGAAATATTCAGCTCCAGATCGCCAATGTCGAACAGGTAATCCAGGTCGTCGAAACGGCGCTGGATGGCTTCGGCAACCGGTATCGACTTGGCATTGGCCAGCGAGCAGAAATCACCACCGGGGCAGCAGATGATGTCGGTCAGCAAGCCCACGTTCGGGGTGGCAAAACCGAGTTCGCGCAACTCACTCCACAGGCTGAACAGCTGCTGTTGCTCGACGTCGGCGAGAATGATGTTCTGGTTATGACTGTTGCGTACTTCGCCGAAACTGTAGCGATCAGCCAGGTCTGCAATGGCATCCAGTTGCTTGTCGGTTACATCGCCAGGCGCCGTGCCGGTAGGTTTGAGCGACAGGGTTACGGCAACATAGCCGGGCTTCTTGTGGGCCACGGTGTTGCGTTGGCGCCAGCGGGCAAAGCCGGGATGTTCTTGCTCCATGCGCTCAAGCTGGGCGTCTTCATTCTGCAGGTTCTGATAGGCGGGATCCGTGAAGTGAGCTGCTACGCGTGCAACTTCGGCTTCGGTCAGCGTCGTCGGGCCATCCTTCAGGTGCGCCCATTCGGCGTTGACCCGTTCGGCAAATACCTCGGGAGTCAGTGCCTTGACCAGAATCTTGATGCGCGCCTTGTACTTGTTGTCGCGACGTCCATAACGGTTATAAATCCGCAGGATAGCGTCGAGATAACTGAGCAGGTGTTGCCAGGGCAGAAACTCATTGATAAAGCTGCCGACCACCGGCGTACGCCCCAGGCCACCGCCCACAGCAACGCGGAAGCCGAGTTCGCCGGCATCGTTCTTCACCGCTTCCAGGCCGATATCGTGTACTTCGATCGCTGCGCGATCGCTGACCGAACCATTCACGGCGATCTTGAACTTGCGTGGCAGGTGGGAAAATTCCGGGTGAAAGGTTGACCACTGGCGAATGATTTCACACCAGGGGCGCGGGTCAATCAGTTCATCTGCAGCCACGCCGGCAAACTGGTCGGTGGTGGTGTTACGGATGCAGTTGCCGCTGGTCTGGATGGCGTGCATCTGCACGGTCGCCAGCTCCGCCAGAATATCCGGGACATCTTCCAGGTCGGGCCAGTTGAATTGCACGTTCTGCCGGGTGCTGATGTGCGCATAACCCTTGTCGTAGTCACGGGCGATTTGTGCCAGTTTGCGTACCTGTCTGGATGCAAGCAGGCCATAAGGCACGGCTATGCGCAGCATCGGCGCATAACGCTGGATATACAGGCCGTTCTGCAGCCGCAGAGGGCGAAATTCTTCTTCAGACAGTTCGCCGGCCAAATAACGGCGGGTCTGGTCGCGGAACTGCTTGACGCGATCCTCGACGATCTGTTGGTCGTACTGGTCGTATACGTACATAAAGGTCCTGTTTTCAGGCGGTTGCAGCACTTCTTCGCGCAGAACGGCGCACTCCGGTGAGTGGAGCCGGCGCAAGATACCAGCTAGTGGTTATGCGCAAAAGTGATGTTTTAATCTAAACGCTAAACACGTAGTTATAAGTGCTCAAGGTTTATTTGCCGGTGCAGCTTGAGTGCAGCGCCTGACTGGGTTTTACTCGGAGCGCTTGAAATCCTATTCATTACAAAAACAAGAGGAAGTCATGAGCGAACAAGCCCAAGTCGAAAGCAATGACAGCGTGGTTGATGCCCGCGCCATTTTTGCCATCATCATGCTCGTGGTTGCTACTGCGGTTTTCTGGGTTAGCAATCAGTAGTTTCTCCCAAGACTGTTACCGACATGCTTGCGTGCACTCAAGTTTCCGGCTTGGGTGCGCGTTAGTCGAGGCGTTGTCTGTAATACCCGGCTGTCAGAGCCTGGCTGTTTTGAAGGTATTGCAGCGTCCGGGATCACCGCTATCAAAACCCTGTCTGAACCAGCGCGCTCTTTGTGCCGAGGTGCCGTGGGTGAATGCATCGGGTGTGACCGTGCCGCGTGCCTGTTTTTGCAGGCGATCATCACCGATGGCATGGGCGGCATTGAGCGCTTCCTCAAGGTCGCCGGGTTCCAGCCACTGCAACTGTTTTTGTGCATAGAACGCCCAGGTGCCAGCCAGACAGTCGGCCTGCAGCTCCTGGCGTACCAGCAAGCCGTCAGCACCTTCGACCTTCTCGCCGCGCTGCCGGGCCTGATTGATCTTGCTGGTCAGGCCGGTAAGGGTTTGCACGTGATGTCCCACTTCATGGGCAATTACATAGGCCTGGGCGAAGTCGCCAGCTGCCGCAAAGCGCTGTTCCAGTTCGCGAAAGAAATCCATATCCAGATAAATCTGCTGATCGGCCGGGCAATAGAACGGCCCGCTGGCCGAGCTGGCCATGCCGCAGGCCGAATTGACATGGCCCTTGAACAGCACCAGTTTCGGTTGCTGGTAGGGGGTTCGACTGTTGGCCAGCAAGGCGCCCCAGACATCCTCGGTGCTGCCGAGAATTGCCCGGACAAATTCACGCTGCGGGTCAGCTTTGCCTGATGTTTGTTTGTTGCTGGATGACGTTTGGCTAGTGGTAGGGGCTGTTGATATGCCGCCCTGACCCAGCAGCTGCCCGAGAATCTGCAGGGGATCCTGACCCATCAACAAGCCGACCACGACCACAATGGCAACGCCGGTAAGGCTCAATCGTCCACGTCCGCCCAGTCGTCTGCCACCAGTGCTTCCAGACGCATCCACTACGTTGTCACTGCGTCGGCCACGTTCCCAGCGCATATTCAGGTTCTCCATTGCCCCATCAAACAGTTAGGGGCTGCGGGTAAAGGTAGTCCGGCTTGCAGTTGTTCAGTCAAACGAATAGGCGAAGGCTGTATTGCCGGATTCCCGGCTGCATACTGGCCTGTGAGGGGAAGGTAAACTTTCAGCGGCGCCATAACAACAAACCCGCACGAGGCGGGTTTGTTGTTATGGCTAATCAGCCACGCTGGCGCAGCGCTTCGATACGCACATCCAGCGGCGGGTGACTCATAAACAGACTTTTAATGCCTTGCTTCAGGCCGCCGTTGATACCGAAGGCAGTCAGACTTTCGGGCATATGCACCGGTACACCCTGTTCAGATTTAAGCCGCTGCAGTGCGGCGATCATCGAGCCAGTGCCGGCGAGTCGGGCACCGGCCTCATCGGCCTTGAATTCGCGCTTACGCGAGAACCACATGACGATCGTGCTGGCCAAGATACCCAACACTAGCTGCGCGGCGATGTCGGCGATGTAAAAGGCCGGGCCATTTCCTTCCTCTGTCTTGAAGATAACTTTGTCGACAAAGTTGCCAATAATCTTTGCAAAGAACATCACGAAGGTGTTCACCACGCCCTGGATCAGTGCAAGGGTCACCATGTCGCCGTTGGCCACATGACCTATCTCGTGGGCCAGCACCGCTTTCACTTCTTCGGGTGAAAAGCGCTCGAGCAAACCCTGGCTGACGGCTACCAGGGCATCGTTCTTGTTCCACCCGGTGGCAAAGGCATTCGACTCATAGGCCGGAAAAATACCCACCTCCGGCATTTTGATACCGGCTTGGCGCGACAGCTCTTCGACGGTTTGCAGCAACCACTGCTCGTGACGGGTGCGTGGCTGGCTGATGATTTGTGTGCCGGTGCCTTTCTTGGCCATCCATTTGGAGAGAAACAGCGAAATGATTGAGCCGGCGAAGCCGAACACTGCACAGAACACCAGCAACTGATCCAGTTGCAGATCAACGCCGTTGGCAGCCATGAAGCCGTTGAAGCCGAAAAGACTCAGGGTAATGCTGGCTATCAGCAGGATCGCCAGGTTGGTTGCCAGAAACAGCACAATACGCATCATGGTTGAAACGTTCTCCGAGTGGAAAAATGTTTATTTCGCAGGGACTTATATAAGGCGGGCAGGGGCGGCTTCAACCGGGGAGCTATTTCAAACTGTGTCCTCGGACCCGCCGAGGTTGCTCTCGAAAACCAGGCGAGTCAGCTGAACCACCCGTTCACTGTGCCCGCTGCGCAGGGCTGCGCGCAGTTGCCAGGCCAGCGTGGCTTGTACGCGCAAGACAGCAGCCGGCAGATCCGCCGGGGTATCCAGCAGATGGGCGACCGAACGGGACAGACGGACAAAGCCTTTCTCGCTGAGTACAGCCTGATCAAGGGCCTCGTGGCGTATCGTCGAGTCGTAGCGCAGGTAACCCTCATCTGCCAGCCACAACAGGGCGCCCAGGCAGCTCTGATGGCGTTTGCTGGGCAAGCCGAACTCATCGGTCTCTTCCAGTCCGATCAGGTCTTCCACATACAGCGCCGTGCGTCGCGGAAACGCCAGATACAACTGCAATAAGCCGGCAGCACAATCTTTATAGAACTCGTCGATTTGCAGGTCCATCTAGAAGTATTTTCCCAGCAGTCGGGGTGGTAACAGGCCCAGCACAGGTGTGATCAGCGCCCTCGGCCAGCCGGGAACGTAGGCGCATCCGCGGCGGTTCTCGATGTGCTTGGCGATCAATTCGGCACCAACCTCGACATCAATGACAAGCGGGCGGTTCTCCATGCCCCGATTGAGCGGGGTATCGATCCGCTGTGCCGCCAGTACCGGGTCGTAAGCATGGCTGGCCAGCTGGCGGGCGAGGGCTTCGCCGATGCCGGAACTGGCGCCGGTAAGCAGGTAGCGCTTGGTCTGGGCCATGGCAAGTTCCGGATTATTGCTGGTAGTTTTTCAGGAAGCTGCCAATGCGGCCGATCGCCTGCTCCAGATCATCCACGCGGGGCAAAGTGACCACGCGGAAGTGATCGGGCCAAGGCCAGTTGAAGGCTGTACCCTGGACTATCAGCAGCTTTTCTGACAGCAACAGGTCAAGCACGAACTTCTCGTCGTTGTGGATCGGGCAGACTTTGGGGTCGATCCTGGGGAAGGCATAGAGTGCCCCCATAGGCTTTACGCAGCTGACCCCGGGGATGTCATTGAGTAGTTCCCAGGTGCGGTTGCGCTGCTCCAGCAGGCGGCCATTGGGCAGCACCAGATCATTGATGCTCTGGTAGCCGCCAAGGGCGGTCTGGATGGCGTGCTGGCTGGGCACATTGGCGCACAGGCGCATATTGGCCAGCATGTCGATGCCTTCAATGTAGCTTTGGGCGTGCTGCTTGGGACCGGTAATCACCACCCAGCCGGAGCGGAAACCGGCTACCCGGTAGGATTTCGACAGGCCATTGAAGGTCAGGCAGAGCACATCGGGCGCCAGTGAGGCGGTGCAGATATGTTTGGCCTCGTCGTAGAGGATCTTGTCGTAGATCTCGTCGGAAAAAATCACCAGCTTGTGCTGGCGGGCCAGTTCGACCAGTTCCAGCAGCACCTCGCGGGAATACACCGCACCGGTCGGATTGTTCGGATTGATCAGCACCAGTGCCTTGGTATTCGGTGTGATCTTGGCCTTGATGTCGTCGATGTCCGGAAACCAGCCGGCCTGCTCATCGCACAGGTAGTGCACCGGATTGCCGCCGGACAAGGCGACCGCCGCGGTCCATAGCGGATAGTCAGGCGCGGGGATCAGTACTTCGTCGCCATTGTTGAGCAGCGCCTGCATCGACATCACGATCAGCTCGGAAACCCCGTTGCCGAGGTAGATGTCTTCGATGCCAACACCCTCTACCTGCATTTGCTGGTAGTACTGCATGACCGCCTTGCGGGCACTGAACAGTCCCTTGGAATCGCTGTAGCCCTGGGCCGTAGGCAGGTTGCGGATTACGTCCTGGAGGATTTCTTCGGGTGCTTCGAAGCCGAACGGTGCCGGATTGCCGATGTTCAGCTTGAGAATGCGCTGGCCTTCTTCCTCGAGGCGCTTGGCATGCTTGAGCACCGGACCGCGGATGTCGTAGCAGACGTTGGCAAGCTTGTTTGATTTACTGACCTGCATGATGCTCCTTGGTGCTGAAGCGAATGGCAACTTGGCTGGTTGCGATTACTGGCTCAGACTGGCTACTGAAAGCCACGCATGATACGTGCGCCATGGCTGCGGGGAAAGGCGTCACGCATACAGCAAAGATCAGGAGAATGAACATGGCCAGAATTGAAAAAACGCCGGAAGAGTGGCGTGCATCCTTGAGTACTGAAGAGTTTCAGGTGTGCCGGTTGGGTGGCACCGAACGACCCTTCAGCGGTAAATACCATGACAGCAAGGAGCCCGGGACTTATCACTGTGTTTGCTGTGATGCCGCGCTGTTTGATTCTTCCGCCAAATTCGATTCCGGCTGCGGCTGGCCCAGTTATTTTCAGGCCATTGATCCCGCGGCGCTGCTGCAGCTGGATGATCACAGCCATGGCATGCGGCGCACCGAAGTGCGCTGTGCTGCCTGCAATGCCCATCTGGGGCATGTGTTTCCTGACGGGCCGAAACCAACCGGGTTGCGCTACTGCATCAATTCGGTGTGCCTGAGGCTGGTACCTCGGGATGCGAATGATTGATAACAATTGGATTGTTCACAATTCAATATCCGGTTATCCTTTGCCCACTAACTGAACTGACCGGAGTTTGATCATGAGCAATAGCCTTCTCGATATTCCTGCAACCACCATCAAAGGCGACAGCAAGACGCTTGCCGATTTCGGTGGCAAAGCGGTGCTGGTGGTCAACACGGCCAGCAAATGCGGCTTTACGCCACAGTACAAGGGCCTTGAAGCCTTGTGGCAGCAATACAAGGACAAAGGTCTGGTGATTGCCGGCTTTCCGTGCAACCAGTTCGGCCACCAGGAACCGGGCGACGAGGGCGCCATCTCCGAATTCTGCGAGTTGAATTTCGGCGTGACCTTCCCGCTGTTCAAGAAGATTGAAGTCAACGGCGACAATACCCATCCGTTGTATGCCGAACTGAAGCAGCGTGCTCCCGGCCTGATGGGCAGCAAGGGCATCAAGTGGAACTTCACCAAGTTTCTGGTTGGCAAGGACGGCAAGCTGGTAAAGCGTTTTGCGCCGACAACCAAGCCGGAAGACCTCACCAGCGAGATTGAAGCCCTGCTGAAATGACCGGTTCGTCTTCATTGCAGCCGGAATTGCTGCTGGATAACCAGTTGTGCTTCAAGCTCTATGCAGCCTCGCGTGCGGTGGTGCGTGGCTACAAGCCGATGCTTGACCAGTTGGGGCTTACCTATCCGCAGTATCTGGTCATGCTGGTTCTGTGGGAGTGGCACGCCATTGCACCAGCGCAGCCTACGGTCAAAGCGCTGGGAGAACGGCTGATGCTTGATTCCGGCACCCTGACGCCACTGCTCAAACGCTTGCAGCAGTTGGGGCTGGTTGAACGCAAGCGTGCCGTGCATGATGAACGTGAAGTGCATCTGGCGTTGACCGGGCAGGGTGTTACCTTGCAGTCACGGGTGCTGCCTTTGCGGGATCAGCTGTTGTGTAGCAGTGGTCTTAACCTGGATCAGATGGTCGAATTGCGGGAGCAACTGGGCGGGCTGCTGGAGCGCTTTATCAGCGATGCCTGCGCCATTCAGCACGAGCCGGCGTAATCCGGCAGCGTTCGGCAACAGCCGCGGAATCTGGCTCTGCCGATAGTCTTCAGGAAGAATTTGTTTCGAGGGTTGACGCTTGTGCGATGGCTCCCTAGAATGCGCGCCACTTCCACGGTGAAGCCTTCTGGCCAACCGGGGAGGCCGGAAAACAAGTTGCACGTTCCGGGCTGCGTCCCCTTCGTCTAGTGGCCTAGGACACCGCCCTTTCACGGCGGTAACAGGGGTTCGAGTCCCCTAGGGGACGCCATTGCGGGAATAGCTCAGTTGGTAGAGCACGACCTTGCCAAGGTCGGGGTCGCGAGTTCGAGTCTCGTTTCCCGCTCCAGATTCACAAAAACGCCGCTCATTTGAGCGGCGTTTTTGTTTGTGCGGTTTAGGTGATCAAGCTCAGTGTCTGGAGCCATCCGTAGGCATCGCCAGCAGCTGTTTTTCCGCGGCCCAGTCGAACTCTTCGTCATTCTCGATGGCGGCAAAGCGGCGTTCGTCCAGTTGCTGATAGAGCTGGATTTCTTCGTCCGGCATGAAGTGCAGGCAATCGCCGCCGAAGAACCACAGCAAGTCCCGCGGAATCAGGTGAGCGATTTGCGGATAGCGGTGAAATATCTGGCTGAGCAGGTCCTGACCCAGATACAGATTGTTTTCGGTGTCGTCCGGCAGTTCAGCCAGCAGTTCATCGTAGCGTTCGAGGAACAGGGCGTGGGTTTCATCCGGTACCTGTTCAGCCTCGCCAAGTGCCAGCAGAATGCTGCGCAGATGCTGCAGTAGGGCCAAATGGTGGTCAAGGTAGGGGCTGGTCACGGCGCGGTCCTCGGGCTGGAAAGGGCGCGCAGTATAGCCTTATCGTCTGACGAGCTGGCGCATTCGGCGGCGAGTTCGCCGGGATTGACCTGCGCTGTCCAGCCAATTGCGGTTAAACTTACCGGCCTTGTGAGCGAGAGCCATCATGCGTGAATTTCTCCAGCCGACGCCCTTCATAGACAGTGACCACCCGCTGGTGGTGAGTTTCGCCGAGCAGCATCGTGGCGCGAGTTCCGATCCTCGGTTGCAGGCAGTCAGCCTCTATCTCGCAGTGCGTGATGAAATTCGCTACAACCCGTATTCCTTCAGCGCCGATCCGCAAACACTGAAAGCCAGCTACGCGCTGCAGGCCGGCGAATCCTACTGTGTGCCCAAAGCCTTGCTGCTGGCAGCCTGCGCCAGACATTGCGGGATTCCTGCACGCATCGGTCTGGCCGATGTGCGCAATCACCTGTCTACTCCCAGGCTGATCGAACTGCTGCGTACCGAAGTGTTCGCCATGCACGGTTACACCGAGCTGTTCATTGAAGGGCGCTGGGTCAAGGCCACTCCGGCTTTCAATCTGACGCTTTGCCGCTTGTTCAAGGTCGAACCGCTGGAGTTTGATGGCCGCAGCGATAGCGTCTTTCACCCGTTCAATCAGGACGGTGAGCGCTATATGGAGTACCTGCTTGATCACGGTCAGTTTGCAGATTTTCCGCTGGAGCTGTTCTTCGAACATCTGCGCAAGGTGTATCCGCACCTGTTTGCCGCCGATGCAGCCTTCCTGGCTGGCGACTTGCACAGCGAGATGACGGGTTGAATCTGACCGGCTTGTCGCTATCGGTTACCCATCACATCCAGACTTATCTTTCCCCGGTGTATTTATATTCATGAGTTCTGCTCTGACCATTCGGCAACTGACCAAGACCTACGGCAATGGCTTTCAGGCCCTCAAGGGAATTGATCTGGATGTCACAGAAGGCGATTTTTTTGCCTTGTTAGGCCCGAACGGGGCTGGCAAATCCACCACCATCGGCATTCTGTCCACGCTGGTAAACAAGACTTCCGGTACGGTCAACGTGTTCGGTCACGACCTGGATCGCGAGCCCGGCGCGCTCAAGCGTTGTATCGGACTGGTGCCACAGGAGTTCAACTTCAACCAGTTCGAGAAACCCTTCGATATTGTTGCCACCCAGGCCGGCTATTACGGTATTCCCCGGCGTGAGGCACGCGAGCGCGCCGAGCAGTATCTGAGCGAGCTGGGCTTGTGGGACAAACGCAATGTGGCCGCGCGGATGTTGTCCGGCGGCATGAAACGCCGTCTGATGATCGCCCGGGCACTGGTGCACCGCCCGCGACTGCTGATTCTCGATGAGCCGACTGCCGGTGTGGATATCGAGTTGCGCCGCTCGATGTGGGGTTTTCTGACCGAGCTGAATCAGCAGGGCGTGACCATTATCCTTACGACCCACTATCTGGAAGAGGCGGAGCAGCTGTGCCGCAATATCGCCATCATTGACAAGGGGCAGATTGTCGAAAACACCAGCATGCGCGAACTGCTGCTCAAGTTGCAGTCCGAGACTTTCCTGCTCGATCTCGCCGAACCACAGCTGCTGGCGCCCGAGTTGAGCGGCTACCGCTCACACCTGCTTGATTCGCGCACGCTGGAGGTGCTGGTGGACAAGGCACAGGGCGTTACCGAACTGTTTCGCCAGCTGGCTGCTCAGAATATCGAGGTGCTCAGCCTGCGCAACAAGAGCAATCGTCTGGAGGAACTGTTCGTTTCCCTGGTCGAGAAGAACTTGTCGAAGGTGACCCCATGAGCGAGATTCACGACAATCTGATTGCCCTGCAGACCATCGTCTACCGCGAAGTACGGCGTTTCATGCGCATCTGGCCGCAGACATTGCTACCGCCGGCGATCACCATGGCGCTGTATTTCGTGATTTTCGGCAACCTGATTGGCCGCCAGATCGGTGGCGTCGGCGAGTTCACCTACATGCAGTTCATCGTGCCGGGCCTGATCATGATGTCGGTGATCACCAACTCCTACGGCAATGTGGTATCGAGCTTTTATGGCAGCAAGTTCCAGCGCAATATCGAGGAGTTGATGGTGTCGCCGGTTTCGCCGCATATCATCCTGCTTGGCTATGTCATGGGTGGTGTGGTGCGCGGCCTGGTTGTGGGCCTGATCGTGACTTTGCTGTCGCTGTTCTTCACCGATCTGCAGGTGCATCACATCGGCATTACCATGCTGGTGGTATTGATGACCGCCACGATTTTTTCCATGGGCGGCTTCATCAATGCAGTGTTTGCCCGCAGCTTTGATGACATTTCGATTATCCCGACCTTCGTGTTGACGCCCCTGACCTATCTGGGCGGCGTGTTCTACTCGATCAGCCTGCTACCGGTGTTCTGGCAGAAGGTTTCCATGGCCAACCCGATCCTGCATATGGTCAATGCCTTTCGCTACGGGATTCTCGGCGTATCGGACATCAATATCGGCGTGGCCATCAGTCTGATGCTGCTGACGGCCGTGATTTTCTATCTGTTCTGCATTCATCTGATGGTCACTGGCCGCGGTATGCGTGAATGAGCAGGTTCCTTTCTACCGCGCTTCAGGTCTGAATCCATGCAGCACCCTGCCGAACATTCGCCGCTGGGCAAGTCCAGTGAATACACCAGCCAGTACGCTCCGGGGCTGTTGTTCCCGATTGCGCGCAGCACCAAGTGGGCAGAACTCGGGCTGCATGCCGGCAACCTGCCGTATCAGGGTGTGGATATCTGGAACTGTTACGAGCTGTCCTGGTTGCTGCCGTCGGGCAAGCCGGTGGTGGCAATTGGCGAATTCAGCATTCCGGCGGACTCGGCGAATATCATCGAGTCGAAATCGTTCAAGCTGTATCTCAACTCGCTAAACCAGAGTGTGTTTGCCACGCACGATGAACTGCAGAAAACCCTGTGCCGTGACCTGTCAGCCTGTGCTGATGCGCCGGTGGCAGTGCGCATACGCAGTCTGGACGAAGTTAGTGCCGAGGGCGTAACGGTTTTGCCCGGGGTGTGTATCGACGATCTGGAAATAAGTGTCAGCAATTACGCGCAGCCGCAACCGGAGTTGTTGCGTTGTGCCGGTTCAGTTCAGGTCAGTGAAAGCCTGCACAGCCATTTGCTCAGGTCGAATTGCCCGGTAACCGGGCAGCCGGATTGGGGTAGTGTGGCGGTGGATTACCTGGGGCCGCAACTGGATCACGCCAGCTTTCTGGCGTATCTGGTGAGCTTTCGTCAGCATGCGGATTTCCACGAACAGTGCGTGGAACGCATCTTTCTTGATCTGCAGCGCCTGCTCAAGCCCGAGCGACTGACGGTGTATGCGCGTTATGTGCGCCGCGGGGGGCTGGATATCAACCCTTATCGCAGTACGCACGCAGTTGAACCGGCGAACCAGCGGCTGGCTCGCCAGTAGGCGACGATCAGATCCCCATGTTGGCCAGGCTTTGCAGAATATTGCGCAGGGTGGCGGTAACCGTCGGGTGACTGACTTCAAAGCGCTCTATCGCCAGGTTGACACCATCTACCAGTGAGTCGTCCTCTGTGCTGTCGGTGGTTGCCTCCAGATTGGCCTCGATATCGTGCAGCAAGGTGGTCAATGACGCCCGCTCTTCATCGCTCAGAGGCGGATTCTTGGCCAGTTCGTTGTGCAGTTGCTGCAATTGTTGCTGAAGTTTTTGCGGCATCGGATTTCCCTCAAGGCGTGTTCGAATCACGGGCCGCGAATGGCAACCCTGCTTGAGGTTAATGGTAATTCAGCTTGAGCCGGGTTGCCTGATTCATATCAATGCAGACCATGACAGCCGCCCGTTGCGTTGATTGCCAGCAGAATGCTGCGAAAATTCTCCGACGACCTCTATAATCAGCGTTCTTGCGCTTCCCGCAGATTTAAATTACCTGCTCTTAGCCGGCAGATGCTCCAGGAGTTAGTGAAATGGATTCATTCGGATTAAAAAACATTGGCCAGACCTGCAAGATACTGCTGCTGGGTTCGCTGACGCTGATGTCCACACTGGCTCTGGGCAGTGAAGAAGATGATCCCTGGGAAAGTTTCAACCGGCCGATTTTTACTTTCAATGACACGCTCGACACCTATGCCCTGAAACCGCTGGCGCAGGGCTATCAATACGTCACTCCGGATCCGGTGGAAGACGGCGTGAGCAATTTCTTCGGCAATCTGGGTGATGTGAAGAACCTTGCCAACGATCTTCTGCAAGGCAAGTTCGAGGAAGCCGGCATTGATACGGCCCGCGTACTGTTCAACAGCACTTTCGGTCTGCTGGGCCTGTTCGACGTGGCCAGCAAGATGGATCTGAAACGCAGTGATGAGGATTTTGGCCAGACCATGGGTTCCTGGGGTGTCGGTTCCGGCCCCTATCTGGTGTTGCCGTTCTTTGGCCCGAGTACCGTGCGTGATGCCTTTGGCAAACTGCCGGACACCTTTGTAGAGCCCTATCGTTATGTCAGCGATGTACCGGTGCGTAATTCGGCATACGGCCTCAATGTGGTACAGACCCGCGCCGGTCTGCTGTCTGCGGAAAAGCTGATCACCGGGGACAAGTACACGTTCATTCGTAATGCCTATCTGCAAAGCCGTGAGTTCGGTGTGCAGGATGGTGAGGTCGAGGACGACTTCTGATCCGGCACATGCCCTGTGCCCTGAACCGGCAC
Organism: Pseudomonas pohangensis; assembly: GCF_900105995.1. Classification (NCBI taxonomy): domain Bacteria; kingdom Pseudomonadati; phylum Pseudomonadota; class Gammaproteobacteria; order Pseudomonadales; family Pseudomonadaceae; genus Pseudomonas; species Pseudomonas pohangensis. The sequence goes on along the minus strand of NZ_LT629785.1, from coordinate 1,671,956 downwards.
AGGGTTAACAGCAGTGCGCTGTTGTCCGCTTGAACACCAACTATCAAAAAAGCAGTCAGTCAGCACATCGCGGCTTTCCTGCGCCGCCTTGTGAGAAGCGCCGATGAAAACCCTGTTTCTGCATTGCCGTGCCGGTTTTGAAAATGAAGTCTGTGCGGAAATCAGCGATCTGGCCGCCCGTCTCGATGTGGCCGGTTACGCCAAAGCCAAGCCTGACAGCGCTTATGCAGAGTTTGTTTGCAATGCGGCCGATGGCCCGCAAACACTCATGCATGGCCAGCGCTTTGCAAAGCTGATCTTCCCCCGCCAGTGGGCGCGCGGCGATTTCATCGACTTGCCGGAGAAAGACCGTATCAGCGTGCTGCTCGCGCATCTGGCGAGTTATCCGGTTTGCGGCAGCCTGTGGCTGGAAGTGCTGGATACCAATGACGGCAAGGAGCTGTCCAAATTCTGCAAGATGTTCGAGGTGCCGTTGCGCAAGGCCCTGAGCAAGGCGGGCAGGCTGGTGGATGATCCGCGCAAGCCGCGTTTGCTGCTGACCTTCAAGAGTGGTCGCGCGGTGTTTGTCGGTCTGGCCGAAGCGGATAACTGCGCCATGTGGCCGATGGGTATCCCGCGCTTGAAGTTCCCCCGCGAAGCACCGAGTCGTTCGACGCTCAAGCTGGAAGAGGCCTGGCATCACTTCATCCCGCGCGATGACTGGGACAAGCGGCTGGCGCCGGGCATGACCGCAGTCGATCTGGGCGCGGCACCCGGTGGCTGGACCTGGCAGCTGGTCAAGCGCAACATCCGCGTGATTGCCGTCGACAATGGCCCGATGGATGAAAACCTCATGTACCTGGGCTTGGTCGAGCACCAGCGGGCTGACGGTTTCGCCTTCAAGCCGCGGCATCCGGTGCACTGGATGGTCTGCGATATCGTCGAGAAGCCGGCGCGCAATGCGGCGCTGATCGAAACCTGGCTGGGCGAGGGCTGGTGCCGCGAAGCGGTAGTCAACCTCAAATTGCCGATGAAGCAGCGCTATGCCGAAGTCATGCGCCTGCTGCAGCGCATCGAGGACGGCCTGCAGGCACGGGGCGTCAAGGCCACTATCGGTTGCAAGCAGCTCTATCACGACCGTGAAGAGGTGACTTGTCACCTGCGGCGGTTATGACAATTCACGCTATTGCATGCAGCGGGTGACCGGCGCGGGTGGTTTGCGGGACAATAGCGCCAGCCAAGGAGTTAGCGCATGAATCAATCCTTTGATCCCGTGTTTGATGCCGAGCTGGATGCGTCCGGCCTGCATTGCCCGGAGCCGGTGATGCTGCTGCACAACAAGGTGCGTGATCTGCCACCCGGCGCCTTGCTCAAGGTGATCGCCACCGATCCGTCTACACGGCGTGATATCCCGAAATTCTGCATGTTTCTCGGCCATGAGCTGCTGCAGCAGGCCGAACAGGACAGCGCCTATCTGTACTGGATACGGATCAAGGTCGGCGAATGAGCAGCTGGTACTTTGCCTACGGCTCGAACATGAATCCGCAGCGCATGCGGACCCGCGGTTTGTTGTTCAGCGAGGTCCTGGCCGGACAGCTGCACGGGTACGAGCTGTGTTTCAACAAGCGGGCCCATGATCGGCCGGATACCGCTTACGCGAACATCCGCCATCGTCAGGGCGCGCTGGTCGAAGGCGTTATGTACCGGCTGGATGCTCCGGCGGAAATCTTCAAGATGGACCCGTTCGAAGGCACGCCGGTTTTCTACAGCCGCGAGCGCATGCCGGTGCTTACCGCGCAAGGCATGTTGCCGGGCTGGGTATATGTGGCCAATCCGGCCTGGCGTAGCGATGGCTTGCGACCGACCCGCGCCTATCTCGAGCACTTGCTGGCCGGCCGCGAGCATCTGAGTGAAGCCTACTGGCAACTGCTGGCCGCTACCCGGGTTCACGGAGAGTAAAGGTCTGACCGGCCTGCCGCTCAGGGCAAGGGTGCTCCGGACAGCTGTTCACTCAGGCGAATACGCCGCCGGGCACTGAGGACCAGGCGAATACCGAGCATGAATGCCGCGCTGGTCAGGCCGACAACCAGCCCTTGCCAGAGTCCGACAGGACCGCTCATCACACCGAATTGCTCGCTCAGTCCAAGGCTGTAGCCGACCGGCAAACCGATACCCCAGTAAGCAAACAGGGTGAACAGCATGGCGATGCGGGTGTCCTGATAGCCGCGCAGGGCCCCGGCCGCAGTGACCTGGATGGCATCGGAAAACTGGAAGATTGCCGCGTAGATCAGCAGCGAGCCGGCAATGGCGATAACCGCAGGGTTGTCGGTGTAGATTTGCGCAATCTGTTCGCGCAGCAACAGCATGGCACTGGACGACAGGCAGGCGTAGATCAGCGCAGTAGCCATGCCCACAGCGGCGGCAAAGCGCGCGCCACGGGGTGATCCGGCGCCTAGCGCGTGGCCGACCCGCACGGTCACGGCCATGCCCAGTGAGTAGGGAATCATGAACACCATCGAGCTGAAGTTCAGTGCAATCTGGTGCCCGGCGACCATGGTGGCGCCCATGGCGCCGATCAGCAGGGCAATCACCGCAAAGATGCTCGATTCGGCAAACACCGAGATCCCGATTGGCAACCCGACGCTGAGCAAACGACGGATAACCGCCAGCTGTGGCCACTGGAACTGGCGCAGCACGCGGCTGTTGCGATAGTGCGGTGCCAGGCTGACCCAGCCGAGCATGCCCAGCAGCGTGACCAGCATCACCAGTGAAGTGGCCCAGCCACAGCCCACGCCGCCCATCGCCGGCAGTCCGAACTTGCCGTAAATAAAGATGTAGTTGAGCGGGATATTCAGCAGCAGACCAATGACTGCCAGCACCATGGTCGGGCGGGTCATGCCCAGACCGTCGCTATAGCAGCGCAGCACATGGAACAGGGCTATCGCCGGAAAGCCGCAAGCCACCGCGCGCAGATAACCCATGGCCGGTTCGATCAGGCTCGGTTCGACCTGCATCAGTTGCAGCACCGCTTCGGCATTCCACAGCGCTGTGCCGCACAAGGCACCGATTCCTAGCGCCAACCACAAGGCCTGGTGTACCAGTGGCGGGATTTCGCTGTCTTGCCGGGCACCAAAGCGCTGCGCCACTTTAGGGGTGGTAGCCAGTAACGTGCCGGTCATCAGTAGAAAAACCGGCACCCACAACGAGTTGCCCAGTGCCACTGCAGCCAGATCCTGTGCACTGACCTGGCCGGACATCACGGTATCGACAAAGCCCATCGCCGCGTAAGACAACTGCGCGATCATGATCGGAATAGCCAGCACCAGCAGCCCGCGGAATTCAGTACGGGCTCGGGCAAGACGCGAAGCAAGACGGGACACGGTGGCAACCTGCACATGAAAGGCCGGCCAGTTTACGCGCTGAGCTGCCTGTCGGGTAAGGAATCAGCCGCGTAAAGGGTGCCATGCAGTAGAATGTCGAGCCTCAACCGGGAGCCCTGCATGCTGATTGTTGCCGACGAAAACATTCCTTTACTCGACGAATTTTTTGCCGGTTTCGGCGAGATTCGCCGCTATCCGGGGCGCAGCATTGACACTGCCGCGGTGCGCGATGCCAATGTGCTGCTGGTGCGCTCGGTGACCCGGGTAGATGCCGCCTTGCTTGAAGGCAGCAAGGTAGCTTTCGTTGGTACCTGCACCATAGGTACCGACCATCTGGATCTGGACTATTTCGACGCGGCAGGCATCCACTGGTCCAGCGCGCCGGGCTGCAATGCGCGCGGGGTGGTCGATTATGTGCTCGGGTGCGTGCTGGCACTGGCCGAGCGGCAGAACGTCGATCCGGCGTTACGCTGCTACGGCATAGTCGGCGCCGGTCAGGTCGGTGGCCGGTTGCTCGACGTGCTGCGCGGGTTGGGCTGGGCGGTCAAGGTCTGTGATCCGCCGAGGGCCGCACTTGAGGGTGGTGAATTCGTCGGGCTGGAGGAAATTCTGCGTGATTGCGATGTCATCAGTCTGCATACGCCACTGGCTGCCGATACCCGGCATCTGATCGGTGCCAGGCAGCTTGCTGCGCTGCGCCCCGGAACCTGGCTGCTCAACGCCAGTCGCGGAGCGGTGGTGGATAACCTGGCGCTGCGGCAACAGCTTGAGAACGGTGCTGATCTGCAGGTGGTGCTGGATGTCTGGGAAGGCGAGCCACAGGTCGATGTGGCACTGGCCGGATTGTGCCAGATAGCCACCCCGCATATCGCCGGCTACAGTCTGGACGGCAAGTTGCGTGGTACGGCGCAGATCTACCAGGCTTTTTGTGCCTGCATGAATCAGCCGGCGACGGTACAGCTGGAACAGCTGATGCCGGCGCCTGCACAAATTGAACTACCACTGGATAAGGCCGTTGAGCCAGGCAGTGTGCTGCCGTTACTGTGCCGGGCGGTATACGACCCGCAGCGTGACGATGCCGATTTCCGCCGCACCCTGCAGGGCACGCCGGCACAGCGCGGCGCGGCCTTTGACCGCTTGCGCAAGAACTATCCGGTGCGTCGTGAAATCGAGGGTTTGCAGGTGCGCCTGCCCGGCGCACCTGCGACGTTACGCAGCCTGGTCAGTGCTCTGGGCGCGCGACTGATTTCAGAAGCCGATGGAGCGCCGCAATAGTTTGCCCAGACGCATCCAGCGCTGCCTGCGCAACAAACGCTGGAGTTCATGCTCTACATCACGGCAGGCCTGGAGCAGCATCGGGCGGGTGACCCGGTCATTGTTGAAACCGCCGTGAAGAAAAGCGCGGGATGGTGTGCGGACGCGGCTAAGGGTAGATGCTAACTGATGCATGACTGATCTCCTTTAACTGAGGCAGTTGCACGTTATCGCTGCCAGATAACCGCAATGTGACAATCAATCGAATTTTTCCTTACACGGGAGAAGGCATGTTTCATCTGGGCTTGATTATCAATCCGCTGGCTGGTCTGGGCGGTACCCTGGCACTCAAGGGCAGTGACGGGGTGGCCGAACAGGCACTCGCCCTTGGCGCCGAGCCACAGGCTGCAGTGCGCACAAGGCAGGCGCTGGAGTTGTTGCTGCCACTGCTTGAGCAGATTGAATTTCTGACCTTTCCGGGGCCGATGGGTGCGGATCTGCTGGCGAGCATGGGCTTTGCCCATCGTGTGCTTGCAGAAAAGCATGCAGGCCCGACCAGTGCGGCAGATACCCGGGCAGCGGTGCAGGAACTTCAGGCTGCCGGGTGCGCGCTGCTCCTGTTTGCCGGTGGCGATGGCACCGCCCGCGATGTCTGTGCCGTGGTGCGCGAGGGGCAGCCGGTGCTGGGTATTCCGGCCGGGGTGAAGATCCACTCCGGCGTCTACGCCATCAGTCCGCGTGCGGCGGGTGAGCTGGCGCGGCAACTGATTGAAGGCGGGCTGGTCAGGCTGACGTCCGGTGAAGTGCGCGATCTGGATGAGCAGGCCTTGCGCGAGGGACGGGTAGCCGCACGCTGGTATGGCGAGCTCACAGTGCCGGAGCCGGGTCAGTACATGCAACACGTCAAGCAGGCCGGCATGGAGTCCGAGGAACTGGTACTCAACGATCTGGCCGACTGGCTGAGTGACAGCTGGGAAGCGGATGTGCGTTACGTATTCGGCCCCGGCTCGACCCTGCATGGCCTGGCGCAGAATCTCGGCCTGCAGACCACCTTGCTGGGTGTCGATGTGATCGAGAATGGTCAGGTGATTGGCCGTGACCTCACCGAGGCACAGCTGTTTGCGCTGGTGGACGGGCACCCGGCGTATCTGCTGGTTACCGCTATCGGCGGCCAGGGCCATATCCTCGGCCGTGGCAACCAGCAGATCAGTCCGCGCGTAGTGCGCTGCATTGGTCCCGAGCGGTTGCGGGTGGTGGCCACCAAGCGCAAGCTGGGCACCCTTGCCGGCCGCCCGCTGCTGGTCGATAGCGGTGACCCGCAACTGGATGACAGCTTTCCCGATGCCGTGCGCGTCTGGGCCGGCTACAAGGAAGAACTGCTTTATCCCCTCGGCTATACCACCGGAGAATCCCGCTCTTGAGATCTTTGCTTTCAGCACGCCAGCGTCACGCCCTGCAACTGGCCGGGCGCTTTATCGCACCATATCGCTGGCGGGTGCTGGCTGCACTGGCTGCGCTGCTGTTCACTGCTGCAATTACCCTGTCGATGGGGCAGGGCATCCGTCTGCTGGTCGATCAGGGCCTGGCCACCCAGTCACCGCACGCCCTCAATCAGTCGATCGGCTTGTTCTTCATCCTGGTGCTGTGCATGGCCGTGGGCACCTATGTGCGCTTTTATCTGGTGTCCTGGCTCGGCGAGCGCTGCGTTGCGGATATCCGCAAGCAGGTGTTTGATCATCTGGTCGAGTTACATCCGGGCTTCTACGAAAGCAACCGCAGTTCGGAAATCCAGTCGCGCCTAACCGCCGATACCACCTTGCTGCAATCGGTGATCGGCTCCTCGCTGTCGATGGCCTTGCGCAGCCTGATCATGCTGATCGGCGGGGTGATCTTCCTGTTTTTCACCAACGTCAAACTGACCGCCATCGTGATTGCTGCGTTGCCGCTGGTGGTGGTGCCGATCCTGCTGTTTGGCCGGCGCGTGCGTGCCCTGTCGCGGCAGAGTCAGGACCGCGTGGCGGATGTCGGCAGCTATGTCGGCGAAACGCTCGGGCAGATCAAGACCGTGCAGGCCTACAACCATCAGCAGCAGGACAAGCTGCGTTTTGCCGAGACGGCAGAAGCGGCCTTCAATACCGCGCGGCAGCGCATCAGGCAGCGCGCCGCGTTGATCAGCGTGGTCATTCTGCTGGTGCTCGGCGCGGTCGGGGTGATGCTCTGGGTCGGCGGCATGGACGTGATTGCCGGACGCATTTCGCCGGGTGATCTGGCGGCTTTCGTGTTTTACAGCCTGATCGTCGGTTCCTCATTCGGCACTATCAGCGAAGTGATCGGCGAGCTGCAAACCGCGGCCGGTGCAGCCGAGCGGATAGCCGAATTGCTCAAGACCGGCAACGCCATTACCGCTCCGCCGAGCGGTCTGCAAAAGCTGCCGGCGCGGGTCAGCGGCGCCATCGAATTGCGCGATCTGCGCTTTTCCTACCCGTCGCGGCTGGAGCATTTTGCGGTCGATGGCATCAGCCTGACGGTCGCCGCCGGCGAGACGCTGGCACTGGTCGGGCCAAGTGGTGCCGGCAAGTCGACCTTGTTCGACCTGTTGCTGCGCTTCTTTGATACCCAGCAAGGCGAGATTCGCCTCGAAGGGATACCGATTCAGCAACTCGACCCGGCAGATTTGCGCCGCTGCTTTGCCCTGGTGTCACAGAATCCGGCGCTGTTTTTCGGCAGTGTGGAGGAAAACATCCGCTACGGTCGGCAGCAGGCCAGTGCAGCCGAAGTTGAAGCGGCGGCCCGGGCAGCCTATGCCCACGACTTCATCATGAAACTGCCGCAGGGCTACCAGACCCGTCTGGGTGATGCTGGTCTGGGCTTGTCCGGTGGCCAGCGCCAACGGCTGGCCATTGCCCGTGCCTTGCTGGTGGATGCGCCGGTACTGCTGCTCGACGAGGCCACCAGCGCCCTGGATGCCGAAAGCGAACATCTGATCCAGCAAGCCTTGCCCGGCCTGATGGCCGGCCGTACCACGCTGGTGATTGCCCACCGGCTGGCCACCGTGAAAGGTGCGGATCGTATTGCGGTTATCGATCACGGCAAGCTGGTGGCGCTCGGTACCCATCAGCAACTGGTGGCTGGCAACGCCCTGTACCGGCGTCTGGCAGAGCTGCAATTCAATGAAGACTAGGTTTGCAGCGCCGTTCAGCAACTCTGGGGAGGATTCGCTCTGGGCCTGATGGTCGAGGCAGTGCCCAGTGCGGCAAGAATGATCGCGCCGATAGCCAGCCAGTGCCGGCCTGTCAGTTGTTCCTGCAGAAACAGCATGCCGCTCAGTGCCGCGATGGCCGGTTCCAGACTCATGAGGATGCTGAAGGTACGCGCCGGCATGCGTGCCAGGGCAACCATTTCCAGAGAATAGGGCAGGGCCGAAGAGAGTAACGCCACCGCCAGCGCGACAGGCAGCAGTGACCAGTGGAACAGGCTGCTTCCGGCCTGCATCACACCAATCGGAAAGACAATCAGCGCCGCTACCAGGGTGCCGAGGGCAACGGTTTGTGCGCCGTGTGCAGCCCCGGCTTTCTGCCCGAAGATGATATACAGCGCCCAGCAGGCTCCGGCGCCGAGCGCCAGAGCGGCACCGGTCGGGTCCAGCGGTGCATCGGTCAGCTGACTGGGCAACAACAGGGCCAGCCCGCAGACCGCCAACACCACCCAGACAAAATCGATTGCCCGGCGAGATGACAGGATGGCCAGCAGCAACGGGCCGGTGAATTCCAGTGACACGGCAATCCCCAGCGGCACGGTTTTCAGCGACATGTAGAACATCAGGTTCATTCCGCCGAGTGCAGTACCATAGGCCACCAGCGCACGCCAGGCAGCTATGTTCAGGCGCGTGCGCCACGGGCGCATGACCAGGCCGAGAATCAGGGCGGCCAGACTCAGGCGTAACGCCGTTGTGCCTTCGGCACCGACCAACGGAAACAGGCTTTTAGCCAGCGCCGCACCACCCTGAATCGAGCACATGGCGATGACCAGCAGTGCAATTGGCAGGATAACAATCGAGAGGGATTTGCTGCCTGGCATGCTGCTAACCCCGGGTTCTGGCGAGTAATGGATGACTGGTACCAGCCGCTGGGCGGGTGCCTTTGCCGGACCTGTGCCTGGCAGAGACGCGCCGGTCGGGCTGGATGAACATAGCCTGAAGCCTAGTCGAGGTAATTACAGAGAGGATTGCTGCCTGCCCGACAGCGTCTGGCAGAAGCGTCGAAGCCGAAGGGCGCTGTAACGTTACGGCTTCGTGTTGCGCAGCGATAGCACAAGTGATCGCGGGATTGTTTGGCTATCGCTGCAACGATGCAGGTTACCGACTCAGCGGTATTCACAGAGGTAGGCGGTGTCCTGCGCTACCTTGAGCTGGAACTTGCTGTTGGCCGGGACAGTGAACTTGCTGCCGCTGGCAAAGGTTTCCCAGCTATCGCTGCCGGGCAGCTTCACGCTCAGGGCGCCGGCGATCACATGCATGATTTCCAGTTGGGCGGTGCCGAATTCATAGTCGCCGGCAGCCATGACGCCAATGGTGGCCGGGCCTTCGCTCATGCCGAAAGCAATGGATTTGACGGTGCCGTCGAAGTATTCGTTGACCTTGAACATGCAGGACTCCCCGAAAGGGTGAAAAAGAGGTGGCGCATTATGCCCAAGAGCCCTTGCAGCGTCACTAGGGGCGGCTTTGGCTGTGCAGGTGCCCCGGCCCGAGCCTGCATGCTAGGCTGGGAGGACTTTGAATCGAGGTGAAACATGGCAAAAGTAGCATTTATCGGACTGGGCGTGATGGGCTTCCCCATGGCCGGCCATCTGGCCTGCGAGGGGCATCAGGTGCGGGTGTACAACCGTAATCCGGCGAAAGCGCTGGCCTGGTGTGAGAAATATTCCGGAGAAAGCGCCGGCACGCCACGCGAGGCTGCCGCAGGTGCCGAGTTCGTGATGGTCTGTGTCGGCAATGATGATGATCTGCGCGCGGTGCTGCTGGGCGAGCAGGGTGCCTTTGCCGGCATGAGTCCGGGTACGGTGCTGGTTGATCACACCACCGCTTCTGCCGATGTGGCGCGCGAAATGGCCGTCATTGCTGCCGAGCGGGAGCTGGGCTTTCTTGATGCGCCGGTGTCTGGGGGCCAGGCCGGCGCGGAAAACGGTATGCTGACCGTCATGGTCGGCGGCGAGCCGGTGTTTTACCAGCGCGCTGCGCCGGTGATCGACAGCTACGCCAAGATGATCCGTCTGATGGGCCCGGTTGGCAGCGGGCAGCTGACCAAGATGGTCAACCAGATCTGCATCGGCGGACTGGTGCAAGGGCTTTCCGAAGCACTGCATTTTGCCCAGTGCGCCGGACTGGACGGACTGGGCGCCATGGAGGTGATCAGCAAGGGCGCAGCGCAGTCCTGGCAGCTGGAAAATCGCCACAAGACCATGCTCGCCGGCGAATTCGAGCATGGTTTTGCCGTGGACTGGATGCGCAAGGACCTTGCGATCGTGCTGGATGAGGCGCGCCGTAACGGTGCGCAACTACCTGTTACGGCGCTGGTCGATCAGTTCTATGCCGATGTGCAGGCGATGGGCGGCAACCGCTGGGATACTTCCAGCCTGATAGCGAGACTGAAGCCCCGCGATTGAGCATTTGCCGCAGGTGCCATCGGCTATGCTGGGTTGAACCGGGCCAGACGCATTACGCAAGTCTGGCCATTTTTATTTTCCAGCAAGTGAGCAGACATGTCTGATGCTCCGGTAATTGTGGTGGTGGGTGGTGGCGCTGGCGGTCTTGAGCTGGTGACCCGGCTTGGGCGTTCCCTGGGCAAGAAAGGTCTGGCCAGGATCATTCTGGTTGATGGCCATCGTTACCATCTGTGGAAGCCACTGTTGCACGAGTTGGCTGCAGGAACCATTGATCCGGGCAGTGAAGCCATTCGTTACCATTTGCACGCGCTGAAGAATCATTTCGAATTTGTCCATGCGCGCATGGTCGGCCTGGACCGGCAGGCCCGGCAATTGATGCTGTCGGCCTTTCTCGGTGAGGGCGGCGTCGAATTGCTGCCGGAGCGGCCCTTGCACTACGACCATCTGGTCATCGCTGTCGGCAGCGTCTGCAACGATTTCGGCATCCCCGGTATCAAGGAGCATTGCCTGTTTCTGGACACGGCTGCGGCGGCCGAACGCTTGCAAAGCCTGCTGCAGGCCTATGGCATGAAAGCCAATATGGCGCAAATCACCGGCAGCAACAATCCGCAGGATTTCCATCTGAATGTGGCTATTGTCGGTGGCGGTGCTACCGGTGTGGAGCTTTCTGCCGAGCTGCAGAATGTGCTGCTGCGGGCCCAGCAGGCGGGTTACAAGCTGCGTGCCGATGCGCTGGACACCACCTTGATCGAAACCGCACCGCGCATTCTGCAAATGCTCCCGGAAAGCATCTCCAGCGCAGCAACCAAAGGCCTGCAGGATGCGGGCGTGAAAGTTCGCACCGGAGTGAAGGTTCGCGAAGCAACCGCTCAAGGTTTTGTCACCGATCAGGGCGAACTGATCGAAGCCGAACTGCGCATATGGTCGGCCGGGGTCAAGTGCGAAGACTATATGAAGGGGCTTGGCGGCCTGGAAACCACCGGCAATAACCAGCTGGTGATGAATGCCGATCTGCGTACCAGTCGGGACAGCCATATCTGGGCGCTAGGTGATTGCGCCTATGTGCAGATGGCGGATGGTAGCGTCTCTCCAGCCCGTGCGGCTGCGGCGCATCAGATGGCCAGCGTGGTTTACCGAAACCTGCACCGGGTACTGTCTGGAGAACCCACGCAGGCCTATGTCTACAAGGAGATGGGCTCGCTGATCAATCTGAGCCAGTACAAGACTCTGGGCAGCCTGATCGGGCTGTTTTCGGCCAATCCACTGCTGGTCGAGGGGCGCATTGCCAGGCTGATGTACGTCTCGCTTTACCGCATGCATCAGGCCGCCTGTTTCGGCATTCCCAGGACCATTCTGCGCATCCTTATCGACCGTCTGGATCTGTTGTTCAAGGGCGGGCTCAAGCTGCACTGATCGACCTGGCGTTCAAAGTCATACTGGCGCAGCTTAAAATCGACTGCAGATAAATCCGGGAGAACGGCTTGATGCAATGTCGTGCAGGTTGCGGTGCGTGCTGTATCGCGCCATCGATCACTTCTGCCATTCCCGGCATGCCTGCCGGCAAGGCGGCCGGTGAGCGTTGCGTACAGCTGGATGAGGGCAACCGGTGCAGGCTTTTCGGCTTGCCCGAGCGACCGGCTGTATGCCTCGGTTTTCAGGCCGATGCCAGTGTCTGCGGGGCTACCCGTGAAGAGGCATTGCGCCTGATCGGCTGGCTGGAAGATTTGACCTCGCTGAAATGAAACAAGGCTGCCGGAGCAGCCTTGTTTCAGATAACGCGAAGCTTATTTGCGGGAGTCCAGCGGAAGGTAATCGCGCTTGTCGTAACCCGTGTAAAGCTGACGAGGACGACCGATCTTGTACGGACTGGAGAGCATCTCCTTCCAGTGCGAGATCCAGCCAACAGTCCGCGATACAGCAAAAATCACGGTGAACATGCTGGTTGGTATGCCGATGGCCTTGAGAATGATGCCCGAATAGAAGTCCACATTCGGATACAGGTTGCGCTCTTTGAAATAGGGGTCGTTACGCGCTATTTCGTCCAGCTTCATTGCCAATTGGAGTTTCGGATCGTTGATGCCCAGTTCGGCCAGCACTTCGTCGCAGGTCTGTTTCATTACCGTGGCGCGCGGATCGAAGTTCTTGTAGACGCGGTGACCGAAGCCCATCAGCTTGAACGGGTCGTTCTTGTCCTTGGCCTTGGCAATGTATTTTTCGATGTTCGAAACATCACCGATCTCATCCAGCATGCTCAATACGGCCTCGTTGGCGCCACCGTGGGCCGGGCCCCAGAGCGCTGCGATACCGGCAGCAATACAGGCGAACGGGTTGGCACCGGAAGAGCCGGCCAGACGCACAGTCGAGGTAGAAGCATTCTGCTCGTGATCGGCGTGCAGGATGAAAATCTTGTCCATCGCCTTGGCCAGAACAGGGCTGATCGGCTTGGTTTCGCAGGGCGTGTTGAACATCATGTGCAGGAAATTTTCTGCATAGGACAGATCGTTACGCGGATACATGATCGGCTGGCCGGTTGAATACTTGTAGGCCATGGCGGCAATGGTCGGCATCTTGGCGATCAGGCGGATAGCCGAAACTTCGCGGTGGTGCGGGTCATTGATATCCAGCGAGTCGTGATAGAAGGCAGAAAGAGCACTGACCACACCGCACATGATGGCCATGGGGTGCGCGTCACGGCGGAAGCCGTTGAAGAAGTTCTTCAGCTGCTCATGAACCATGGTGTGATTCTTGATCACACTGACAAAGGCTTCTTTCTGGGCAGCTGTCGGCAATTCGCCGTTTAGCAGCAGGTAGCAGGTTTCCAGATAGTCTGAATTGTCTGCAAGTTGTTCGATCGGATAGCCACGATGCAGCAGGACACCCTTGTCACCATCGATGTAGGTGATTTTCGACTCGCAGGATGCCGTTGACATGAATCCAGGGTCAAAAGTGAAGCGGCCTGTAGCGGTGAGTCCGCGCACATCGATCACATCCGGACCAACTGTGCCGCGCAAAATAGGCAGTTCGACGGGGTCTGAGCCCTCGATGATCAACTGGGCTTTATTGTCAGCCATATCGGCCTCCCTGATTGCTTGAAATCAACTGTCCGCCCCGATGCGGGGCCGAGACACTATAGAGTCAAAAAGTTGAAAGTCAATTTGACTAAAACGAGCCAAGGGCTCGATTTCTACTGGGTTTTGGAAGTTGTTAATGCTCATTTACGCGATTTCCGGCCGATGTGCAATGCGCAGGAAGGAGGGTACCGTTTTAATTGTAAAGGGTGCTTTGGCTGCCTTATACTCCGCAGCCGAACACCGCAGTATTGGGCCTTCGGCTTGATGCTCGTCACTTTCGGGTGGTGGGGCTTGCGGTGCGTTTCCCGACAATCCCCCCAAGTCAGGGGCTCTCAGTGTGGTAAGCAGCCTTGAATAGCCAACGCCCTGTAAATCTTGATCTTCGGACAATTAAGCTCCCGATCACTGCCTATACCTCGATTCTGCATCGCATCTCCGGGGTCATCCTGTTTTTCGGTATTGCCATACTCCTGTATGGCCTGGAAATGTCGCTCTCCTCAGAAGAAGGTTTCGCCCGGCTTCAGGCTTGCATGAGCAGCCCGCTGGCCAAACTGGTGGTGTGGGGTCTGCTGTCCGCACTGCTCTATCACCTCGTCGCCGGCGTCCGCCATCTGGTCATGGATGCGGGCATTGGTGAAACGCTGGAAGGCGGCAAGCTTGGCTCCAAGATTGTCCTGATTGTTTCCGCAGTTCTGATTCTGCTTGCAGGGGTTTGGATATGGTAACCAACGTTACGAATTTCTCGCGCTCGGGTCTCTATGACTGGATGGCTCAACGCGTTTCGGCCGTCGTGCTGGCTGCGTTCTTCCTTTTCCTGCTGGGCTATCTGGTTGCGCATCCGGGCCTGACCTATAGCGACTGGAAAGCACTGTTTTCCCAGAACTGGGTACGTATTTTCGCTTTGCTGGCACTGCTGTCCGGTAGCGTCCACGCGTGGGTTGGCATGTGGACAATTACTACCGACTACCTGACCCCGATGGCGTTGGGCAAGTGGGCTACAAGTGTGCGGTTTCTCGTGCAGGCGTTCTGCGGCATGTTGATGTTCGTGCTCTTCGTCTGGGGCGTACAGATTCTCTGGGGTATCTGATTAATGGCTAACATTCCTACTCTTTCCTATGACGCCATCATTATTGGTGGCGGTGGTGCGGGCATGCGTGCTGCGCTGCAGTTGGCGCAAGGCGGCCACAAGACCGCAGTAGTCACCAAGGTTTTTCCTACTCGCTCGCACACGGTTTCTGCCCAGGGCGGCATTACTTGCGCCATTGCCTCGGCTGACCCGAATGACGATTGGCGCTGGCACATGTACGACACCGTCAAGGGCTCCGACTATATCGGTGACCAGGACGCTATCGAATATATGTGCTCCGTAGGCCCGGAAGCAGTATTCGAACTCGAGCATATGGGTTTGCCATTCTCGCGCACCGAACAGGGTCGCATCTACCAGCGCCCCTTTGGTGGCCAGTCCAAAGGTCCGGACAATCCGACCCAGGCCGCCCGTACCTGCGCGGCTGCCGACCGTACCGGCCATGCCTTGCTGCACACGCTGTACCAGGCAAACCTCAAGGCCAATACATCGTTCCTCAACGAGTGGTATGCCGTTGATCTGGTAAAGAACCAGGACGGTGCGATTGTCGGTGTCATTGCCATCTGCATCGAAACCGGTGAAACCGTTTATATCCGCTCAAAAGCCGTGGTTCTGGCAACCGGTGGTGCTGGACGAATCTATGCATCGACCACCAATGCCCTGATCAATACCGGTGATGGTATCGGTATGGCGTTGCGTGCCGGCGTACCGGTACAAGATATTGAAATGTGGCAGTTCCACCCGACCGGTATCGCCGGTGCTGGCGTACTGGTTACCGAAGGCTGCCGCGGCGAAGGCGGTTACCTGATCAACAAGCATGGCGAGCGCTTCATGGAGCGTTATGCACCCAACGCCAAAGATCTCGCTGGCCGTGATGTGGTTGCGCGTTCCATGGTCAAGGAAATCATTGCCGGAAATGGCTGTGGTCCGGATGGCGACCACGTAATGCTCAAGCTGGATCATCTGGGTGAGGAGGTGCTGCACAGTCGTCTGCCAGGTATCTGTGAGCTGTCCAAGACTTTCGCCCACGTTGACCCTGTAACCGCTCCGGTGCCGGTTGTGCCTACTTGCCATTACATGATGGGTGGCGTGCCAACCAATATTCATGGTCAGGCGATCACCCAGGATGCCAACGGCAACGACAAGGTCATTGAAGGCCTGTTTGCGGTAGGTGAAGTGGCTTGCGTATCCGTTCACGGCGCCAACCGTCTGGGTGGCAACTCCTTGCTTGATCTGGTGGTATTCGGCCGTGCGGCTGGTCTGCATCTGGAGCGAGCACTGAAGGAAGGCATTGAACTGCGTGGCGCCAGTGAAACAGATATCGAGAGCTCGCTGTCGCGACTGGCCGGTGTGAATGAGCGGTCATCCGGTGAGGATGTTGCACCTCTGCGTAAAGAACTGCAGAACTGCATGCAGAACTACTTTGGTGTGTTCCGTACCGGTGAATACATGCAGAAGGGCATTGCCCAGCTTTCAGACCTGCGTCAGCGCATCGCCGGTGTGAAGATTGCTGACAAGAGCCAGGCGTTCAACACGGCCCGTATCGAAGCACTTGAGTTGCAGAACCTGCTGGAAGTCGCCGAAGCCACAGCGATTGCGGCAGAGGAGCGCAAAGAGTCGCGCGGCGCACATGCCCGTGAAGACTTTGAAGATCGTGATGACGAGAACTGGCTGTGCCATTCGCTGTACTTCCCGGGCGAGAAGCGTGTAGCCAAGCGCGCAGTGAACTTCGCGCCCAAGACCGTTCCTGTTTTTGAACCCAAGGTTCGTACTTATTAAGGGTAATGGGCATGTCACAAGCCAATAAGTTGCAAGTCAGTGTTTACCGCTACAACCCTGAGAAAGATGCTGCCCCGTTGATGCAGGACTTTCAGGTCGATACCGGCGGCAAGGACATCATGGTTCTCGATGTGCTCGCGCTGATCAAGGAACAGGATGAGGGCTTCTCTTACCGTCGCTCCTGTCGTGAAGGTGTTTGCGGTTCTGACGGCATGAACATGAACGGCAAGAACGGCCTTGCCTGCATCACCCCGCTGTCCGAAGCAGGGCTCAAGGGCGGGAAACTGGTAATTCGTCCTCTGCCTGGTCTGCCGGTTATTCGTGACCTGGTAGTGGATATGGGCATCTTCTACAAGCAGTACGAGAAGGTGCAGCCATATCTGCAGAATGACACGCCGGCGCCTGCTATCGAGCGTCTGCAATCTCCCGAGCAGAGAGAAAAGATCGACGGGCTATATGAGTGCATTCTGTGCGCATGTTGCTCTACATCCTGTCCTTCGTTCTGGTGGAATCCCGACAAGTTCCTTGGCCCGGCAGCCTTGCTGCAAGCCTACCGGTTTCTGGCTGACAGTCGCGATACCAGGACGGCTGAGCGTTTGGCAGCACTTGATGATCCGTTCAGTGTATTCCGCTGCCGTGGCATCATGAACTGCGTGAATGTTTGTCCGAAAGGTCTGAATCCGACCAAAGCTATTGGGCATGTGCGCAATATGCTGCTGCAAAGCGGCACTTGATACATTCGCTTGATCTAGCCTTGGTGCTGGTAACAAACCGGTGCCAAGTAACTGACATGAGCCGTAGCCCACAAAGCCGCAGCTCGAATTGAATTAGACGACCAGCAGGGGATCCGGGCTGGTGCCCGGACTATCTGCGGGACCCGTAGTGGCTTACCAAGTCGCTGCATTGGACTGGTAAAATGCAACGGATTCGCGCGGTAGTGCCCCCCTTCAAGAGGGTGACCTAGCATGCAAGAAAGCGTGATGCAGCGCATGTGGAACAGTGCACATCTGTCCGGCGGAAATGCGGCCTATGTGGAAGAGCTCTATGAGCTTTATCTGCATGATCCAAACGCTGTTCCTGAGGAGTGGCGCAACTACTTCCAGAAACTGCCGGCCAGTGGTGTTGCGGCCAGTGACGTTTCCCATGCCACGATTCGCGACCAGTTTGTATTGCTCGCAAAAAATCAGCGCAACGCCAAGCCGGCGGCTGCTGGTGCAACCAGTAGTGCCCATGAAAAGAAGCAGCTGGAAGTCCTGCGGATGATTCAGGCCTTCCGCATGCGCGGTCATCAGGCGGCCACTCTCGATCCACTGGGTTTATGGCGTCGTCCAATTCCGGACGATCTGACGGTGGAGCATTACGGACTTACCAATGCAGACCTCGATACGACTTTTGATATCGGCGGGCATGCTTTTGTAGGGCAATCCGTAGCCACTCTGCGTGAGATTTATTCTGCCCTGCAGAATACTTACAGCAGAAACATAGGCGCAGAATTTACCCATATTGTTGATACCGAGCAGCGCAAATGGTTTCAGCAGCGTCTGGAAAGCGTTCAGGGCCGGCCGCTCATCTCTGCTGAGGCCAAGACACATCTGCTTGAGCGACTCACCGCCGCAGAGGGTCTGGAAAAATATCTGGGCACCAAGTATCCAGGCACCAAGCGCTTTGGTCTGGAAGGTGGCGAGAGCCTGATTCCCCTGCTTGACGAAATCATTCAGCGCACCGGCTCTTATGGCGTCAAGGAAATTGTTATCGGCATGGCCCACCGTGGCCGCCTTAACGTACTGGTCAATACCTTTGGCAAGAATCCTCGCGAACTATTCGACGAATTCGAAGGCAAGAAAACGGAAGGGCTTAGCTCCGGTGACGTTAAATATCACCAGGGTTTTTCTTCCAACGTAATGACTAGCGGGGGCGAGGTACACCTGGCCCTGGCTTTCAACCCGTCGCATCTGGAAATTGTTTCACCGGTAGTGGAGGGCTCTGTCAGGGCGCGCCAGGACCGGCGTAAAGATGCGCTTGGGGAAAAGGTTCTGCCTATCTCTCTTCACGGCGATGCTGCGTTCGCCGGTCAGGGCGTGGTCATGGAAACCTTCCAGATGTCCCAGACCAGGGGCTATAAAACTGGTGGCACCATTCATATCGTGATCAACAACCAGGTCGGCTTCACCACCAGTCGTCAGGAAGATGCACGCTCTACCGAGTACTGCACTGACGTGGCAAAAATGATTCAGGCGCCGATTTTCCACGTCAATGGTGACGATCCGGAAGCTGTCCTGTTTGTAACCCAGCTGGCTGTCGATTACCGCATGCAGTTCAAGCGGGACGTGGTTATCGATCTGGTTTGCTATCGCCGTCGCGGCCACAACGAGGCGGATGAACCAAGCGGTACCCAGCCTTTGATGTACCAGCAGATTGCCAAGCAGATTTCCACGCGGGAACTCTATGCCAACGCCCTGGTACAGGACGGTGTAATTACCGAGGAAGAAGTCCAGAACAAGATAAATGATTATCGCAATGACCTGGACAACGGTCACCATGTAGTCAAGAGCCTGGTCAAGGAACCCAACAAGGAGTTGTTCGTTGACTGGCGCCCGTATCTGGGGCACGTCTGGACGGCTCATTACGATACCCGTGTAGACCTGAAAACCCTGCAGAGGCTGGCTGACAAGTTGCTGGATATTCCGGACGGCTTGGTAGTGCAGCGGCAAGTGGCGAAGATTCTTGAAGATCGCCAGAAAATGACCGCCGGAGCGCTGCCGATCAACTGGGGTTATGCCGAAAATCTGGCCTATGCGACATTGCTCAATGATGGTCACCCGGTGCGTTTTACCGGCCAGGATGTGGGTCGCGGGACTTTCTCGCACCGGCATGCGGCTTTGCACAATCAGAAGGATGCAAGTGTTTATCTGCCTTTGCAGCATCTGAGTATCGATCAGCCGCGAATGGACCTCTACGACTCCTATCTGTCAGAGGAAGCAGTACTGGCTTTTGAATACGGCTATTCGACCACCATGCCGAATGCACTGGTTGTATGGGAAGCGCAGTTTGGTGATTTCGCCAACGGTGCCCAGGTGGTATTCGATCAGTTCATTTCCAGCGGTGAAACCAAATGGGGCAGGCTCTGTGGTCTGACCATGCTGCTGCCGCATGGCTATGAAGGGCAGGGACCGGAGCATTCCTCCGCACGTCTTGAGCGCTATTTGCAGCTTTGTGCCGAGCACAACATGCAGGTCTGCGTGCCTACGACGCCTGCACAGGTTTACCACATGCTGCGGCGCCAGGTGGTTCGTCCGCTGCGTAAGCCTTTGGTCGCATTGACGCCCAAGTCCCTGTTGCGGCACAAATTAGCCACTTCGACACTTGAAGATCTTGCTGAGGGCACCTTCCAGACAGTGATCAACGAGATTGATCCGGTTGACCCGAAAAAAATCGAACGGTTGATTCTGTGCAGTGGCAAGGTTTACTACGACCTGCTGGAGAAGCGCCGTGCAGCGGAGCGCATGGACATTGCCATTGTGCGCATTGAGCAACTTTATCCGTTTCCGGAAAACGATCTGGCTGAGGTTCTGTCTGGCTACAAAAACATCAAGCACATTGTCTGGTGCCAGGAAGAGCCGATGAACCAGGGTGCCTGGTATTGCAGCCAGCATCATATGCGCCGTGTCATAGCTGCTCACAAGAAATCACTATTCCTCGAGTATGCCGGACGTGACGGTTCAGCAGCTCCGGCATGCGGTTACGCTTCAATGCATGCGGAGCAACAGGCAAAACTGCTGGAAGACGCCTTTACTGTGTAACACCCACGAAAAAACGGTGCTGCGATGCTTTGGGTTTCGCAGCTATGCAGAACAGAACGCAAATAAACAGGAACACAAGAGCATGGCTATCGACATCAAAGCACCCTCATTCCCTGAATCGGTTGCGGACGGCACAGTCGCAACCTGGCACAAGAAGCCGGGAGAAGCGGTCAAGCGTGACGAGTTGCTGGTGGATATCGAAACCGACAAAGTGGTCATGGAAGTGCTTGCCGAAGCTGATGGTGTGCTTGCAGAGATCATCATGAATGAAGGCGACACGGTTCTGAGCGGCGAACTTTTGGGCCGCCTGGGTGAGGGTGGAGCCGCAACTGCGGCGGCCGCTCCGGCACCAGCCGCCGCACCTGCAGTCGCTACTGCAACCGCTGCGAAAAGTGCAGAGGCGCCGATCCTTTCACCGGCAGCGCGCAAACTGGCTGAGGAAGGCGGTATTGACCCGGCCAGCATCAGCGGCACGGGTAAAGGCGGGCGCGTCACCAAGGAAGATGCTGCTGCTGCAGTAGAAGCGAAAAAGGCTGCACCGGCTGCGCCAGTAGCAAAAACCGTTGCGCCTGCTGCCGAAGCACCTTTGTTTGCCGGCGGTGACCGGGTAGAAAAACGCGTACCGATGACGCGTTTGCGTGCCAAAGTTGCCGAGCGTCTGGTCGAAGCCCAGTCTTCGATGGCGATGCTGACCACTTTCAATGAAGTGGACATGACTGAAGTCATGGCCTTGCGCTCCAAGTACAAGGATCTGTTCGAGAAGACCCATAATGGTGTGCGTCTGGGCTTCATGTCGTTCTTCGTCAAGGCTTCCGTGGAAGCACTCAAGCGCTTCCCCGCAGTCAACGCCTCGATTGACGGTACTGATATCGTCTATCACGGCTACCAGGATATTGGTGTAGCGGTATCCAGCGATCGCGGTCTGGTGGTTCCGGTTCTGCGTAATGCCGAGCTGATGGGACTGGCGGATATCGAAGGCACCATCGCCGGGTTCGGCAAGAAGGCCAAAGACGGCAAGCTGTCGATCGAAGACATGACTGGAGGGACCTTCACCATCACCAACGGCGGTACGTTCGGATCGATGATGTCGACGCCAATCGTCAACCCGCCGCAGGCAGCGATCCTGGGCATGCACAACATCCTGCAGCGGCCGATGGCCATCAACGGCCAGGTAGTAATCCGTCCGATGATGTATCTGGCGCTGTCCTACGATCATCGTCTGATCGACGGCAAGGAAGCGGTCAGCTTCCTCGTGACCATCAAGAACCTGCTGGAAGATCCGGCACGCCTGTTGCTGGATGTCTGAACAGCCGGTAACTAATGCAAGGACAGCCATCGACAGGGTGGCGTCCGGTTTACACGAAAAGGAATAGTGTTATGACACAGCAATTTGACGTAGTGGTGATTGGTGCCGGCCCGGGTGGCTACGTGGCAGCCATCAAGGCTGCGCAGCTTGGCCTGAAGACTGCCTGTATCGAGAAGTATCAGGACAAGCAGGGTAAGGTAGCCTTGGGTGGAACCTGCCTCAACGTAGGCTGCATTCCTTCAAAAGCCCTGCTGGACAGCTCCTGGAAATACCATGAAGCACTCTCTGGTTTCAAAGTCCATGGCATCGAGGCCAAAGGCGTAACGATGGACGTGCCCGCGATGGTCGGGCGCAAGGACGTCATCGTGAAAAACCTCACCGGCGGTGTCGCCACCCTGTTCAAGGCAAATGGTGTGACGCTCCTTGAAGGGCAGGCCAGGCTGCTTGCCAACAAACAGGTTGAGATCACTGCGCTGGACGGCAGTGTTTCGGTGGTTGCGGCAGAAAACGTGATTCTTGCGGTCGGTTCTGTGCCGAGCACTATTCCTCCGGCACCGGTTGATCAGGATGTGATTGTTGATTCGACAGGGGCGCTGGACTTCCAGGCTGTACCGAAGAAGCTTTGCGTGATTGGTGCTGGTGTAATCGGTCTGGAACTGGGCTCGGTATGGGCACGTCTCGGTGCTGAAGTTACCGTGCTCGAGGCGCTGGATAAATTCCTCCCGGCGGCAGATGAGCAGGTCGCCAAAGAAGCGTACAAGACCCTCAGCAAGCAGGGATTAAACATTCGCATGGGTGCCCGTGTGACGGGTACGGAAATCAAGAAAAAGCAGGTCACGGTCAGCTTTGTTGATGCTGAAGGCGATCAGAGCCTCACTTTCGACAAGCTGATTGTGGCTGTCGGCCGGCGTCCGATCACCAACGAACTGCTCGCGGTCGACAGTGGTGTGAAACTGGACGAGCGCGGCTTTATTTTCGTCGATGACCATTGCAAAACCAGCGCGCCAGGCGTTTACGCCATCGGTGATGTGGTGCGTGGACCTATGCTCGCACACAAGGCATCCGAGGAAGGGATCATGGTTGCCGAGCGGATTGCCGGTCACAAGGCACAGATGAACTACGACCTGATCCCTTCGGTTATTTACACCCACCCGGAAATCGCATGGGTTGGCAAATCCGAGCAGACCCTCAAGACCGAAGGCGTGGCAGTGAATGTCGGCGTATTCCCGTTTGCGGCCAGCGGCAGGGCCATGGCCGCCAATGACACCGGTGGTTTCGTCAAGGTTATCGCGGATGCAGAAACGGATCGCGTGCTGGGTGTACACGTAATTGGCCCAGGTGCAGCCGAACTGGTTCAGCAGGGTGCCATCGGCATGGAATTTGGCACCAGCGCAGAGGACATCGGCATGATGGTGTTCTCACACCCAACGCTGTCCGAAGCACTGCATGAAGCGGCACTGGCGGTAAATGGCCATGCGATTCATATAGCCAATCGTAAAAAACGCTGAAATCAGATTACCCCCCCTACCCAGTAGGGGGCGCTTTACCAAAGCGACTAATTCGCGCAGAGCTATCGCGGTTCTGTTCTGACAGTTGCTTTCTCTTATCAGAGAAACGGTAACAGGTGGTGCCATATCAAAAATACGGTGCCGAAATGCGCAATACCCATTCAAACACGGTAGGAAAGCATGAATCTCCACGAGTATCAGGGTAAGCAGTTGTTTGCTGAGTACGGTCTGCCTGTATCCCAGGGCTATGCAGTTGATAGTCCCGAGGCTGCTGCAGAGGCCTGTGACAAGATTGGCGGAACAGAGTGGGTGGTCAAGGCCCAGGTTCACGCCGGTGGTCGCGGCAAGGCTGGCGGTGTAAAGCTGGTCAAGAACAAGGACGAAGCTGCGGCTTTCGCCGCGAACTGGCTGGGCAAGCGTCTGGTAACTTACCAGACAGACGCCGCCGGCCAACCGGTCACCAGGATTCTGGTTGAATCCTGCACTGATATCGACCAGGAGCTCTACCTTGGCGCCGTAGTCGACCGTTCGAGCCGCCGTATCGTGTTCATGGCCTCTACTGAAGGCGGTGTGGATATCGAGAAAGTCGCGCACGACACCCCTGAAAAAATTCTCAAGGCAACCATTGATCCTCTGGTAGGTGCTCAGCCTTATCAGGGTCGCGAACTGGCTTTCCAGCTCGGCCTCAAGGGTGACCAGATCAAGCAGTTCACGCAGATATTTGTCGGTCTGGCCAAGCTGTTCCAGGACTATGACCTGGCACTGCTGGAAGTGAACCCGCTGGTGATCAAGAAGGATGGCAACCTGCATTGCCTGGACGCCAAGATCAACATCGACAGCAATGCGATGTTCCGTCAGCCCAAGCTGCGTGCCATGCATGACCCGTCGCAGGACGACCCGCGTGAAGCCCATGCGGCCAAGTTCGAACTCAACTATGTGGCGCTGGAAGGCAACATCGGTTGCATGGTCAACGGTGCCGGCCTGGCCATGGGTACCATGGACATCGTCAACCTGCACGGCGGCGCGCCGGCCAACTTCCTCGATGTAGGTGGTGGTGCTACCAAAGAACGCGTAACCGAAGCCTTCAAGATCATTCTGTCCGACAGCAATGTGGCTGCCGTTCTGGTAAACATCTTCGGCGGTATCGTGCGCTGCGACATGATTGCCGAAGGCATCATTGGTGCAGTCAAGGAAGTAGGTGTGAAGATTCCGGTGGTCGTTCGTCTGGAAGGTAACAACGCCGAATTGGGCGCTAAAGTACTGGCTGACAGTGGCTTGAATATCATCGCCGCGACCAGCCTGACCGACGCTGCGCAACAGGTTGTCAAAGCTGCGGAGGGCAAGTAATGAGCGTCCTGATCAATAAAGATACCAAAGTAATCTGCCAGGGCTTCACCGGAAGTCAGGGTACGTTCCACAGTGAACAGGCCATTGCCTATGGCACCAAGATGGTTGGCGGTGTAACGCCGGGCAAGGGTGGCACCACGCACCTGAATCTGCCGGTGTTCAACACGGTCAGGGAAGCGGTAGAGGCTACCGGCGCTGATGCCAGCGTAATTTACGTACCTGCGCCGTTCTGCAAGGACTCCATCCTGGAAGCTGCCTTCGGCGGCATCAAGCTGATTGTCTGCATTACTGAAGGCATTCCGACCATCGATATGCTGGAAGCCAAGGTCAAGTGTGACGAATTGGGCGTGCGTCTGATCGGGCCTAACTGCCCGGGCGTGATTACTCCCGGTGAGTGCAAGATCGGCATCATGCCTGGCCATATTCACCTGCCAGGCAAAGTGGGCATCGTGTCGCGCTCCGGCACCCTGACCTATGAAGCCGTCAAGCAGACCACTGACGCCGGCTTTGGCCAGTCGACCTGTGTCGGTATTGGCGGTGACCCGATTCCGGGCTCCAACTTTATCGATATCCTGCAACTGTTCCAGGATGACCCGAAAACCGAAGCGATCGTGATGATCGGCGAGATCGGTGGTTCGGCCGAAGAAGAGGCTGCGGCCTTTATCAAAGCCAATGTGACCAAGCCGGTGGTTTCCTATATCGCCGGTGTGACTGCCCCTCCGGGCAAGCGCATGGGCCATGCGGGCGCCATCATCTCGGGCGGTAAAGGTACAGCCGACGAGAAGTTTGCCGCACTGCAGGACGCCGGGGTCAAAACCGTGCGTTCGCTGGCTGATATCGGCAAGGCACTGGCTGAGCTGACTGGCTGGCAAGTCAAAGGCTGAGTCTGCAAGCTGTCAGAAAGCCACCTGCGGGTGGCTTTCTGTTATCTGTAACCCTGTAAAAAGCCTTCAAATAAAAAACGCCCGATCAAGGGCGTTTTTTATCTGGCAGTGTGGACTTGTCTGAAACTCAGCTGCGTGGACGTTTAGGCAACACATCCTTGAGCTTTTCGTGCATGCCGCGCAGGGTCTTTTCGGTGGTCTCCCAATCGATGCAGGCATCGGTGATGGAAACGCCGTACTTGAGCTGGCTCAGGTCCTTGTTGATCGACTGGCTGCCCCAACCCAAATGGCTCTCGATCATCAAGCCGATAATCGAGCTGTTGCCTTCAAGAATCTGGTTGGCCACGTTATCGACTACCAGCGGTTGCAGAGCCGGGTCCTTGTTGGAGTTGGCGTGGCTGCAATCGATCATGATATTGCCGGAGATCTTGCCCTTGGCCAGCTCCTGCTCGCAGACAGCCACACTCACCGAGTCGTAGTTCGGCTTGCCATTACCACCACGCAGAACCACATGGCCATAGGGATTGCCTTTGGTGGTGACGATGGAAACGCCGCCTTTCTGGTTGATGCCAAGGAAACGATGCGGGCTGGACACCGACTGCAATGCGTTGATGGCCACGGTCAGGCTGCCATCGGTACCGTTCTTGAAACCAACTGCCGATGACAATCCGGAAGCCATTTCACGGTGGGTCTGCGACTCGGTGGTACGCGCACCGATAGCCGACCAGCTGATCAGATCCTGCAGGTACTGCGGCGAGATTGGATCGAGCGCTTCGGTAGCGGTCGGCAAGCCCATTTCGGCGAGGTCCCGCAACAGCTTGCGACCAATATGCAGGCCATCCTGAATCTTGAAGGAGTCATCCAGATACGGATCGTTGATCAGGCCTTTCCAGCCGACCGTGGTGCGCGGTTTTTCGAAATAGACACGCATCACCAGGAACAGGCTGTCAGAAACTTCGGCAGCCAGCTTTTTCAGGCGCTCGGCATATTCGTGGGCTGCCTTGATGTCGTGGATCGAGCAGGGGCCCACTACCACGAACAGACGGTGATCCTTGCCGTCCAGAATGTTACGAATAACCTGGCGGCCATTGGTAACAGTCTGCTGGGCAGCATCGGTAAGCGGGATTTCGTGTTTCAGTTGCTCCGGGGTGATCAGTGTCTCGTTGGAGGCAACGTTAAGGTCATCAATAGGTAAATCAGCCATCGTGCTCGTCATCAGGTCGGAGAAATCGGATCGCAGGTTTGAAGTCGTCAATGCACAACCAGGCAGTGCGACTGGATCAGCCAGGCGAGGAACCGGAACCTTAGCGCGTAACCCGCCAACTCGACAATGGCGAACAGCCTTAAATCCCCCAATACAGTGCATTTCAGCGTAAATCGGCCTGTATAAAGGAGAATTTTCGTTATCTTGATGCCAGAAGTTCTTGCGGGGTTTAACCTGATACTGCGTCCGCAACGAACAGCCGGGACGCACCGCAAGCAATGAAGGCATATAGCTGACGCAGATGGGTCGTTGCCATGAAAAATCTTTTGGGTTTACTGGGTCTTGTTGTTGCACTGTTGCCAGCTGCGGCTCTGGCTGATGCCAGCCATTGCTATGCGATCAAGAATGCCGATATGAAAAATAATTGCCTGGCCACGGTCAATCACGACAAGTCACGTTGCTACGCTATCAATGATCGCGATCTGAAGAACAGTTGTCTGGCCCAGGTCGGCAATGACCGGAGCCGTTGCTACAGCATCCAGGATCGGGACCAGAAACAGCAGTGTCTGGCGGAGTTCTAGTGGCCTGCCGCCATGAAAACGTGCGCTTATTTGACTCATCCCATTGAATGCCGCTTTGTTGCTGATTAGACTTTCGCGGGCATTCTTCAATGCCTTCTCGATGGACTCCCCACATGATCAAGAAATGTCTGTTTCCCGCGGCCGGTTACGGCACGCGCTTCCTGCCTGCAACCAAAGCAATGCCCAAGGAAATGCTGCCGGTTGTCAACAAGCCGCTGATCCAGTACGGCGTCGAAGAGGCTCTGGAAGCCGGGCTGAAGGAAATAGCCATGGTTACCGGGCGCGGAAAACGTGCACTGGAAGACCACTTTGATATCAGCTATGAACTGGAACACCAGATCAAGGGTACCGACAAAGAGAAATACCTGGTCGGCATTCGCCGCCTGATCGATGAATGTTCGTTCGCTTACACCCGCCAGGTGGAGATGAAAGGACTGGGGCATGCAATCCTCTCGGGGCGGCCGTTGATCGGTGACGAGCCGTTTGCCGTGGTGCTGGCAGATGATCTGTGCTTCAACCTCAACGGTGACGGCGTACTGCAACAGATGGTCAAGCTGTACAACCAGTTCCGTTGCTCGATCGTAGCTATTCAGGAAGTGCCCCAGGACGAGGTTTCGAAGTACGGGGTGATCGCCGGAGAAATGATCAGCGAAGATATCTACCGTGTTCACAACATGGTGGAGAAACCCCAGCCGGAAGTGGCGCCTTCGAATCTGGCCATTATCGGCCGCTACATCCTTACCCCGGACATCTTCGCACTGATCGAACAGACCGAGCCCGGCAAGGGTGGTGAGATCCAGATAACCGATGCCCTGATGAAGCAGGCCCGGGATGGTTGCGTGATTGCCTACAAGTTCAAGGGTAAGCGCTTCGATTGCGGTGGTGCCGAGGGCTATATCGATGCCACCAACTTCTGCTACGAGCACTTCTATAAAACCGGCAAGGCTTACTGATCGAGCCCTGCAACGACAAGGCCGCCGGTGGGCGGCCTCGTCATATGTGCTGCTGCTCAGGGGATTGGCATGGCCTCGGAGCCTGGCCCCAGCGGTTGCCCGTAGCTGAATTCGACGTAATTACCGGCCGGATCGCGCAAGCCGCAATAGTAGCCAACCGGATACGGCTCATCCCTCGGCGGCCAGATCAGACAACCGGCTCTTTCTGCCTGCAACGCGACGGCATCCACCGACTCGCGGCTATCGACTGCAAAGCCAAAATGGCTGTAATCATTGTCCGGCAGGTTGCGATCAGTGCCTCCGGGCATGATCACGAAAATGAATTCATGTTCTTTACCTGGCTCACTCATCCAGACTATTTTCGAGCCCTTGCCGGCGCGCTCATGAATCACCCGCATGCCGCAAAACTGGTGATAAAAGTCGATGCAGGCCTGCAGGTCGGGAACGTGCAGAGCCAAATGGGTTAGAGTGGGGCGCATGGTTTCACCTCCCATGATTTCCAATAATCCGTATTGCGGCTTGGGCACATGTACCGCCCGGAGGCCTCTGGAGCAAGTATATGACCTATGACTTTGACCTGTTTGTGATCGGCGCCGGTTCGGGTGGCGTGCGCGCTGCGCGCTTTGCTGCAGGTTATGCTGCCAAAGTGGCGGTGGCCGAGAGCAGATACCTGGGCGGTACCTGCGTGAATGTGGGCTGTGTGCCGAAGAAGTTGCTGGTGTATGCAGCCCATGCCCATGAGGAGTTTGCCCAGGCCGGCAGTTTCGGCTGGTCGGTAGGCTCGCCAGACTTTGACTGGCCGACCCTGATTGCCAATAAGAACCGTGAAATTTCCCGCCTGAATGGCATCTACCAGTCTTTGCTGGTGAACAGTGGTGTGACACTCCTGAACGGCCACGCGCGGATCGTTGACGCCCACAGGGTTGAGGTCGACGGGGTGCAGCACACCGCCAAACATATCCTGATTGCCACCGGTGGCTGGCCACAAGTACCGGATATCCCGGGCAAGGAGCTGGCCATTACCTCCAATGAAGCCTTCTTCCTGCCGACCCTGCCCAGGCGCGTGCTGGTAGTGGGTGGCGGCTATATCGCAGTAGAGTTTGCCTCGATCTTCAATGGGCTCGGTGCGCAAACCACCCAGCTGTACCGCAGTGAACTGTTCCTGCGTGGTTTTGATCATTCGGTGCGCATCCATTTGCGCGACGAAATGCTGAAGAAAGGTGTGGATCTGCAGTTCAACAGTGATATCAGCAGCATCGTCCGCCAGGCTGACGGAAGCCTGCTGGCAACCTTGCAGGACGGCCGGACTATTGAAACCGACTGCGTGTTCTACGCCACCGGGCGGCGGCCAATGCTGGACAATCTCGGGCTGGAAAATGTACAGGTCGAACTCGATAGCCGTGGCTGCGTGCTGGTAGACGAGCAGTATCGCAGCAGCGAGCCTTCGATTCTGGCAATCGGCGATGTCATCGGCCGGGTGCAACTGACGCCGGTGGCGCTGGCCGAAGGCATGGCCGTCGCGCGCCAGTTGTTCAAGCCGGAAGAGTATCGCCCGGTCGATTACGACCTTATACCTACGGCAGTTTTCAGCCTGCCGAACATAGGTACTGTCGGTTTGAGCGAGGAGCAGGCCAGGGCTGCAGGGCATGCGGTGAAGATATTCGAGAGCCGTTTTCGGCCGATGAAACTGACCCTCGGCGACATTCAGGAAAAGATCCTGATGAAGCTGATTGTGGATGCGCAATCAGATCGGGTGCTGGGCTGCCACATGGTCGGGCCGGATGCCGGGGAAATCATTCAGGGAATCGCCGTGGCCCTCCGCGCGGGTGCCACCAAACGCATATTTGACGAGACGATGGGTATACATCCGAGTGCGGCTGAAGAGTTCGTCACCATGCGTACGCCCGTTTCCGCCTGAGTCTGGCGGAACCCGGGGCAGGGGGCTGGCGTGTGCCAGCCCGCGCTGTCATCAGTGATTCATGTGCTCGTCGGCTGCTGGCGCATCCTGCTCGATCTTGACTTCAACATCGACTGCACCGGCCTTCTCGAAGACCAGCGTCAGCGGGAAAGACTCACCGGCAACCAACGGCTTCTTCAGGCCGAACAGCATGACGTGATTGCCACCGGGAGCAAACCTGGCCTCACCACCGGCTGGAATGGCTACGGACTCGACCTGCTGCATTTTCATGACCTCACCGCTCATCACGTGTGTGTGCAGCTCAGCCTTGTCGGCAATCGGGGTGCTGGCTGAAACCAGCGCATCGGCATCCGTCCCTTCGTTGTGAATAACCATATAGGCGGCCCCGGCCGGCGCATTGGGAGGCAGCGCGCGTGACCATGGGTGGTCGATACGCAGGCTGCCCACAGTGAATTCATGAGCTGTTGCCAGGGTGCAGAAAGTGGCCAGCAATGTAGCCATCAGGATGCGCAGCATGTGAGTCTTCCTTATCGGTTGGAGTGAGAGTTGGGCAAGCCGGATCGAAAGTTTATCTTCCGCGTTTGCCAGACAAAAGTACAACGTCAGAAGCCGTTCAAGGCCCGGCATTGTCTGACAATCAAATCACTGATACTTATCGCCAGGCATGTATTTTGCGTTTTTCCGCTAAATAGGCATTTGAATCTTCGACTGGGGCCGAGGCTGTTCTATGATGAAGGTACGCACAAAACAAGTGCATCCGCTTCACAGTTCTTACAACCCGCTATCTGACCAACATCCATGTACTTCAGGAGTTGCTGAATGAATTATTTTGTTACCGGCGGTACCGGCTTTATCGGTCGATTTCTTGTGCCCAAATTGCTTGATCGCGGCGGCAAGGTCTTCATGCTGGTTCGTCCGTCCTCACTGGGCAAAATTGATGAATTGCGCGCGCTCTGGGGTGTGTCCGAAGAACAACTGATTGCGGTCGGTGGCGATCTGCTCAAGCCGCGTCTTGGTGTCAGCAAGAAGGATATGGATGCCCTGACCGGCAAGGTCAATCACTTCTTCCATCTGGCTGCTATCTACGACATGTCGGCTGATGCCGACTCGCAGATCAAGGCCAACGTACAAGGTACACGGCATGCCGTAGCCTGTGCCAAGGCGATGAAGGCAGGCTGTTTCCATCACGTAAGTTCGATTGCAGCTGCCGGCCTGTATGAAGGCACCTTCAGCGAAGACATGTTCGACGAAGCCGAAGGTCTCGACCACCCGTACTTCCGCACCAAGCATGACTCGGAAAAAATCGTCCGTAACGAGAAGGATATTGCCTGGCGTGTCTACCGTCCGGGCATGGTGGTCGGCGATTCGCAAACCGGCGAGATGGACAAGATTGATGGTCCGTATTACTTCTTCAACTCGATCCGCCAGATCAGCAAGACGGTTCCTTCATGGATTCCGGCAATCATGGTCAAAGGCGGCGAGCTGAACATCGTGCCGGTTGATTTCGTGGTCAACAGCCTGGACTACCTGGCACACCTGCCAAAGCATGACCATGAAACCTTTCATCTCACCGAGCCTGAAGGAACATCGGTTGGCGAACTGATCCAGTTGCTGCTCAAGACTGCACATGGCCCGTCGACCCTGGTCTGGGATAACGGCGTCATCAACAACCTGAGCAAGCGCATTCCGATCAATCAACTGGTGAAGATGAGCTCGGAAAATGCGTTGACCAAACGCCTGATGAAGCAGCTGGGCATTCCGGCAGACGTCCTTAAATTCGTCAGTTATCCGACCCACTTCGACTCCGACAAAACCGCGATACTGTTGGCAAAAGGCGGTATCAGCTGCCCTGCACCGGAAGACTATTTCGATGTGATCTGGGCTTACTGGGAACAGCATTTGGCATCCGGAAAAAACGGCAGGGCAGGATTGAACTTGGACAATACGGTGAAAAAAATGCTGGGACGCAGTAACTCACAGCGCCTGCGTAAAGCAGTCGAAGGCAAGGTTGTGGTCGTAACCGGTGCTACTTCCGGTATTGGTCTGGACTGTGCCACCAAACTTTCCCATGCTGGCGCAACAGTCATTCTGGCTGCGCGGACTCCGGAGAAACTGGACGAAGAAGTCAAGAAGCTGCGCAAGGAGGGTGGTGATGTCTACGCCTATCCATGTGATATCTCGGATATGGCCGACTGCGACAAGTTTGTTGCCACCGTATTGAAAAATCACGATCACGTGGATGTGCTGATCAACAATGCCGGTCGCTCGATTCGCCGTTCGGTGAAGTACTCCTTCGACCGTTTCCACGATTACGAGCGCACCATGCAGCTCAATTACTTCGGCGCACTGCGTTTGATCATGGGCTTCTCGCCGAAGATGCTCGAGCGCAAAACCGGACAGATCGTCAATATCTCCTCGATTGGCGTGCTGGCATCGCCACCGCGTTTCTCTGCCTATGTCGCATCAAAAGCGGCACTGGACGCGTTCTCGGTATGTGCTGCTTCGGAATTTGCCGATAGCAATGTGCGCTTCACCACCATCAACATGCCGCTGGTACGCACACCAATGATCGCGCCTACCAAGATGTATGACGCGTTCCCGACGCTGTCGCCGGATCAGGCCGCCAATCTGGTAATGAACTCCATTGTCGACAAGCCCAAGCGGGTGGCGACGGGCATGGGTCTGGCCGGTGCACTGGGGCAGGCTGTTGCGCCGAAGGTCACCGAGTTCTTCCTCAATCAGGCTTACCATCTGTTCCCGGATTCGGCTGCTGCCCGCGGACTAACGCCGGAAGAAGCCGCTGCCGAAAAAGCGGAAGCGCCTTCGAGCGCACTGGCTATTGCCCGCAGGTTGTTCTCGCAAACACTGCGTGGCTATCACTGGTAATAGAGCTGCAACAAACAAAAATGCCGGAACAGTTGTTCCGGCATTTTTGTTTGCGGATCAGTCACGCACGGGGCTGCCCGGAAGCGGTGCTTTTTCGAGGTAACTACTTCTTCTGCGGTGGTTCGGAAGTGGCGTCCTCGGAGGAAGATTGATCCCCGATCGACTTGCGAAAGCCACCGATAGCATCACCCAGATCGGATCCCAGGTTGCGTAGACGCTTGCTGCCAAACAGCATTATCACGATCAGCAACACGATTAGAAGCTGCCAGATACTGATTCCCATGATGTGTTCCTCTATTGTGAAGTTCGACTTGTCTCAATGTCCGGAATGCTGGTGGTCCGCTGCCTCGTGATCCCCTGTCACACACATGGCCGGGTCCATCTGCAAAACCTTCTGATCGATATCCGGGAAACGCAGCACCTTTCCGCCATCACGTTCGGCCAATTGCTGTGCGGCCTGTTGGTCAGCAAATGAGGCTAGAACCAGGCCCATTGCGCCCTTGAGCTGGGTCCCTACTACGTAATAGGCCTGAGTCGCATCAATCAGCTGGGCGTCGTCAGGCTTGTCCCATTCGCTGCGGCCCATGTCGTGGACATAGAGCCTGGCCGTCAGGTGCTGATTTTCCGGTTGCAGGTGCCAGCCGATCATTTCGGCAACTGAACAGAATTTTTTCACTGAACCTTTTTCTACCACCTCGCCTTTGGGACCGGGAAAGTCCGTGATAATCATGCCGCAGACATGGCACTCGTCACCAGAGTGGAAGGGTACCGGCTTGAGCTCCAGCGTCTGTTTGTCGGCATCACCGCAAGCCAACAGGCCCAGACAGAGCAAGGCCGTGAGCAGCAGCCGTGTAGTCGTTGTGTAGCACGTCTTCATCTTTGAATAATCCATGTATGAAAGGTCACGCAGGCCTGCGCAAAAACACCCGATAAGCCAGCACCAGCGGCAGCGCAATCCACAACAGCAGGCACAACCACAGCAGCCCTCCAGTTAGTGGCAAATCGCCACCCAGCGCCATAACACCGGTGGCATTAGCACCCATTTCAAAGCCAGTAAGGTTGATCAGCCGATAAACATCGGTTGGATTGAGGAGCAACAACCAGGGCAGCAAGTCCGGATTCAACTTGCCCTGACTGAGTACCAGCAGCGCCAGCAACGCCAGGTCAAACACCAGCACAAACAGAAACCACACGCCCAGAGCAAGCCCGGCGGCACTGGATTTTTCATTGACCTTGCTGCTCAGCACATAGGCCATGGCGAGGAACGTCCAGCCGAGCAGCGTTGAGGACAGTATGAAGCGGCCAAAGGCCCATGCCAGCAGGCCCAGTTCGACATCATCGACCAGCAGGGCGATAGCCACAGCTGCGCAGCCGAAACCGATCAAGGTGGCCAGGGCGAGAATCAGACCGTGGCCGACAAACTTGCCCAGCAGAATTTGCCCACGCGCCAGCGGATGGGTCAGCAGCAACATCAGGGTGCCGCCTTCGTCTTCGCCGACTATGGCGTCATAGGCTAGCAACAGTGCAATCAGCGGCACCAGAAAGGTCGCCAGACTGGCCAGGCTGGCGATAGTCGCCGGAATAGAGGTAAAGCCCAGTTGCCCTGAGGCTGCTGCGCCGAACCAGGCTATACCGGCAGCCATCACGGCGAACAGCAGACTGATAGCCAGCAACCAGCGGTTGCGCAAGCCGTCACTTAGTTCCTTGCGGGCGATATTCCAGATCTGCCTCATGTCCTGTCTCCGGCGCTCAGTCCATTGCCTGCTTTCTGCATGTAATAGCGATACAGGTCCTCCAGCGACGGTTGATGGATGTCGACATCCTGCGCTTCGCCTTCGTCGAGCAGCTGGCGTAACAAACCAAGCTTGTGCTCGTTGATCGCGACCACTTCGATGCCTGCCTCGTTTATGCTGCGTACTTGATGACCGGCAGCGCTCCAGCCCTGCAGCAACTGCTCGCGGTGCTTGAGCCCACTGGCGCGGATCAGCGCCGGCAAGCCGGATTCCTGGCGCAGGTTGGCCAGACTGCCGACCGCCTGCAGACGGCCATTAGCGAGGATGGCTGCCCGGTTGATATGCGCCTCGACGCCTGGCAGTACGTGGGAACAGAGGATGATGCTGGTGCCCTGTAAACGCAGGCGATCAAGCAGCTGGTAGAGATCCTGGGTAGCAATAGGATCCAGACCAACCGTTGGTTCGTCCAGCAGCAACAAGCGTGGCTCGCCCAGTAATGCCTGCGCCAGACCAAGGCGTTGGCGCATGCCTTTGGAATAGGTTTTTACCCGGCGGCCGGCAGCGTTAGCCAAGCCTACCTGATCAAGCAGTTCGTCAATCTGACGGAGTGGGGCACTTTTGAGCCGGACAAAATGGCGCAACGTTTCACGACCGGTCAACTGCGGATAGAAGGTGACGTTCTCCGGCAGATAGCCAAGCTGACGCCGTACATCCGCCTCGCCGGGCGAATGGCCGAGCACCCGCACCTGGCCCTCACTGGGCTGCAGCAGGCCGAGGATCAACTTCATGCAGGTGGTTTTGCCAGCACCGTTGTGACCAAACAGCCCCAGCACTTCACCTTCACTCAGGCTCAAGTCCAATCCATGTAAAACAGTCATGTTGCCGTAGCGCTGGTTTACGTCGCGGATCTCGACGACATTCATGGTGCAGACTCCTGAGATGCCGCTTGCAGATTTCCGGTAGGCAGTTGCATTAGCGGATGACTGTCCTGCACTCCCGGGGACTTGATCACCGGAAATGCCCGCTGCACCCAGCGCAGCAGTTCGATGCCCGGGCTGTTCATCAGCAAACGTACCTGCGGGTAAAGCCATAGCAAGCGGTCGACATTGTCATTGGGTTCGTAGGCAATATCACCCAGCCCATCATTGTTGCGATCCCAGCCCAGATAGTCGCTCCAGAAGTTGCCGCGACCGTCCCGGGACCACTCCTGGGTAACCACGGCAACATACTTGACCTGCTGCTGATTGTTGACGAAGGCGTTACCGGCGATGCGGTTGTCCTCCGATCCAGCCGTCATATGGATACCCAGAGCGCTGTCCGTGAAATGGTTATTTTCGATGGTGTTGAATACCGAGTTGTAGATGAACAGCGCCTTGCCCTCAGCGCCGGAAATCTTGCTGGTGTTGCTGCTACCACCGTTGCGCACATGGCTCACCGAATTGTCGCGCAGGG
Organism: Pseudomonas pohangensis; assembly: GCF_900105995.1. Classification (NCBI taxonomy): domain Bacteria; kingdom Pseudomonadati; phylum Pseudomonadota; class Gammaproteobacteria; order Pseudomonadales; family Pseudomonadaceae; genus Pseudomonas; species Pseudomonas pohangensis. The sequence continues at coordinate 1,636,176 of NZ_LT629785.1, read as the reverse complement.
TCGAATAGGTGATGTAGTTCATCAGAATGCCGTAATTCTGATCCTGCTCGGAGCGGTTACCGAGCACCGTCAGATTGCGGCTCTGCATCAATGCGTAGCCGGTACGGGTGCGGCGGGTCAGGTTGTCGAGCACCTGATTGTCGTTGGAATACATGTAATGCACGCCGAAGCGCAGATCCTCCATGGTATTGCTCTGGATCAGGTTGCCATTGGACATGCCGATATAGATGCCATCGCGGGTATTGCGCACGTGATTACCTTCAACCCGGGCACCACGGACGGAGTAAAGGTGAATGCCATTACCGCGATCCTGAGAGCGGATTTCCGGGTCGCCCTGAATGTCATTGTCGAGCAGCGTCACGTCATGAGTGCCATCGACCCAGATGCCAAAGCCTTGCCCTTGCAGGCGATTATTCTTGATCAGGGCACGCTGTGCTTTGGGCTCGATAAACACGCCAGCATTCATCGCGGTGAGGTCGTGCCCCCAGTCCCGCAGCGTGCAATCTTCAATGCTCACATCCGGTGCGCCAATGGTCAGCACATTTCCCAGGCCCTGCGCACTGATCACTGCACCAGGTTCGCAGCGGATATGCATGGATTGGTCGATACGGAACGAGCCTGTGTACTCACCGGCCGGCAAGTGCCAGACCTGCTTGTCAGAGGCCTGTAGTGGTAGCTGGGTAATGTCCTGCGTCGAGGCCTGAGCCACGCATAAGGGAAATAAAAGCGCCATCCACAAGCTGTGGCGCAGTGATGCAATAGCCGAAAGTCTGGGCACTGCGTTTACCTTCTTCAGCTTCCAGGCGGTTGGGGTTCTTTACGCATGCTGGCACAGCATGCCGGATCGTCATTCACTTATAGAAGTCACGAAATAGCCAGGAACCAGACTCTGCACCAAGCATCCCCGAAGAGGCGAGGGGACAATAGTGGTGCCAGCAAACCCTACGCTCCTGAAAGCAACGCGTACCTAGTAAATAGCCATCAAAATGCCGGGGCCTGTCGGCCCCGGCGCATGATGACTTATGCCTTCTCAACCAGCATGCGGCCAACCATTTCCATGTGCAGCGCATGGCAGAACCAGTTGCAGTAGTACCAGTGCAAGCCTGGCTTGTCGGCCGTGAAGGTGATCGACGATGTCTCCATCGGGCTGATTTCCATGCTCACACCATGGTTAACCATGCAGAAGCCGTGGGTCACATCTTCGATATTATCGAGGTTGGTGACGATCACCGTCACTTCATTGCCCTGTTTAACCGTGAACTCGGTGATGCCATACATCGGCGCCTGCGAGGTCATGTAAACACGGACCTTGTTGCCATCACGAATGACCTTGTTATCGGTCTCCAGGGTGATTCCGTCTTTCTTGGCCTGCGCAGTGGTTGGCCCGAAAAACGGATCGTTGCGATCCCAGATCTTTTTCGTTTTGATCTGGTCGCGACGCACCATGATGCAGTCATGGGGTTCGGCGAAAGTCGGACCATCGTGCACCAGTTTCATCTCGTCGCCAGAGATATCGAACAACTGGTCATTCTCCGGATGCAACGGTCCGACCGGCAGGAAGCGGTCCTTGGAGAACTTGCAAAGTACTGCCAGCCACTTGCCATCGGCTTCACTGGTTTCGCACAGCGAAGCATGCAGGTGGCCCGGCTGATACTGCACATCAATCTTCTGCTTGATGAACTCGATATTCTGATCAGGGTTGTTCCAGGCACGCACGGCGTCAGCCATGTTCCACTTGGCCACCTGGCTGTCGATGAACAGCGTGGTGTAGGCGTTGCCGCGGCCATCGAAGGTGGTGTGCAACGGGCCCAGACCCAGTTCCGGTTCTGCGGCGATAACATCGCGCGGGTCTTTCAGCTTGCCGTCAAACAGGTCGTCGAGTTTGGCGATCTCGATCATGCTCACTGTCGGTGAAACCTTGCCGTTGGCAATGAAATACTTGCCATCGGATGAGGTGTTACAGCCGTGCGGGTTCTTCGGTACCGGAATGTAGCGGGTCAACTCAGAGCCGGCGCGGCCATCTACCACAGGCACCTTGGAGTCTCCGATAGTAGTGAACTTACCAGCCTTGACCGCAGCTTCTATGCGCGGAATGTTGAATATCACCACCCAGTCACGCTCGTTGCGCAGCATACCGGCCAGGTCTGTGGCCTTTTCCGAGTTGTAGCAGGTTGCTGCAGCATACTTGCCGGTGTAGTCGGCATCGGTATTGTCGAGGTTGCCATCGACGATGACCTGAAAAGCCACCTCCATTTTCTCGGCGTCGATAACGTTGAACATGGTGAACCCGTTCTTGCCTTGGGTATCGAAGCTGCTGCCATCGTTGGGATGCGGGATGATGAATTCGGCGTTGGCAAATACGTACTTGGTGTATGGCACCTTCTGCAAGCGCAAGCCATGAATGGCCTGGACGTTTGGTACCGTGAGCATCTTGTCGCACTTCATGATATCCAGACGGATACGCGCTACACGGCTGTTGGCCTTGTCGTTGATGAACAGGTACTTGCCGTCGTATTTGCCATCCGTCATGGAAATGTGGGGATGGTGGCAGTCGCCGTTCCGGTATTTGGCACTCTCACCCATGATGTGCTTGCTTTCGTCGGTCAATCCCCAGCCCGTGGCCGAGTCGACGTTGAACACAGGGATGCGCATCAACTCGCGCATCGACGGAATACCCATGATGCGCACTTCGCCCTGATGGCCACCGCTCCAGAAGCCATAGTAAGCATCCAGCTCACCGGGAGCGACGGTGTAGTTGGCGTGGGCATCCTTGACTGCGGCCGCCCATGTCTCGCGGCTCATCACCGCGCCGCCAAGTGCCGTTGCACCAACCAGCGCTGCGCCAGTTGCCGCGCTGGCACCAAGGAAGCCGCGTCGACTCAAGCCGCTGGTTTCCATGGCCTGGGGGCTGTCCTTCTGTTCTTTATCGCTCTTGTTATCGCTCATGGTTTTTCTCCTTTGATACAGGCTTGAAGGTGGTATTCACCTTGCTTCCACCAAATCGATTACAGGGATCAGTTGCACTCCCTCCGGGGCTTTCTTGTTGCGTTTTTTGTGTTTGTTAATCAGTGGCGGACATTTGTTGTCGTTGTGATAGGTCATCTGGCAGTCCAGACAATAGTGGCACTCGTTGGCATTGATCTTGCCATCCGGGTGAATCGCCTGAATCTCGCATTCCTTGGCGCACAGCTGGCAGGGGTCGCCACATTCCTTGCGCCGCTTGAGCCAGTCGAACAGACGCAGCTTGGTCGGAATTGCCAGCGCCGCGCCCAGCGGGCAGACATAGCGACAGTAAACTTTGCGGGTAAAAATATTGATTACCAGCAGAATTACGGCGTACAGCACAAACCACCACTGTCGATCGAACTTCAGTGTGATCGCGGTCTTGAACGGTTCCACTTCGGCGAACTGCTCAGCCGCCGACATCGACTCCAGAGAAATACCGAACAACATCAGCAGGATGATGTACTTGATAGCCCAGAGCCGCTCATGCAGCGCGAATGGCAACTCGAACTGACGAATCTTTAGTTTGCGCGCCGTCTCGTTGATCAGTTCCTGCAAGGCACCGAACGGGCAGAGCCAGCCACAGAACACGCCGCGCCCCCAGAGCAGAATGCTGCCGGCGGTAAAAGTCCAGATAATGAAGATCACCGGATCGGTGAGAAACAGCTCCCAACGGAAGTCCTGTATCAACGCATGGACGAAGGTCAGCACGTTGACCACCGACAACTGGCCCAGGGCGTACCAGCCAATGAACACTACGGTAAACACCAGGTAACCACGACGCAGCCAGTGCAGAAAATGTGGTTTCTTGGTGAAGGTGTCCTGCAGGAACAGAATGATTGTCAGCAACAGCAGAGCAACAACTATCACACCGATCTGGAAGCTCTTCTGATACCAGATGTTCAGCCAGATCGGCCGACTGGCTTCCTCGGCTGCTGCCAGTTCCTCAGCGGTCGGTAGTGGCCGCTCGAGGTACTCCTCGGGCATCTGGTAAGGCAGCTCGAAACTGACGAACTCCGCGCTGATTGCACCGGTCTGACGGCGCACCAGCAGCTCCAGAGTCCAGGGTGTGCCCGGATCGAACTCGGCTTGCGGACGGATAATGAAGATAGACATCTCGTCGAACTTCGGCATACCGGCAGCGAAGACATCGGACAGACGCTCATGATCCATGTCACGGAAACTGATTACCTCGCCGAACTGACGCAGCTGTACCCGATCGAAGATACCGCCACGTACATAGCCGGAACCCTTGTAGGAATACTCACCCTGGCCGAAAACACCAATGGCTTGTTCGCCCGGTTTGAGATCGCGCATCAGGAAGCGGTACTGGTTGTCACCCAGCAGATTGCGGCCAATGGTCGGCGGATTCAGATCGGTGACGTACAGATCGATAAAGGTGTCATTGGCTTGTTCAGCTGAAGCCTTGTGCACGCCCTCGGCTTTACTGCCCGCGAAGGCCTCGTCAACCTGGCCACGGGTCAGTTTCAGGCGGCGGATCGCTCCATTGCCGGTGAGTTGGGTCCAGTCGGCCGGCTGGTAGATATCTTCACGCACGGTGGCAGGCTTCTGCTTGACGCCTCCATGATCCGTAATCAAGCCAAGCGACACTGCCACTTCGTGGGCGGCACGCGTAACCACTTCGTTGACCACCATCACGGTGACAGTTGCGCCGGAAATAGCATCGATGGTCACCGCACCTGGATCACTGGAGTGACCGATAACTACCCGTTGGCCAACCTTGATACCGGTGTATTTGGCGGCAAAGTCATGCAGCTTTGACTCGGGGATACCCACCAGCAGGATTGGCTCGTGATGCTCAAGGACATAGGCATCCTTGATTTCCCCGGCAGGGTCAAGAATCACCTGCATATTGATCGGTTTGCCGGAATAGGCCGGAATATTCACCACATCCTGGCTCTGAAACACATAGCCGAGCACGCCGGCTTTTCCCGAGCCATCCTTGCCCGAGATGGTGCGTACGTTGAATTCGCCTTCGGGTGCGGAGACTGCAATATCCCCGGGGAAAGCAAGAGCTATACGCTGCTGTTCAATCTCGCCGTAGCTTTTGGCGTACACCACTTGCACGGTGGAAAGGGCACAAAGCAGCAAAAACAGACAAACAACCTTCCACGGAGACAGGCCGTCACTCGACATAGAGAGCTGATTGCTTTTCATGTGAACTGGCAAACCCGAATGTATGAAAGTTTTAGAGTGTCAAGACTTCACATTCCAGATGCCTTGACAGTAGTCAAGAACGCGCGCCAAGGCCAACAACCGCGCATGCCTGCCAGCCTCAGTTCTGCGTCAGCTGGCGGTACAGTTGCGGCAGGCGCAGGGGCAGTTGCTCCGGCTGGCGGATCAGCGTGTAGCCATTGGCGCCGAACATGTAGGGCAGGTAGTCGCCGGCTTTCTGGTCGATGGTGATGCAGAACGGCAGCAGCCCGGCGCGGCGTGCTTCCAGTACCGCCTCGCGGGTGTCCTCGACGCCATAGCGGCCTTCGTACAGATCCAGATCATTGGGTTTTCCATCCGTCACCAGCAGCAGCAAGCGGCGCTTCTGTTTGCACTCGCCCAGCAGCTTGCTGGCCTGGCGAATGGCTGCACCCATGCGGGTGTAGTACCCCGGTTTGAGCGCCTGAATGCGCCCGCGAGTATTGTCGTCATAGCGCTGTTTGAAGGTTTTCAGTTCCTGCATGCGCACCTGTTGCCGGCGTAGCGAGGAGAAGCCGTACAGGGCAAAGGGGTCGCCAATGGCCGCGAGGGATTCGCCAAATAGCAGCAGGCTGTCGGTGATCACATCGATCACCCGGTGCTCATCGTTCAGATGCGCGTCGGTGGACATCGACAGATCGGCCAACAGCAGGCAGGCCAGATCGCGGCGCCCGGGGCGCTGCTCCATGAACAGGCCGCGTTCGGCGCAGTGGCCGTGCTGGCGTTCCACATGAAAATCCAGCCAGGCCTGCATGTCCAGCTCGGCGCCCTGGGGTTGCTGGCGCAGCCACTGGCGATCATTGCGCAGGTGCTCGAACTGCCGACGCAGACGCCGCGCCAGTGGCGCCAGACGCAGCGGCAATGGCTGCGCCTCGCTGCCGCGCGGCAACTGCATTTGCAGGTTGACGAAGTGCTCCTGCAGCGCCTGTTTGCGATAGTCCCATTCGGGCAGCTTGATACCTTCGCCCAGTGGTATGTCATCGACCTCCGCCGGCGGCAGATCCAGATGCAATTTCAGCCCGCCGCCTTTACGGCTGCGTTGGCGTGACAGGGCCAGTTCGTCCAGATCCTCGGCGACCCGCGCCGCATCCAGGTCCTCGCTATCGTCGCCGGCACGATCCAGCTCGACATGTTCGGACCAGCTGAACAGGTTCTCCAGGCGAAACACCATCAGGCCGCCCTTGCTCTGGCTGTCCTCGATGCGCCTGGCGCGCTTGCGTACCACTGCTTGCTGATCCGGCGGAGTGAGCAGATTGCTATCGCTTTCCTCATCCAGATCGCCGGCCTGTGGCGCACCGAGTTGTTCGGCCGGGTACAACCACAGTGGCAGCGGCCAGGGTGCGCGTTCGCTACGCGGAAACTGCGTGACGCTGCCGGGGTCACGCAGCGCCTGACACAACGCCTGCTCCAGCGCGGCTTCCGCCGGGTTCAGGGTTTTACTGTCCGGGCGTAGCGCCAGATGCGCTTCGACCAGCCGCTGATAACGAGGTAGCAGCGCCGGAAAACGCTGCAACAATTCCCGCGTCCAGCGCTGGTTGTCACGCGCCCAGTGACGCATCTCACCGGCCTGCGCGGCCAGCAGCGCCAGCCAGCGATAGAGTTCGCGGTTCAATTCAAGGTCAGGGTAAACCGCCAGCTGCGGCGGCAAACGCAGGCTGCCGGCATCGCACCAGGCCAGCGGCAATTGCTGGCAGGTGCCGGCCACTTTCTGCAACAAGCTGCGACGCAACACCAGGTCACGGCCACTGGCCGCTTCGACAGCAACCCCGCTGGCGCCACCAACAGCACGAAACAGCAAGGCCAGCGCGCGTTGCTGTTCGCTCAACTCGACCCGCGCCTCGGGAAAGTCAGGGCTGGCGCGACGGGTAATAAAGCGGTGCCAGATGCTGCCGACCCATTCCTCTACTTCGACGGTGAACCCCATAGGTCTAACCCTTTTAAAAGGCGCTGTAGCAGTTCCGCGTAGAACCGACCCAAAACAGACGAAGCGCATATTCTGTGGGAGCGGGCTTGCCCGCGATGCTGTGCTTGACGCTCTATCGCGGCCAAGGCCGCTCCCACAAATACGGCTGCAGAGCTAGCCAACTGATAACGGGCGCAACGCCTGAGAATCAGCCCGCTGTGTTAGCCGGGCCGTTATTGCGCAGTGCCTCAGCTCGCCGGTGACACTTCGCCCAGTTCTTGCGGCGCGCGGCGTGGCATGAAGCTCCACAGGTAGCAGATCAGGCCAATCAGGAACACCACCCCGGCCGCCAGACGCGCCCAGAAGAACACCGCCAGTTGATCCACGGTGGCCATGAACGGCAGGGCATTGGCATCGTCCGGCAGACGTTGCAGGACGATCTGCATGACCCCGGCAGCCGTCAGACACAAGGTGATCACCACCATCGACACGGTCATCAGCCAGAAGCCCCAGACCTCGATGGTTTGCGAGCGCACATCCGGTGCTTCACCCAGACCACGCAAGCGCGGCATGGCGTAACTCATCAGCGTCATCACGATCATCGCGTAGGCGCCGTAGAAGGCCAGATGGCCATGGGCCGCGGTGAGCTGGGTGCCGTGGGTGTAGTAGTTGACCGGTGCCAGGGTATGCAGAAAGCCCCACACGCCGGCACCGAGGAAGGCGGTAACCGTGGTGCCCAGTGCCCACAGGGTAGCGGCGCGGTTGGGGTGCTGGCGACGGCGGCGTTTGACCATGGTGAAGGCGAACAGCACCATGGCGAAGAACGGCATCGGTTCCATCACCGAGAAGATCGAGCCGATCCACAGCCAGAAGCCGGGCGCGCCAATCCAGAACAGGTGGTGACCGGTACCGAGGATGCCGGAGATCAGCGCCATGGCGATGATCACGTACAGCCACTTCTCGATCACTTCGCGGTCAACGCCGGTGATCTTGATCAGCACGAAGGCCAGCATGGCGCCCATGATCAATTCCCACACGCCCTCCACCCAAAGATGCACCACCCACCACCAGTAGAATTTGTCGCGTGCGAGGTTATCCGGGTTGTAGAAGGAGAACAGGAAGAACACCGCCAGGCCGATCAGGCCGGTCATCATCACCATGCTGACGGTGGTCTTGCGCCCCTTCAGAACGGTCATGCCGATGTTGAACAGGAAGCCCAGCGCGACCACCACTATGCCCATCTTGGTGATGGTCGGCTGTTCGAGAAACTCACGACCCATGGTCGGTAGCAACTCGTTGCCGGTTAACGCGGCCAGCCCGGCATAGGGCAGCGACAGGTAACCAATGATGGTCAGCACGCTTGCCGCAGCGAACACCCAGAACAGCACCAATGCCAGTTTCGGACTGTACAGCTCGCGATCCGATTCCTCGGGAATCAGGTAGTAAGCCGCGCCCATAAAGCCGAACAGCAGCCAGATGATCAGCAGGTTGGTGTGCACCATGCGCGCCACGTTGAACGGAATCAGCGGGAACAGGAAGTCGCCCACCACGTATTGCAGCCCCATGATCAGACCGAACAATATCTGCCCGACAAACAGCATCAGGGCAAAGGTGAAGTAAGGTTTGGCCACGGACTGCGAGGCAAATTTCAGATAGGGATTTGCAGTACTCATCACTCAACCCTCCTTGTTTGGTGGCCAGTTGTTGGTATCGATCTTCGAAGTCCACTTGAGGAACTCCGCCATATCGTCCACCTGCTGGTCGGTCAGGTGAAACTGCGGCATTGCCCGCCGCCCCGGTACGCCAAGTGGCTGCACCTTCATCCAGGCATGCAGGAAGGGTTTGAAACCGTCCTCGCCACCGCGACGCTGGAACACATTGCCCAGCTCCGGCGCGAAGTAGGCGCCTTCGCCGAGCAGGCTGTGGCAGCCGATGCAGTTGTTTTGCTCCCAGACCAGCTTGCCGCGCACCACTGACTCATTCATCTGCTCCTGATTGGTACGTTCCGGGTAGGACTGCTCTGTTTGATAGGTCAGGGCCAGAAACACCAGGAAGAAGAACACGCTCCCCCCGAAGTAGATGTTTCTGGCCATGCCTTTAGTGAAGGTATCTGACATGGCCGTTTCCTCTTTACTTGGCGCGCCCATTCTAGAAAGCCGGCCAGACAAACCCGCTTGATGGCAATCAAGAAAGCTTGATGGTTTTACTCGGATATAGGGTTTGACCCATAGAGGAGGGGAGGAGGCCGGTGTTACGCGGTTAGCCCGCCTGGATTAGCCGGGCAGGCGGGGTAGTAGAGGGTGCAGTTTGTTCCAGCCATCCGTTCAAGATGAAACCGCAAACTGCAGACTGAGCAACATGCCCAGCGCCATCACCAGCGCCCAGCTGAACAGCAAGCCGCGCCATAGAGGCGGCGCATACCGCAGCTCCATGAAACGCTCGCTGATCAGCCACGCCTTGGCTACCGCAGCCAATAGCACCAGTGCTGCCAACAGCATGCCGCTGCCGGCCAGTTGCACACTGGCCACGCTGAGCGCCACCAGTGCCAGCCAGCAAGCGATCAATAGTCTGGAAGTCGAATTCATCGAACCCTTCAGTGTCGGAAAAAATGACCGTAGGGTGGACTTCAGCCCACCGTTGGGCAGGGATTACTGGTGGGCTGAAGCCCACCCTGCGTGTTCAACATCCGGTTAATTGAGCACATACACCAGCGGAAACAGCAGCACCCAGACCAGATCGACCATGTGCCAATACAGCACTGCGGATTCCGCAGCCGGGTGGTTGCCGGCGGCATTGGCTCGCTGCCAGCAATGTTTGGCCAGCCAGCCGAGAATCAGCATGCCGAGCAGTACATGGAGAAAGTGGAAGCCGGTGACGATCCAGTACAGGGTGAAGAAGGTGTTGTGTTCGATATCCAGTCCCAGCCCGGCCAGATGCCGGTACTCGCCAAGCTTGAGCCACACATAGCCACAGGCGCAGCCGAGCGCAGCCAGCAGTAAACCCGCAGCGTGCCGCGAACGCCCTTGACGCAGTTGTTCCAGCGCCAGGGCAGCGAGCAGGCCGGAGGTCAGCAGGCTCAGGGTCAGCGCCAGGCCCATGGAGCGATCGAGCAATTGCCGGCTGGCATGGAACAGCTCCGGCTGCAGGGCCTGGGCGGCAGCGAAGGAAAGCAGCAGCATGGCAAACACCGTCAGTTCGGCGAGGATGAACCACCACATCGCCAGATCACCGGGCAAGCGCCGGGCCGCAACCGCATGTGCTTCAGACAAAGTGCAGGTCGACCACATCCATCAGCGCCGCCACGGTTTGTGGATCGTCCGACAGCGGTTCGGCCAAGCACGCCAGGCAGGCTTCGCGCGGACTCATGCCGGCGCTGATCATGCGTGCGGCGAAGATCAGCAAACGGGTCGAGGCAACCTCTTCCAGGTCATGCTGCTCCAGACGGCGTAACGCCTGGCCGAGCTTGACCAGTTGTGCTGCCAGCGCATCGCTGACCTGCGCTTCGGTGGCGACGATGCGCTGTTCTTCGGCAGGTTCCGGATAGCTGAAGCGCAACGCGACAAAGCGCTGACGGGTGCTCGGCTTCATGCCCTTGAGCAGGTTCTGGTAACCGGGGTTGTAGGACACCACCAGCATGAAGCCCGGCGGCGCGCGCAACACCTCGCCAGTACGTTCCAGATACAGTTCGCGGCGGTCATCGGCCAGCGGGTGTAACACCACGGCGGTGTCCTGCCGCGCCTCGACCACTTCATCCAGATAGCAGATGCCGCCCTCGCGCACTGCGCGGGTCAACGGGCCATCCTGCCACCAGGTGCCTTGTGCGCCGATCAGATGCCGACCCACCAGGTCGGCAGCGCTGAGGTCATCATGGCAAGCCACGGTGTACAGCGGCAGGTTCAGGCGATGGGCCATGTGTTGCACAAAACGGGTCTTGCCGCAGCCGGTCGGGCCTTTGATCAGTACCGGCAAGCCATGCTCCCAGGCATGCTGGAACAGTATTTCTTCATTGCCGCAGGCCTGATAGAAAGGCCGCGTCGGCGGTGGGGTTACCTGGGCCATAGTCAGCGGAGCATTCACGGCACACCTCATGCAAGATTGTTCAGGCTTGCACGCTAGCGGTCGCTTGTCAGCGGCTCAAGGCGCCTGCGCGGAACTCTTGATTGGCGTCAAGCCGGGGTGGAATCAGCCGCTGATGCGAAGGTAAAACGCAAGATTGAATTACGCTGCTTTGAACGCTGTTAGACTTCGCCTCGCGACTATTTCCCCGGACATGTATTCAGGATTCACCATGCAAACTCCCTTGCGCGCTCAGATTATGGCTTTCATCGGTTGTCTGGCACTGGCGACGTCAGCGCTGGCCGAACCGCTTGCCAGTGGCTACAAACGACCGTCAGCGGAAATTTCGGCGCTGCTTACTGCAACCCCGCCACCCGAGCCTCTGGTGCATCACGCTTCCGGCAAGCTCGCTTTGCTGTATAGCGAAGCAACCATGTCCATGGCCCGCTTGAGTCAGCCGTACCGGGGGCTTGCCGGATTTAGGTTTAACCCGCAGACCCGCCGCTCGGGGGTCGGGTCCTTGTTGACCAAGGTGGAGATAATCAGTACCGACAAGGCTGCTGCGGGTGCTGTCAGGGTATGGGAGCCCACTGACCAGCAGGCACGTTTCGACGATGTGCAGTTTTCGCCGGATGGTCGCTATCTGTCTGCACAGCTGGTGTCTACCGGTCCAACCCGACTGTCTGTGTATGACACGCAGACCGGCAAGGCGACCATTTTCAATACGCCGATCAATCCTGCCTGGGGTTCTCCCTGCCAGTGGTTTTCCAATCAGGAGATGCTGTGCCGTCTGGTCAGCAACACCAGCGAATTTTCCGCACCGGTACTCAATCAACCGGTAGCGATCGAGCATGATGGCGGACCGGCGCCGGTGCGTACCTACAGCAATTTATTGAAAAATACCGCCGATGAACTGGCCTTCGAACATTACTTCGACGTCACTCTGGCGCGTGTCGATATCCACGGAGCTACCACGTATTTGCGCGATATCAGCGGACTGATTTCGCGGATGAAACCATCGCCTGATGGAACCCTGGTGGTTATCAAAAAATTGCAACGGCCCTTTTCCAACCTGGTCAGGGCCAATCAGTTCCCATCGACGATAGAAATCTGGGATCTGGCAAACCAGAAGCAGCTCTACCAGTCCAGCGTTGCCGGATACAACGTCGACAGCGATGAGTCGGGCGATGATGCGCCGACTGTTCGCGAGTTTGTCTGGCGTGAAGATGTTGGTTCGTCACTTGGCTGGATCCAGCGCCCGGCGGATGACAGCAAGGAGAAAATTTACCGCTGGATGAACCTGCATCAGGGTGTCCTGCAGGAAGTCGCAACTTCGCCCAAACGGATCCGCGACTTCGGCTGGACCTCTTCCGGGACCCCTTATTTTTCGACGCGTTCAAGTGAAAGAAACGGGCTTGATTATTTTGTAGTTGAAAACCACAAGGCGCGTCTGGTGGCCTCGATCGAGACCAAGGACAAATACGAAAATCCCGGCAAAGCCCTGAGGACCGAAGGCGAGAACGGGGCGATTCTCGAGATCAGGGGCAATATTTACCTGTCCGGTGATGGCCTGAGTGACGCGGGCGCACGTCCGTTTCTGGATCAGATGGATTTGCAGACCGGCACCCGCAAGCGCGTCTATGAGTCCGAAAAGGGTGTGTTTGAAAAGGTTATCGGCATAAAGGATGCTGCTGCACAGGAGTGGATCACTTCCCGCGAAAGCCAAACGTCGCCACCCGGTTTTTTCCTGCTTTCCGGGCATGGACGAACAACCCTGCGTGCGCTGGCCAACCCGTATCCACAACTGGATCAGGTCGAGCGCTCCATCGTGAATTACCAGCGCAGCGATGGTGTGGCACTGCGGGGTACTTTGTATCGCCCGAAAAACGTGCCCAAGGGTACGCCGTTGCCAACCCTCATCTGGATTTATCCCTACGAATATTCGGATGTTGAATTTGCCGAACAGGTGAACGAGCGCTGGTACCAGTTCCACCATATCCGTGGCCCTTCACCCGTTTCTGCGGCTCTGGCCGGGTATGCGGTGTTGATCAACCCGTCCATGCCGATCATTCAGGAAGGCGATGAACTGAATGAGAACTATCTGACCGAACTGACCGCCGACGCCCAGGCTGCGGTGAACTACCTGACGGAAAGCGGCATAAGCACAGCAGGGAAAATCGCCATTGGCGGGCAAAGCTATGGCGCTTTTTCATCCGCCAACTTGTTGATCCACTCAGACCTGTTCGCAACGGCAGTGGTGCTCAGCGGGGCCTATAACCGCACGCTGACCCCGTTCGGCTTTCAGCGTGAAAAGCGCAATTTATGGGAGGCCTCGGAGTTTTACATGAGCGTCTCGCCATTCTTTTATGCCAATGAGCTGACCCGGCCGATTCTGATCATGCATGGTGCGGATGATGAAAACACCGGTACACCGACGTTCCAGTCAACCCGCTTCTTTCATGCGCTGGTTGGCGATGGCGCCACCGCCCGACTGGTGGTGCTGCCCTACGAGGGCCATCATTTCCGCGGTACCGATACCTTGCTCGACACCGTGGCGGAAATGATTGAATGGCTGGATAAAACCATTGGCACAAAAGCCGGGGCTTTAACCCGATAGCGCGGACGGCCAGCATAGGGGTCGCGGCGATCTGGCCGGAGTGGTCAGGCCATTGATTGCCGGGGCTTACGCTGCTCCGTGGCCCTGGCGCAGGCTGTAGCCGTTATCCACTACCCAGTCCTGCCCGTAGACGCCCCGTGCGCCTTGCGACAGCTGAAAGGCGATCACCTGCGCCACTGCTGCAGCATCCACAAAGTGCCCGGGCAGCAGGCGCCGACCGAGTTGTCCGGCCAGCTGTTCCAGCTCTCCTTCAGCCAATCCCAACCCGTCCCACAGGGCGGTGGCAGTCGGTCCTGGCGACACCAGATTGATCCGTACGTCGAGCGGTGCAAACTCCACGGCAAGGCTGCGTACCTGGGTAATCAGTGCCGCCTTGCCGGCACTGTGCGCGGCCAGCCCGGGAAAACTCGCCTGGCTGAGAAAGCTGCCGAGAAACACCACCGAACTGTTGCTGCCCAGAGCGCCGCGCAACGCCGCCAGGGTATTCAGCGCGCCGGCGCCGTTGACCGCCCACTGCCGGTCGAACGCCGCCTGATCAAGACTGCCGGCCAGCTCGGCATGACCGGCGCAGGCGACCAGATAATCCACGCCACCCAGTTGCACCGCACGCTGGCGCAGCATTGCCAGATCGGCACTGCGGGTGACGTCACCGGCCTGCAACAGCAGCTGCTGCGGATAGCTTTGCAGCAACGCCTGCAGTGTCTGCGAACCACGTACATGCCGGGCCATGCCCAGCACCCGCGCGCCTTGCTGCAACAGTTGCGCGGTCAGCGCCAGACCGATCCCTGAACTGGCGCCGGTAATCACCACCAGGCGATCGGCAAACTCGCTGTCCATCCATTTCTCCACTAGCTGCTCTGTGACTGGCAAGGTCTTTGTACAGGCACCAGCAGGTCGGGCGACTTGACTGCAATCAGCTTTAGGTTTTACGCACAGTTTGCTCCGGCAGGCTGCAAAGCATCAGCCGAGGCTGTGCGGCGGCGTCAGATAGGCGGCGGTGGCGCCGCGCTGCTGTTCGGCAGCCTTCAGCTCGAAACGCGCAATGCTGCGCAGGTGAACCTGGTCGGGACCGTCGGCAAAGCGCAGCGCTCGGCCCCCCGTCCACATATCCGCCAGCGGGGTATCGGGGCTCAAGCCCATGGCGCCGTAGACCTGAATGGCGCGATCGACCACGCGGGTATGCATGGCCGGCACCAGTGCCTTGATCATGGCGATTTCATTGCGCGCGGCCCTGGCGCCGACCTCGTCGATCATCCAGGCGGTCTTCAGCACCAGCAGGCGCGCCTGTTCGATTTCAATGCGTGACTCGGCGATCCAGTCACCGATATTGGCGTACTGCTGCAGATACTTGCCGAACACCTTGCGCTCCTGACAGCGCTCGACCATCAACTCCAGCGCCAGCTCGGCCATGCCGATCGAACGCATGCAGTGGTGAATGCGTCCCGGTCCCAGACGCGCCTGGGCCATCATGAAACCGTCACCCTCACGACCAAGCAGGTTGCTGGCCGGTACCCGTACATCGCGCAGCAGCATCTCGCAATGGCCTTCGGGGGCGATGTGGTTGAGCACCGGGATATTGCGCAGTAGCTGCACGCCGGGGGTGTCGAACGGCACCAGAATCATGCTCTGCTGCTGGTGCGCGGCGGCATCCGGGTCGGTCTTGCCCATGACGATCAGCAACTTGCAATCGGGGTGCGCGGCGTTGGTGATGAACCACTTGCGGCCATTGATCACATATTCATCGCCGTCACGGCGAATCAGCGTCTGGATGTTGCTGGCATCGGAGGAGGGCACGTCCGGCTCGGTCATGGCGAAGGCCGAACGGATCTGCCCCTCGAGCAAGGGCAACAGCCAGCGCTGGCGCTGCTCCTGCGTAGCAAACAGATGCAACAGCTCCATATTGCCGGTGTCCGGCGCGTTGCAATTGAACACCTCGGAGGCCCAGGACACCCGGCCCATGATTTCTGCCAGCGGGGCGTATTCCAGATTGGTCAGTGCGGTGCCCGGCTCATCGGCCTGCAACGCCGGCAGAAACAGGTTCCACAAACCTTCGGCGCGCGCCAGCGCCTTCAGGTCGGGCATGAACGAAGGCGGGTACTGGCCGGCCGCCACCTCGGCGTGCCAGGCAGCGATACGCGGCACGATATGCTCATCAAGAAAACGCCGCAGTTGCAGGCGCAAGGCTTCAGTACGGGCGCTGTAGGCAAAATTCATATGGAACCTCGGACGGTCTGGACTATGGTTGAATTGCCACCTTAACCAGACCCGCAGGCAAAACCGAGGATGCTCCAGAGCCTGAATCAGGCTCCATCAGCGCCACTGGAACAGCAGCGATTCTTGTCCGGGATCATCGCCAACCTTGGCGCAACGGCGTACAGGCAAGCCGCTTGCCTGCCCGGCAGGCTGTACAAGCAGGCTTTGAACATTGCCGCTTGTCTGGGGTATGGTCGAGTAACTGCTCACTATGGAGACCTGACTCATGGCCTTGAAACACGCGGCATCCGGGGAAGTGCTCCAGCTGCTGCCGGCTACGCCAGCCACCGCGCTGATCTCCCAGGCCCTGGTCTGCGCCCCGCGCCTTGAAGTCATGCGTCTGGTTCTGGAGGCTGGCAAGCTGATCCCCGGGCACGCCGTTGCCGGGCCACTGACCATTCAATGCCTCACAGGTTGTGTCGAGGTGCAGACCGCAGGCGTGTGGCAAAACCTGCAGGAACAGCAGCTGATATACATTGCCGAAGGCGTCGAGCACGCCCTGCAAGCCCGCGATGGCGCAATCGTGCTGGTCACTCTGGTGCGACTGCCGCATAGCGGCTGATACAGCGCCAATCCAGCGTGCCGGGCTACCAGTGGGCGTAGAA
The DNA here is from genome assembly GCF_900105995.1 of Pseudomonas pohangensis. Classification (NCBI taxonomy): domain Bacteria; kingdom Pseudomonadati; phylum Pseudomonadota; class Gammaproteobacteria; order Pseudomonadales; family Pseudomonadaceae; genus Pseudomonas; species Pseudomonas pohangensis. Next base: position 1,619,525 of record NZ_LT629785.1, on the reverse strand, counting down.
CATGGCCTTGGCCAGCACCACGATCGCCAGCATCTGTGCCAGCACTGCCCAGTGCAGTTTGCGATACAGCGCCGGGGTCATGCGGCCGCTGCGCAGCAACAGGGCCAGTGCGCCGTAGCTGACAAACACAGCCAGCGCCAGAGCGATCTTCAGCGTCAACAGGGTGGCGAAACTGCTGGAAAACGGCGCACCCAGCGCTTGCCGGTATTGCCAGGCCAGCCCCAGCCCGGCGCCATACAGCAGCACTACCACCCAGTGCAGCACCGTGCGGATACGCGCACTCAGCGCGATATCCAGGTCAGGCAAGGCAGCAGGTTCGACCTGCGTCCTGACTTTGGCCAGAATCACCAGCTGGAAAAACACCACGCCGATAAAGGCGATCGCCGCCAGCAGATGCAACACATGTAACAGGGCATACCACACTGCAATTTCTCCTGTTCAGCCGCTAGAGCGCACTGGGCGGGCGTAGGGCGAGCATAGGGTGGGCTTCAGCCCACCAGCGGCAATTACCATGGCCTAAAGCACATCCTGCGTTACCACACACCCGCCAAGGCATCACACCGTGCGCGAAAAATTGCCTTTCTGACTGTCGCCCAGATAGGCATCAAAGGCCATCGCCACACTGCGCAGCATCAGCCAGCCCTGCGGCAGCAGCTGCAGGGCAGCGTCTTCGATCTGCACCAGCTGATCCGCCACGTGTTCATCCAGACTGGCCAGCGCATCGGCGAAGTAGTCCCTGAAACTGATGCCATGGCGCGCCTCGATGCGCGCGAAATCAATCCGTCCGTGGCACATCAGATCACTGATCACCTCACGCCGCAGGCGGTCATCGGCATTCAGGCCATAGCCACGATGCACCGGCAGCAGGCCCTGATCGATCCGTGCGTAGTACTGCGAGAGTTCCTTGACGCTCTGGCTGTAGCTGTCGCCAACCTTGCCGATGGACGACACGCCAAGCCCGATCAGATCGCAATCGGCGTGGGTCGAGTAGCCCTGGAAATTGCGCTGCAGGGTGCCGTTGGCGCGCGCCAGAGCCAGCTCATCGTCCGGCAGGGCGAAGTGATCCATGCCGATATACACGTAGCCGGCGGCAGTCAGGCGTTCGATGGTCAGCTCCAGCAGTTCCATCTTGCGTTCCGGTGGCGGCATGTCCTCGCGGCGGATCAGCCGCTGGGCACGTACCAGCGAGGGCAGGTGGGCATAACTGTAGGCAGCGATACGGTCCGGGCGCAGGGCGATGATCTTGCCCAGCGTAGTGTCGAAACTGGCCACGGTCTGCAGTGGCAGGCCGTAGATCAGGTCCACCGACACCGACTTGAAGCGCGCTTCGCGGGCCGCTGCCAGCAGATCGTAGATCTGCTGTTCGCTCTGCAGCCGGTTGACCGCCGCCTGCACCTTTTCGTCAAAATCCTGCACGCCGAAACTCAGGCGATTGAAGCCCTGGGCGCGCAGCTCGGCGATGCGCTCGCGGCTGATGGTGCGCGGATCGACCTCGATGGAAAACTCATGCTCATCGCTGTCATCCAGATTGAACGCCTGATGCAGACAGTCCATCAGTTCGCCCAGTTGCGCGCTGCTCAGATAGGTCGGCGTGCCACCGCCAAAATGCAGCTGGGTCAATTTACGGGTCGGATCAAACAGCGCTGCCTGCATGGCGATCTCGCGCTTCAGGTAGTCGAGGTACTCGACCGCGCGATGGGTCTTCTGGGTGATGATCTTGTTGCAGGCGCAGTAATAACAGAGGCTCTTGCAGAACGGGATGTGGATATACAGCGACAAGTCCTTGGGCGTGGCCAGCTGATTGCTGGCCCGTGCGGCGCTACGGTAATCGTCCTCGGCAAACGCCGAATGGAACTGTGGCGCGGTCGGGTAAGAGGTGTAGCGCGGGCCCGGCCGGTCGTATTTCTCGACCAGAGCACGATTGAAATACAGGGGCTGCGCCATTGGAATCACCTCGAAACATCAAAACAGAACAGGGCGCTGCAGTGGCCGTAAGCGGCCTTGCACGCGGGGCGGCAATATACCCTTGCTGCGCCTGCCTCGCGACTCGCGAGTACCCACTTTGCGGAAATCAGCAGCGCTCACCAGGGAAGAGGGTAGTCCTGCCGGAACAAAGCCTGACCCACTCCTTGCCTGTGCAATGGGCCCGACAGTGCTCAGGACAATGCACGCGGCAGCCAGATTGACATGACCAGGCAAAACACCGTCAGGGCGGCACAGAACCAGATGAAGCGGCGTTCGCGCCGCTCTGCGGCAAACTGGCTCCGGCTGGGCAGGAGCATGCCGCAGTTGTGGCAGTCAGCGGCATTGTCCGGGTTGTCACACTGGCAATACAGGCAGTTAGTCATGACGAGTCCTCACTCGAACTGTTCCAGTCGAAAACGGTTGAGAATGTTGATCTGACGACCGCTCTGGCTGATCACCTGCTCGTCCGCCAGACGGCGGATGACCCGCGAGAAGGTCTCGGGCTGGATCGACAGATGGCCGGCGATCAACTGTTTGGCCATCGGCAGATTGAAACTGGTGACGCTCTCCTGACACTGGCCCAGCTGATTGAGCAGGTAGCGCACCACGCGGTGGGTGGCATTTTTCAGGGACAGGGTTTCGATCTCGTTCAGGCGCTGCTGCATGCGCCCGGAGAGGCGTCCAAGCAGGGCGAAGGCCAGACGGTTGTTGTTTTGCAACAGGTGCAGGTACACGTTGCTGGGCAGGCGGTACAGCTGGGTTGGTTCGAGTGCTTCGGCACAGGCACTGTAGTCCGCCGAGTCCGTCAGCAACATGGCTTCGGCCACGGTCTGGCGCGCGTTGATGACGTCAAAGACTTTTTCCTGGCCATCGGCAGCCAGGCGGTAAACCTTCACCGAGCCACTGATAATGAAATAGAACGAACTGGCGGGCTCGCCCTGCAGAAACAGCGGCGCGCCCTTGTCGATATTGAGCAGCTGACTGTTGCCCATCAGCTCTTCCATCTGCTCTTCGCTCAAGGGCTCGAAGAGGTGATGGCTGCGAAGTATCTGTTGATGTATGCGGTGCAGCACCATAACTGTCATCCTTAATCGGTGGTGTCGTTCGTGCCGGCAAGCGGCTCGAATCTCTTGCTGCCAGGTGCGGGCTAACGGACCATGTCCAGCGCAAAGTGACTGGCGCAGGCCAAAGTCGAAGCCATCAGCAGGAACCACAGCAGTGGCTGCAGAACCTGGCTCATGGGGCTGTTGCCCAGCGGCTTTGCTGTAGCGCTCATAGCGATTGTCTGGTCGGGTTGAGGGCGTTGCTGAACAGCACGTTGTTCTCCAGATGAATGTGCTGCATCAGATCGCGGACGAATTCGTCGAGGCCGCTATACAGGGCGCGCCAGGTATTGCAGGCATTCGCCGGTGGGGTGATTTGCTGTGTCAGTTCGAACAAGCGCTGCAAGGCGGCGCCGTGCTGCTCGTGTTCCATGCGCATTACCGAGATCGGTGCCGTGGCCTGCAGGCCCATGCCGTCGAGCAATGCCGGGAACAGAATGTGCTCCTCCTTGAGCATGTGGCTTTCCAGTTCCTGCTGCATGTAGCGCAGCAGGTCGGTGAGACCGGCGGGGCAATCATCGCGGTCGCCATGCACCTGCTCCACGCGCTGCGCCAGTCGGATCAGCTCGGGCAGCTGCAGGCGATGACGGGCGTGATAACGCTCGAGGATATGGCTGATCAGTTCGGCATCCGGCGCAGTGCGCCAATCCACCGCTTCAGCTTTGAGCGCGCCCAGTGCTTGCAACTCGTCGGCGATGGCTTCAGCGTCGATGCCGCGGCGCGCGGCAGCCTCGCTCAGACTCAACTGGCCGCCACAACAGAAGTCGAGCTTGTGCGCATGAAAAATGCGTGTAGCGCCGGGTAGCTCGCAGGCGATGTTGCCGAGTGTCTGCTGCAACAGGTTGTGGTTCATGACAGTTTCCTTGGCTGGTAAGAGGCTTTGCTGTCATGTTTTGCAGTTTGCATGCCAAATATAACATGCTGATATTTAACGGATTATTTTTATGCATGGTTTTAATTACCCGGGTTTGTTAGGGTAATTAAAACCATATGGGTATAAATAACCATGCTGGAAGAAAGCCTGCTTGCCGATTTGCTGGTCGATTTGCCGAATGCCGTACGCCTGCAGCGTCTGGTCAGCACCCTGCGTGAACGCTTCAACTGTGGCGCGGTGGGCCTGCTGCGTCTGGACGGTGACAGTCTGCGTCCGGTGGCAGCTGAAGGGCTGGTGCATGAAGCGCTGGGCCGGCGTTTTGTGATTGCCCAGCATCCGCGTCTGGCGGCGATCATGGCGAGTCGTGAACCAACCTGGTTTGAACCTGATAGTCGTTTGTCCGACCCCTATGACGGGCTGCTCGACAATCACGTCGGCGAGCCGTTGCCGGTGCATGACTGCATGGGCATGAGCCTGTATGTCGAGGGGCAACTGTGGGGTGCGCTGACGCTGGATGCGCTGCACCCGGGCACCTTCGACAGCGGCACACGGCGCGACCTGCAGCGTTACAGCCTGCTCATTGAGGCAGCGGTGCGGGTAACCCGCCTGGAACAGGAAACCCGGGGCCTGCGTCTGTCGCGCAGCGAGGGGCAAATCCCCCAGCAGCTAACCGGTGAAGGCGAGATCATCGGCCAGAGTACGGCTATCCGTGACTTGTTGACAGAACTGGAAGTGGTCGCGGTATCCGAACTGCCGGTGTTGCTGCTGGGCGAAACCGGGGTAGGCAAGGAGCTGTTTGCACGGCGCCTTCATGCATTGTCCAGGCGCAGCAATAAGCCGCTGATTCAGGTCAACTGCGCCGCGTTGCCTGAATCGCTGGCCGAGAGTGAGCTGTTTGGCCACGTCAAGGGCGCCTTTTCCGGCGCAGCCAGCGACCGTCCCGGGCGTTTCGATGCGGCCAATGGCGGCACGCTGCTGCTTGATGAAGTCGGTGAACTGCCGCTGAGCGTGCAGGCCAAGCTGCTGCGTGTGCTGCAGAACGGCGAGATCCAGCGGCTGGGTGCCGACAAGCCGTTGCATGTCGATGTGCGCATCATCGCGGCGACCAACCGGCACCTGCCGGACAGTATCCGTGACGGCCATTTCCGCGCCGATCTGTACCACCGCTTGTCAGTCTACCCGGTGCCGATTCCGCCGCTGCGTGAGCGCGAGCAGGATGTACTGATGCTTGCCGGGCATTTTCTCGAGCTCAATCGCGCGCGTCTCGGCCTGCGCAGCATGCGTCTGTCACCGGCTGCGGAGCGCGCCATGCTTGCGTATGCCTGGCCGGGCAATGTGCGCGAACTGGAACACGTGATCAGTCGCGCGGCGGTCAAGTTGCTCAGCCGCGGGGCCAGTCGCACGCAAATTCTTACTCTAGAGCCGGAGCTGCTGGATCTGGATAGCTCGGTTGAACAGCCTGCGGCCATCACACCGACACCAGTGCACGAAACGGCGCAGACAGGTGTCCGGGCATTGCGCGAGAGTGTCGAGAATTGCCAGCGGCAGAGTATCCAGCAGGCTCTGGAAGCCTTTGCCGGCAACTGGGCCAGCGCCGCACGGGCCCTGGATCTGGACCCCAGCAATCTGCATAAACTGGCGCGCCGGCTGGGTTTGAAGTAGCTGATGCACTCGGGGTTGACTCAGGTCAAGTACCCTTAACGCCGTTCGCAGTGACACTGCAGGCTAGCGAAGCGCCGGGAGAGCGTTATGTCTGCAGATATCCAGTGGAACCGACAACTGATCAAGCGCTACGGGCATGCGGCGGCCACCTGTAGCGGTTACCCGTCGGTCAGCCAGTTCCAGCAGGGTTTTGCCGCGCTTGATCTGCTGCGCCAATTGCGCAATGGCCACCGTCCGCTGCAATTGGCGGTCAGTTTGCCGCCTGAACAGAGCGCTGCCAGCGACAGCTATCTTGATTGCCTGGCGCGTGAAGCGGACCTGCTCAGCTGCCATCTGGCACATGACCAGCCGGTGCAGCGACTGCATCTTGCTGCTGGTGCAATCGAAGCCGGGCAACTGCAGAGGTTGCTGACTCATTTGCGCCGACGTTTCAATATTCCAGCCAATCCACTGGGCGCCGACAGCGCCGAGGTAGATCCGGCGCAGGCCGATTGGGCCAGCATGGGCATGCTGCGCGAGCTGGGCTTCAACCACATCAGTATCGGCGTACCGGACGCTTGCCCGCCAGCTCCCGGCGTGGTGGTGAATTTCCGTGATCCGCGCAGGACCCGCTGGCTGATTGAAGCGGCGCGGGCCTTGCATTTTTCTTCGGTGAATATTGATCTCGGCTATGGCCGTGCCTGGCAAAGCCTGGCCAGTTTCAGGAACAAGGTGGCGGCAATTGTCGAGCTGCAACCGGAGCGGATCCTGCTCTTCGATTACGCGCACCCGCCGCAGCGTTACCGGGTGGTCCAGCGCTCGGCTAGCTTCCAGATAGCTGCCGTAGCCGACAAGCTGGCCATGCATCAGCACGCGGTCGAACAGTTGGATGCGGCCGGTTATTGCTACCTCGGTCTGGGTCAGTTTGTCCTGGAAGATGATCCGTTGCTCAGCGCCCGCGAGGAGGGCACCCTGCGGCACAGCCTGCTGGGCTACCACTGTCAGCCGGCAGCCGATCTGCTTGGTCTCGGTATGGCAGCCGTCAGCCACATCGGCGCGCTGCAGTTGCAGAACCGGCGGGATGCAACGAGCTATCAGGAACAGCTGAAGATCGGCCAACTGGCGGCTTTTCATGGTCGCCACTGCGCTGCGCCAGAACAGCTGCAACACATTTTCACTGAAGCCTTGCTGTGTAATTTTCATGTTGATCTGCAGGCCCTTGCCGCACGTTTTGGCCCGTTGTTCAGCGACTTCCTTGCCGCGCGCCTGCCGGTACTGGAACAGATGGCCGACGATGGGTTGCTGGAACTGGATAGCCACGCCTTGAGCATCCTGCCTGCAGGTCGGTTGCTGGTCGGCGCTGTGTGCAAGGCGCTGGAGCAGGGAAGGGCTGAACCGCAGGTCATGGGCAGGCGGCTGCGCAATTTGGCGGCCGTGCGTTGAATGGCGAAATCAGCTGCGTTATTCAGTGCACAGAACCAGGTGGACTTATCCAGCAGTTCCTGACGGATTTTTCCGATAGCGGCCATGGGATTCAGGCCCTTTGGGCAAACCCAGACGTAATTGCCGATGCTGCGGCAGCGAAACAGACTGAAGGGATCTTCCAGCCGTGCCAGCCGCTCGGCATCGGCCTGGTCGCGGCCGCCGATCCTGTTCAGGGTGATAGCGATAGATCTGGACTTCAATTGCCACCGGATGGATAAGCCTCCGTGTCTTCGACGAGCAGACACTGCAATCATTCAAACAATTGGCGAACGACAGTTACGCAGCATGCAGGCAAGCACAGCCATGTTCAGCATAGGTATGGCGCGGCCATTGGCCAAACCAGAGCCGGGCATGGGTGCGCCGATCTTGTCCAGGCGAGGGTTTAAGCCAGAGGTGCGACTACTGATCCGTATACGTAATTTAACATAATATACATTATGCGAACTGTCGTATATTTGTCTCAGGGTCAAGTCTGGCTGGAATTGCTGATGTGGCGCTCGGATTGGCTACGATATCAAAGCCTGTCCCGCAGTTGCTCATGTTCAACCCCTGGTTAACGCTTGCCCGATAGCTGCAAAGAAAACACCGCAGCCAGCACGGCATTAGCTTTAGAATCCTGCTGGCCAAGCCATAAAAACAAGAATTGGAAATTACACTCATGCCCACGCAGCCTTCATTGCAGTCACTGCATCCCGGCAACTTTGCACTGGTAATGTCTACGGGCATCATTTCAATCGGTCTGAGTGCTCTGCATTTCGATTTACTGGCAAAAGTATTTCAGTTCATCGCACTGGCTGCATGGTGCATTCTGATCCTGCTGAGTTGCCTTCGCGCAAGCCTGTATAGCCGCTCTGTGCTGATCGACCTGCTTAATCCGCGCATGGTCTTCTCGTACTTCACGCTGGTGGCCGCGACCAATATCGTCGGCCTGTTGCTGCACGCCGCAGGTCACCCGCAACTGGCGATTGCCTGCTGGATACTGGCCTTTACTGCCTGGTGCGCACTGCTGTATCTGGCTTTCAGCGTGCTGACGTTCCTCAGTCATGAGAACAACGTCAATATCATGCATGGCGGCTGGCTGATCACCATTGTGGGCACGCAATCACTGGTGCTGCTCGGTGCGCGCATTGCTCCGGATCTTGGCCAATACGCGCCCTACATGATGGTTGAAGTGCACATGTTGTGGGGCCTCGGGCTGGCCTTTTACGGGATTTTCGTCACGCTGTTCTGCTACCGGATTTTCTTTCTGGCGCTGAAACCGAACGACATTACGCCATTGCTCTGGGTGGTAATGGGTGCTGCGGCCATCAGCGCCAATGCAGGCACCAGCTTGCTGATTGAAGATGCACATCTGCCTTTTCTCAATGCGCAAAAACCCTTTATCGATGGCATCACGTTGATGATCTGGTCCTGGGCCACCTGGTGGATTCCGTTGCTGTTCCTGTTCGGCATCTGGAAGCACCTGATCAGCAAACTGCCTTTTCGCTATGAGCCATCCATGTGGAGTCTGGTCTTCCCGCTAGGCATGTATACGGTGGCCAGCGAACGTCTGGGACTGGCTGCCGACTTCCCTCCTCTGCACTGGATTTCCCAGCTCATCATCTGGATTGCCGTGAGTGTCTGGTTGCTGGCGTTTTCGGGCTTGCTGCGGCGCTTGTGGGCCTGGTGGCTCACGCGCATGTCGGGTAGCCAGACTGATGCCTGAACAGGCCTGGCTGATTTGCTGCAAAAACGGCAGTTATTGCTGCTGAAAACGGTCTGCCAAGGCAGACCGCATGCAGCAACCCTGGCAACCTATTGCAGCGCGGAAATCACTGCAGCGTAATCCGGCTCGTCACCGATTTCCTTGACCAGTTCGCTGTGCAATACCTTGTCGTTTTCATCCAGAACCACCACGGCGCGAGCCGCTACGCCAACCAGCGGGCCGTTGCTGATCGCCACGCCGTAATCCTTGAGGAAAGACTGGCCGCGCATGGTGGACAGATTGACCACATTGTCGATCCCTTCCGCACCGCAGAAGCGTTTCTGTGCAAATGGCAGGTCGACTGAAATACACAAGACCACGGTATTGGCCATCTGGCTGGCCTCGCCGTTGAACTTGCGCACAGACATGGCGCAGGTGGGCGTATCTACGCTGGGAAAGATGTTGAGAACTTTGCGCTTGCCGGCAAAATTGCCCAGCGTGACATCGGCCAGATCACCGTTGACCAGGCTGAAAGCCGGCGCCTGCTGTCCTTTTGCGGGAAGTTCACCGGCAACATTGATAGGATTTCCGTGCAAAGTAACCTGGGACATGTTTGCTGCTCCTGATGAGTGTTAAGAGTGAAATTTAAGCACGCCCTGCCGCTTTCGTCCGCTTGTTAATGTGAGTCAATGTGTTGGCCGGGCGGCGATCCAGATAAATATCAATAAATCCTTTGATTACATATGGTTGCATAATAAAGCTGATAATCAACTTTGATATTTGATTCAAGCGGGCCACTTCTCGTATGAAACATTAATTTATAACTATACCTAATTGATATTAAACTAGTTTATTAATATTGCAGCGTTTTTCAGCGCTGTACAGGACACCTCTCCATGGAACCTATCGCCGTCATCGATTTCGAAACCACCGGCATGTCGCCCGGGCAAAACTGCCGGGCAACCGAGATTGCCGCAGTGATTGTCCAGGATGGCCGGATCGTTGCCCGCTATCAAAGCCTGATGAACAGCGGTGCCTGGGTGCCGCCATTCATAGAAAACCTGACCGGGATCAGTAATGCGATGCTGCGTTCCGCACCCTCTTCCACCCAGGTCATGGGCGAGGTGGCCGATTTTGTCGGCTCGTTGCCTCTCGTGGCGCACAACGCTGCGTTTGACCAGAAGTTCTGGGACAGCGAACTGGCGCTGATTCAGCGGGCGCGCCGGCAGAATTTTGCCTGCTCAATGTTGCTGGCCCGGCGTCTGCTGCCACAGGCGCCGAACCACAAGCTCGGTACGCTCAATAGCTGGGCCGGATTGCCGCACACCGGCAAGGCCCACCGGGCCATGGCCGATACCGAGATGGCGGCCAATCTGACCCTTTATCTGAGCCGCTTGTTGCGTGAGCAACACGGCATACGCGAGGTCTCGCATGATTTTCTCTGTACCCTGCAGAAGGTGCCGGCGGCAAAGATCATGCAGGCGCTGAGCGCTGCCCGGGGCTATTGAGCGTGCTGGAGAAATGAAAAAGTCGCACTGCGCTGCTGTCAGTGCGACTTTGCCTTGACGATTCAGGCGCTGGCTTTCAGCGTCTGCTGCGGGTTGGCGTGATAGAACACGTGTTCGGTGATCGGCCCGACAGCAACCTCGCCCACTTCTTCATAGCCCTGGCGCTTGTAGAAATCGAGATAGCGATTATTCCCGGTATCCAGTACCAGACCCTGCGAGTTGGGGTCTTCGGCACACCAGTCATGCAGTGCTCCGAGCAGTTGCTCGCCCAGACCCTTGCCCTGAAACTCCGGGTGAACGCCTAACAGCGGCAGCACGTGAAAACGGCCAGGTGGCAGGCTGCTGATGATGGCTTCATGGTAATCAAGATAGCGTCTGGTGCAGCGGAAGCCGGTGGTCAGCACCATGCGCAAACGCCAGTTCCAGCTCTCGGTGATATCCAGCCTGCGCTGTGGCTGTGCAATCAGCGCAATGCCGACCAGCCGATCATCAATCAGCAGACCGATTGCCGGTTGTTCCTGGGAAAAATGCTGCTGAACCAGTTCACGAATCGTGGCGCGGATGCGCTGATCGTAGCCGGCACGATTGGCTTCAAACAGATAGGCGAAAGTCGGTTCGTGACGGTATGCGTGATACAGCAGCGAGCGCGCCTCACGGGCGTATCCACTATCAAGGATGCGAATTTCCGGTGTAGATAACGGCATGCACAAAGACCTCTTGATTTTGTTCGAGTCTGTGTCTGGCCTTGCTAACCCGCTACTTAATGCAAAGCCCGGATTCAAGGTATCACTAGCCTGCCAGCCCTGCCACTACTGGCTGAACAAGCCATTTATCCGCTAGCATGTTTTTTTCTTCCGGAAGCCAGGCAATGAAGATCGTTTCCTTCAATATCAACGGGCTGCGCGCACGCCCTCATCAATTGTCTGCGCTGATCGACAAACACCAGCCCGATGTCATCGGACTGCAAGAGATCAAGGTTGCCGACGAACAGTTCCCTGAAGCAGATATTCGCCAGCTTGGTTATCACGTGCACTACCACGGCCAGAAGGGTCATTACGGCGTCGCCCTGCTCTCCCGTGAAGCACCGCTGGAAATCCACAAGGGCTTTCCGGGTGATGCTGAAGATGCCCAGCGCCGTTTTATCTGGGGTACTTTCAATGATTGCCATGGCAATCCCGTCACCGTGATGAACGGCTATTTTCCGCAAGGTGAAAGTCGCGATCACCCGCTCAAATTTCCCGCCAAGCAACGTTTTTATGCAGATCTGCAGCAGCTGCTGGAAAGCCGCTTTCAGCCCGAACACCGCTTGCTGGTGATGGGTGACATCAACATTTCACCCGAGGACTGCGATATCGGTATCGGCGAGGAAAACCGCAAGCGCTGGCTGAAGGCCGGCAAGTGCAGCTTCCTGCCGGAGGAGCGTGAGTGGCTGGCACGGCTCAAGGGCTGGGGGCTGGTTGATAGCTACCGGCAGCTCAATCCGCAGGTGAATGACTGTTTCAGCTGGTTCGATTACCGCAGCCGCGGTTTCGAGGACAACCCGCGCCGTGGCCTGCGTATCGATGTGATCCTGGCCTCCCTCGGCCTGCAGGATCGCCTGCAGGCGGCCGGAGTGGATTACGAACTGCGCGGGATGGAAAAGCCTTCCGACCATGCGCCGATCTGGCTGCAACTGGATTGAGCGATGCGCTCTGCCCGCTCGCAGGATCGGGCAGAGCAGTTTTGTCAGTTCCACACACCCTTCAGGCGCAGACAGCAGCCGCGCTTGAGATCCCGATTGGCCGAAGATATGCAGGCCTGTTTGGTCGCGTCACCTGTTTCAGAAGGGCCGCTCTATCACGCCCAGATGCCCAAGGAACAGGAAAGCGGATACCAGCACCGCATTGAGCGCCCAGGCGACCGTCAGATAGCGCGCGAGCTGGCCATATATCTCTGTGCCTACATTACCGGCGTTCACCCAGACAGAACGCATTATCCATGCCGTATATATAACGAATCCCGCCAGCAACAGGCCCAATAGCGGTGTTTCCAGTACGTTGTAGTAATACAGAATCGCGCCGAAAAAGACTTGGCTAACCAGCACGCCGTAGATCCAGAACACGATCCATAGTGGTTGGTCACCGACTGCATCCGGGGAAAGAAACTTCGTAGTCATATTGCTACTCCCTCATAACATGCCTGCCAGGTTGACTCCTTAACTGCTGTGCCGATATGCAAATCCGCAGCAAGTCCCTATTGTTCGGAACAGTGAGGCAGGAAACCACGCGCTCCGTACCGCTCGGTTGGTTGTCGCCTTTTGTATCGTGACACGATATATGTTTCGCATAATTTCCCGCATTGATCAACAAGGAATTCAACAGATTGGACAAGCAGGATTACCAGCGCCTTGCGCACTTTAGACAGCGCTTGCGCCGCTTCATGCGCAACAGTGAATTGTTGTGCAAGGCGAATGGAATAACGGCACTGCAATACCAGATGTTATTGCAGCTGCGTGGAGCCTGCGAAAGGGATTGGGCTACCGTCGGCGAGCTTGCAGAGCACCTGCAATCCAAGCATCACAGCGTGGTTGCGCTTGTTGATCGTTGCGAGGCAGCGGGTATGGTCGAGCGCAAACCCAGCCGGGAAGATCGACGCCAGGTAGAAATACACCTGTTGCCTTATGGCCTGGAGCTGGTGGCTCGTATCGCCGAGTTGCACAAGGAGGAAGTGAAAATGCTGCGTCAGGAGTTCAGCCTGCCCGGCTGGGAGCCATTGGACTGAAGCCGGAGAAGAGAAAGCTACAGCCCGGATACCGCAGCGGCTGATTATGCTTCCGGAGAGGCTGGACCCCGCACCACTGCACAGAGTCCAAGCGCTTGCTACTGACAGTTACTTGCTGCGTGGCATGTCGCGCGGCATGTACTTGCCGATCTCGTACTTGCCGATGGCCATGCGGTGTACCTCGTCCGGGCCATCGGCCAGGCGCAGGGTGCGTTGCATGGCATACATATAGGCCAGCGGGAAATCACCGGAAACCCCGGCACCACCGTGCATCTGGATGGCACGGTCGATGACCCGCAGTGCCACGTTGGGGGCAACCACCTTGATCTGGGCGATTTCACTGGCGGCCACCTTGTTGCCGACGGTATCCATCATGTAGGCGGCATTCAGGGTCAGCAGGCGCGCCTGGTTTATCTCCATGCGCGAGTCGGCAATGATGTCGATATTGCCACCCAGGCGGGCCAGCGGTTTGCCAAAGGCGGTACGGCTGATCGAGCGCTTGCACATCAGTTCAAGGGCGCGTTCGGCCATGCCGATAGAACGCATGCAGTGGTGAATCCGTCCCGGGCCAAGGCGACCCTGGGCAATTTCGAAGCCCCTGCCCTCGCCCAGCAATACGTTCTCGTACGGTACACGGACGTTCTCGAACTTGACCTCGGCGTGGCCGTGCGGCGCATCGTCGTAGCCGAACACCGGAAGCGGACGCACGATTTTCACGCCGGGCGCATCGGTCGGTACCAGGATCATCGAATGCTGCTGGTGCCGCGGCGCATCCGGGTTGGTCAGGCCCATGAAAATCATGATCTTGCAGCGCGGATCGCAGGCGCCGGAGGTCCACCACTTGGTGCCATTGATCACCCACTCATCGCCCTCGCGTACTGCGCGAGCCTGCATGTTGGTGGCGTCCGAGGAGGCTACGGCGGGCTCGGTCATGGCGAAGGCCGAGCGGATCTCGCCGCGCAGCAGAGGTTCCAGCCACTGCTTCTTCTGTGCCTCGTTGGCATAACGCACCAGCACTTCCATGTTGCCGGTATCCGGTGCCGAGCAGTTGAACGGCTCCGGGCCAAGCAGGGAGCGGCCCATGATCTCGGCCAGCGGTGCGTATTCCAGATTGGTCAGGCCGGCGCCCAGTTCCGACTCGGGCAGAAACAGGTTCCACAGACCTTCCGCCTTGGCCTTGGCCTTGAGTTCTTCCATGATTGCAGTCGGCTGCCAGCGGTCCCCGGTAGACACCTGCTGATCGAACACCGCTTCGGCAGCATACACATGGGTATCCATGAAGGCAGTGACGCGTTCGCGGAGTTGTTGAACCTTGGGGGAGTAGGCGAATTCCATGGCATTTGCTTCCGGTTGGCTTTAGATAAAGTGATGCTAGATCAGCAACGAGAATATGCCTAAACTATTTTCGAGCTGTATGAACATTCATAAGTTATATTCAAGTGCCATTGATTAGCATTGTTTTTTCAGCCACAGGAGCCCGTCAGGATGAATCTGAGCAAGGTTGATCTCAATCTGTTCATTGTTTTCGATGCGATCTACACCGAAGCCAACCTGACCCGTGCCGGGCAGATTGTCGGCATCACCCAGCCGGCAGTGTCCAACGCCCTCTCGCGCCTGCGTGAAACCTTCAATGACCCGCTGTTTCTGCGCACAGCCCAGGGCATGGTGCCCACGCCAATGGCGCAGAACATCATCGGCCCGGTGCGCAATGCCCTGCAGTTACTGCGGGTTTCCGTGCAGGAAAGCCGCGTCTTCTCGCCCAAGGAAGCGAACAAGACCTACCGCATCAGCATGACCGATCTCAGCGAAGAGATGCTGCTGCCAACCCTGTTCCAGCGGTTGCGCCGGCAGGCACCGGGTGTGCAGATCGAGAGCTTTCTGTCGCGGCGCCGCGAAACCACCAAGGAACTGGCCGCTGGCCGCCTGGATTTTGCCGTGGATGCACCGCTCAATACCGATACCCAGGTGCGCCATGTGAAGCTGTTCGATGACCGCTATGTATGTGTCATGCGTCCGGGGCACCCGCTGGCCAGGGACAAGATCAGTCTGGATGAGTACCTGTCGCTCAACCATATCCAGATATCCAGTCGCCGCAGCGGTCTGGGCTATATCGACCTGGCGTTGGGCAAGATGGGCTTGCAGCGCCGGATCGCCCTGCGCTCCCAGCATTACCTGATGGCAACCTCGGTGATACAGGAAACCGATATGGCCATCACCGTGACCAGCTCGTTTGCCCGCCAGCACAATCTGCACAGTGTCGAACTGCCGGTCAGCGGCATACCCACACTGGAATTGCATCTTTACTGGCACGAGAGCACCGATCAGGATCCGGCCAATCGCTGGATGCGCGAACAGATCATTGAAATAGCCCAGAAAGTAGGTAGCCAGCCGTCTTGAACAAATTGACTCCGCCCCAGTTCGCCGCCGCCCTGCTCGCCCTGCTGTTACCGGTCACGGCGCTGGCCGAGGACGATGCACAGCAGGAGCCGCTGGTGTTCGAGGCGCCGCCGCTGGTGATTACCGGCAGCCATTACAAGGCCAACAGTTTCAATCTGCCGTTTTCCGTGCAACGCATCGAGGCCGAACAGGCCACCGAAGCAAAGCCCAAGGTCAATATCTCCGAGGCGCTGGGCAGCGTTCCCGGCTTGGTGGTACAGAATCGCAACAATTACGCCCAGGACCTGCAGATTTCCTCGCGCGGTTTTGGCGCACGCTCGGCCTTCGGGATTCGCGGCATCAAGCTGATGGCTGACGGCATTCCGCTGTCCAACCCCGATGGTCAGGGCCAGGCAGCCACCTTCGATCTGGATACCCTGGATCATATCGAGGTATTGCGCGGCCCCTTCACCAACCTCTATGGCAGCAACTCGGGGGGCGTAATCCAGCTGTTTTCCCGCGACGGGGCTGGCGCGCCAAGCGTATCGGCGAATACCGCCATGTCAGCCTGGGATACCCAGCGCTATCAGGCCGGCGCCGAAGGTGGCAACGAGAGCGGCGGCTTTCTGCTCAACCAGTCGCAATTCAGCACCGATGGTTACCGCGAACACAGCAACGCCAGCATCGACAAGAGCTTTGCCAAGCTGACCCTGACGCCAGATATCGACACCCGGCTGGCGCTGATCTACACCCGGCTCAACCAGGATGACACCAAGGATCCGCAGGGGCTGACCTGGGACGAGTATGAGGAAAACCAGAACGCCGCCTCGCCCAATGCGGAGCTGTATGACACGCGCAAGACTGTCGACAACTCCAGCCTGTCGCTGAACTTCGAACGCGAATTTTCCGCCGGTACCTGGCAGAACACCCTGTACGGCGGTACCCGGCATGTCACCCAGTACCTGTCGATTCCCAAGTTCGTCCAGAGCAATCCGCTGTCATCCGGCGGCGTAATCGACTTTGACCGGAACTTCCAGGGCGCCAGCACGCGCTGGATACAACCCTTCGGCCTGTTCAGCGGCGAGCTGACGGTGACCAGCGGCCTGGAATACGACGCCTCCAGCGATGACCGCCAGGGTTACGAGAACTTTGTCGGCGACATGCTCGGTGTGAAAGGTGCCCTGCGCCGCTCCGAACAGGACGACGTGACCAGCCTGTCGCCCTTCAGCCAGCTGGTTTGGGAAAAGGATCGCCTGCAACTGCAGGGCGGCCTGCGCTACAACCACGTGGAGTTCCAGGTGGACGACAAGTACATCACCGGCAGCAACGGCGATGACAGCGGTCAGGTCACCTATGACGGCTACACGCCCAACCTGGGTGTCAGTTATTTGCTGACCCCGCAGCTGAGCATCTACAGCAGCTGGAGCCGCGGCTTCGAGACTCCCACGCTCAACGAATTGTTTTATTCCGGCCCGGATGGCCGTTTCGGATTCGACCTGGATGCCGCCACCAGCGAGCAGTACGAGGTCGGTCTGAAGACGCGCCTGGGCCGCAATACCAATCTGCAACTGGCACTGTTCCAGATCGACACCCAGGATGAACTGGTGGTCCTGGCCTCCGTCGGCGGCCGCACCAGTTACCAGAACGCTACGGAAACGGAACGTCAGGGCATCGAGTTGTCCCTCGACAGCCGCCTGACCGACAGCCTGACCAGCCGCTTCGCACTCACCGACATGAGCGCCATCTACAGTCAGGACTTTGTCAGCCGCGGCCAGACCGTCAAGTCCGGCCGGCATATCCCGAATATTCCGCAGCGCAGCCTGTTCGGTGAATTGACCTGGCAGCCGCTAAACGGTTTCAGCACCGGGCTGGAAGCGTTGTACCGCAGCAATCTGTATGTGGAAGACAGCAACACGGCCAAGACCGCACCCAGTTATGCGCTGGTCAACTGGCAGGCACGCGCCGAACAGCAGGTGAAGCAGTTGACGTTCAACCAGGTGCTGCGCGTCGACAACCTGTTTGACCGTGAATACATCGGCTCCATCGTGGTCGGTGACAGCAATGGCCGTTACTACGAACCCGGCCCGGAGCGCGCCTGGTATGTCGGCGCCGGGCTGGAATACCGCTTCGAGTAAAGATCACAGGTTGCGGGCAATCACCATGCGCTGCACATCGCTGGTGCCCTCGTAGATCTGGCACACCCGTACGTCGCGGTAGATGCGTTCCAGCGGAAAGTCCTTCAGGTAGCCGTAGCCACCCAGGGTCTGGATGGCTGCCGAGCAAACCCGTTCGGCCATTTCCGAGGCAAACAGCTTGGCCATCGAGGCTTCGGTCAGACAGGGCAAACCGGCTTCGCGCAACACGGCCGCATGCTGCACCAGGTGGCGGGCGGCGGCGATCTGGGTGGCCATGTCGGCCAGACGAAAGGCCACCGCCTGATGCTCGATGATCGGTTTGCCGAAGGTTTGCCGCTCGCGGGCATAGGCGCAAGCCGCCTCATGGGCTGCGCGGGCCATACCGACCGCCTGTGAAGCGATGCCGATGCGCCCGCCTTCCAGATTGCCCAGCGCAATCCGGTAGCCCTCGCCCTCTTCACCCAGACGCAGGCTGGCCGGGATACGCAGGTCATCGAACTGCAACTGGCAGGTGTCCGAGGCGTGCTGGCCGAGTTTTTCCTCGACCCGCACCACACTGAACCCCGGCGTGTCGGTGGGCACGATAAAGGCGCTGATGCCTTTCTTGCCGGCCTCTGGGTCGGTCATGGCAAACACGATGACCATCCCGGCATGGCTGCCCGAGGTAATGAACTGCTTGCTGCCATTGAGTATGTAGTCGTTACCGTCACGCCGGGCGCGGGTGCGCAAGTCACTGGCATCGGAACCGGCCTGGGGTTCGGTCAGGGCGAAGGCGCCGAGCATCTGTCCGGTCGCCAGCGGGCGCAGAAACTGTTCTTTTTGCAAGTTGCTGCCGTACTTGAGGATTGGCATGCAACCTACTGAATTATGGACACTCATAATGGTCGAGCAGGCGCCATCACCCGCTGCAACTTCCTCCAGCGCCATGGCGTAAGCCAGGTGTCCGGTCTGTGCGCCACCCCATTCTTCCGGCACCAGCATGCCGAGAAAGCCCAGTTCGGCCATCTCGCTCAAGGCTTCTTTGGGGAAACGATGCTCACGGTCCCAGTCGGCGGCAAAGGGCTTGAGCCGCTGCTCGGCAAACTGGCGGGCCATATCACGGATCTGCAGGTCTTCGGCGCTTGGCAACATCAGGACTCTCCACGGATTGACAGTAACGGCTTACAGGTTTACGTTAACGTAAAGGTAAGCACAGAGCAATGCAGTCATGAGCCCCAGTTACAGCATCTCCGATCTGGCGCGCGAGCTGGATATCACCACCCGCGCAATCCGCTTTTACGAAGAGCAAGGCCTGCTCAGTCCCGAACGGCGTGGCCAGGAGCGCATTTACTCCGGCAAGGACAAGGTCGCCCTGAAGCTGATTCTGCGTGGCAAGCGCATCGGCTTTTCCCTGGCTGAGTGCCGGGAACTGATCGGTTTGTATGACCCGACAGCCGGCAACCAGAAGCAGCTCAATACCATGCTCGGCAAGCTGGCCGAACGTCGCGCACAACTGGAACAGCAGATGCTGGACATCCAGCAAATGCAGCTGGAACTGGATACCGCTGAAGAGCGTTGCCGTGCTGCGCTGGAAGAAACACTTAAAAAACAATCTATTAACTAAACAAATTAATCCACTTTTGCAGAGGTGAAATCATGTCCTTCCCGTCCCTGAACTTCGGTCTTGGTGAAACCAACGACATGCTGCGCGACTCGGTCTACCAGTTTGCGCAAGCCGAACTGGCACCCCGCGCAGCACAGATCGACAGCAGCAACGAGTTTCCCATGGACATGTGGCGCAAGTTCGGTGACATGGGCCTGCTGGGCATGACCGTGAAGGAAGAATACGGCGGCACCGACATGGGTTACCTGGCCCACGTGATCGCCATGGAAGAGATCAGCCGCGCTTCGGCTTCGGTCGGCCTGTCCTACGGCGCCCACTCCAACCTCTGCGTCAACCAGATCCACAAGAACGGCACCCACGAGCAGAAGCTCAAGTACCTGCCCAAGTTGTGCAGCGGTGAGCATATCGGCGCCCTGGCCATGAGCGAGCCGAATGCCGGCTCCGACGTGGTGTCGATGAAGCTGCGCGCCGAGCGCAAAGGCGACCACTACGTGCTGAACGGCAACAAGATGTGGATCACCAATGGCCCGGACGCCCACACCTACGTGATCTACGCCAAGACCGATGTGAATGCCGGTTCCAAAGGCATGACCGCCTTTATCGTCGAACGCGATTTCAAGGGTTTCTCCCGCCACCAGAAGCTCGACAAGCTCGGCATGCGCGGCTCCAACACCTGCGAACTGGTGTTCCAGGACTGCGAAGTGCCGGCGGAAAACATCCTTGGTGCAGAAGGTCGTGGCGTAGCCGTACTGATGAGCGGTCTGGATTTCGAGCGCACCGTGCTTTCCGGCGGCCCCACCGGGATCATGACCGCCTGCATGGACGTGGTCCTGCCGTACATTCACGAACGCCGCCAATTCAACCAGTCGATCGGTGAATTCCAGCTGGTGCAGGGCAAGGTCGCCGACATGTACGCCGGCATGAACGCCTCCAAGTCCTACCTGTACAACGTGGCCAAGGCCTGTGATCGCGGTGAAGAATCGCGCAAGGACGCCGCTGCGGTAATTCTCTACACCGCCGAAATGGCTACCAGGATGGCGCTGGATACCATCCAGTTGCTCGGCGGCAACGGCTACACCAACGAGTACCCGGCTGGCCGCCTGTTGCGCGACGCCAAGCTCTACGAGATCGGCGCCGGCACCAGCGAAGTACGCCGCATGCTGATCGGCCGCGAGCTGTTCAACGAAACCAAATAGCTCAGGACGCAGGGTGGGCTTCAGCCCAACGCTGCCAGCGTACTGGTGGGCTGAAGCCCACCCTACGAAAGACACTGTACGGGATCAGAAATGACCATTCTCAGCACCCAGATCAACACCCGCAGCCCCGAGTTCGCCAACAACAGCGCGGCCATGCTCGAGCAGGTCGTGCAACTGCGCGCCCTGCTCGCCCGTGCTCACGAAGGCGGCGGCGAGAAGGCCCAGGCACGGCACGTCGCGCGCGGCAAGTTGCTGCCGCGTGACCGTATCAACTGTCTGCTGGATGCCGGCTCGCCGTTTCTCGAGATTGGCCAGCTGGCCGCCCACGAGGTGTATGGCGAGGACGTACCAGCCGCTGGCGTGGTTGCCGGTATAGGCCGGGTGGAAGGTGTCGAGTGCATGATTCTGGCCAACGATGCCACGGTCAAAGGCGGCAGCTACTACCCGCTGACGGTGAAAAAGCACCTGCGCGCGCAGACCATCGCCCGCGAAAACCGCCTGCCGTGTATCTATCTGGTGGATTCGGGCGGCGGCAACCTGCCGCGGCAGGACGAGGTATTCCCCGATCGCGAGCACTTCGGGCATATCTTCTTCAATCAGGCCAACATGAGTGCCATGGGCATCCCGCAGATTGCCGTGGTCATGGGCTCCTGCACCGCTGGCGGTGCCTATGTGCCGGCCATGGCCGACGAGTCGATCATGGTGCGCAACCAGGCCACCATCTTCCTCGCCGGGCCGCCGCTGGTGCGCGCGGCCACCGGTGAAGTGGTGACTGCAGAAGAACTCGGTGGCGCCGATGTGCACTGCAAAATCTCCGGGGTGGCCGACCATTACGCCGAAGACGATGAACACGCCCTGGCCCTGGCCCGGCGCTGCATCGCCAACCTCAACTGGCGCAAGCTGGGCGTGGTCAACAGCAAAGTGCCGGTTCTGCCACGCTATGCCGCCGAGGAAATCTACGGAGTGATTCCGGCCGACGCCAAACAGCCCTATGACGTGCGCGAAGTGATAGCGCGCATTGTTGATGACTCGGTATTCGACGAGTTCAAGGCGCTGTTCGGCGCCACTCTGGTGTGCGGCTTCGCCCATATCAACGGCTACCCCATCGCCATTCTGGCCAACAACGGCATCCTGTTTGCCGAGTCGGCGCAGAAAGGCGCGCACTTTATCGAGCTGGCTTGTCAGCGCGGTATTCCGCTGCTGTTTCTGCAGAACATCACCGGCTTTATGGTCGGGCAAAAATACGAAGCCGGCGGCATCGCCAAACACGGTGCCAAGCTGGTGACGGCGGTGGCCTGCGCCAAGGTGCCGAAGTTCACCGTGATCATCGGCGGCAGCTTCGGTGCCGGCAACTACGGCATGTGCGGCCGCGCCTACGACCCGCGCTTTCTGTGGATGTGGCCGAATGCGCGCATCTCCATTATGGGCGGCGAACAGGCCGCCGGCGTACTGGTGCAGGTCAAGCGCGAGCAACTGGAGCGGGCCGGAGAAACCTTGTCTGCCGAGGAAGAAGCGAAGATCAAGCAGCCAATCCTTGAGCAGTACGAGCGCCAGGGTCATCCCTACTACTCCAGCGCCCGTTTGTGGGACGACGGTGTCATCGACCCGGCACAAACCCGCGAAGTCCTGGCCCTGGCGCTCTCGGCCAGCCTCAATGCCCCGATCGAGCCGACCACCTTCGGCGTGTTCCGCATGTAACGGATGTCTGTAGGGTGGGCTTCAGCCCACCAGTGATATGCACAACAAGCGGTGGGCTGAAGCCCACCCTACCGAGTTCCGAGAGCCTGAGCACATGACTGACTACCAGAACATCGAGCTGGAAACCGACAGCCGTGGCATCGCCACCCTGTGGTTGAACCGCCCGGAAAAGAACAACGCCTTCAACAGCGCCACCATCAGCGAACTGATTCTGGCCCTGGACCAGGTGGCGGCCGATCCGGCCGTGCGCCTGCTGCTGCTGCGCGGTCGCGGCAAGCACTTCTGCGCCGGCGGCGACCTGGGCTGGATGCAGGAAGCCGCCACCCTGGATTTCAACGGCAACCTGGCCGATGCGCGCAATCTGGCCGAGCTGCTGTACAACCTTTATCAGCTGAAGAAGCCGACACTGGCTGTGGTGCAAGGTGCCGCCTTTGGTGGCGCAGTGGGCCTGGTCAGCTGCTGTGATATGGCTATCGGTGCCGATACCGCGCTGTTCAGCCTGTCCGAAGTGCGTATCGGCCTGATGCCGGCAACCATCAGTCCGTTCGTGGTCAAGGCCATGGGCGAACGCGCCGCGCGGCGCTACTCGATGACCGCCGAGCGTTTTGACGGCCGCAAAGCGGCCGAACTGGGCCTGCTCAGCGAGGCCTACCCGGCCGAAGAACTGGAGGCGCAACTCGCTGGCTGGATCAGCAATCTGCTGCTCAACAGCCCGCAGGCCATGGTCGCTTGCAAGGCGCTGTACAACGAAGTGGCCGCCGGTGAACTGACCCCCGGCCTGCGCCGCTCAACCGAAAGCGCCATTGCGCGCATCCGCGTCAGCGCCGAAGGCCAGGAAGGGCTGCATGCCTTTCTGGAAAAGCGCAAACCATCCTGGCAGGAGCAATAACCGATGATTACCACTCTTCTGGTGGCCAACCGCGGCGAAATCGCCTGCCGCGTGATGCGTACCGCCAAGGCCATGGGCCTGACTACCGTGGCGGTTCACAGCGCCATCGACAGCCATGCCCGGCATGTGCGTGAAGCGGATATCGCGATCAACCTCGGCGGCGCGAAACCGGCTGACAGCTACCTGCTGGTAGACAAGATTATCGCCGCAGCCAAAGCCAGCGGCGCCCAGGCCATTCACCCGGGTTACGGTTTTCTCTCGGAAAACGCCGGTTTTGCCCGGGCCATCGAAGCCGCCGGACTGGTGTTTCTTGGCCCTCCGGCCAGTTCGATTGACGCCATGGGCAGCAAATCCGCCGCCAAATCCCTGATGGAACAAGCCGGGGTGCCGCTGGTACCTGGTTACCACGGCGAGGCCCAGGATCTGCAAACCTTCCGCGCCGCCTGCGAAAAAATCGGCTACCCGGTGCTGCTCAAGGCCACTGCCGGCGGTGGCGGCAAGGGCATGAAGGTGGCGGAAAGCGAAGCGCAGCTGATCGAGTGCCTGGAGTCGGCGCAGCGCGAGGCACTGTCCGCTTTTGGCGACTCACGCATGCTGGTGGAAAAGTACGTGCTGCAACCGCGCCACGTAGAAATCCAGGTATTCGCCGATCAACACGGCAACTGCCTGTACCTGAATGAGCGCGATTGCTCGATCCAGCGTCGCCACCAGAAGGTGGTCGAAGAAGCCCCGGCACCGGGCCTGACGCCAGAGTTGCGTCGTGCCATGGGTGAGGCCGCGGTGAAAGCCGCACAAGCCATCGGCTATGTCGGCGCCGGCACCGTGGAGTTTTTGCTGGATGCCCGTGGCCAGTTCTTCTTTATGGAGATGAACACCCGCCTGCAAGTGGAGCACCCGGTGACCGAAGCCATCACCGGCCTCGACCTGGTGGCCTGGCAGATTCGCGTGGCCCGTGGCGAAGCGCTGCCGATCAGCCAAGAACAGGTGCCACTCAATGGCCATGCGATTGAAGTGCGCCTGTATGCCGAAGACCCGGCCAATGACTTCCTGCCCGCCTCCGGCCACTTGGACCTGTACCGCGAATCCAACCCCGGCCCCGGTCGTCGCGTGGATAGCGGCGTCGAGCAAGGTGACGAGATTTCGCCCTTCTACGACCCGATGCTCGGCAAACTGATTGCCTGGGGCGAGAACCGCGAGGAAGCCCGCCAGCGTTTGCTGGCCATGGTCAGGGAAACCGCCGTGGGTGGTTTCAGGACCAACCTGCTGTTCTTGCAGCGCATCCTCGCCCACCCGGCCTTTGCCGGGGCTGAGCTGGATACCGGCTTTATCGAGCGGCATCAGGCGGTCCTGCTGCCCGAGCCCGTCACCCTGCCCGCCGCCTTCTGGAATCTGGCCGCCGAAGCCATGCGCCAGAGCCAGGCGCAACGCCAGCGCAGTGACGACCTGCACTCGTCCTGGGCGAGCAATAGCGGCTGGCGTGCCGGCGGCCCGACGGAAATCAATCTGCACCTGCAATGCAATGGCGAGCAGCAACAGGTGCGCCTGCGCCATAACGCACCCGGCCTGATCCAGTTGCACGGTGATTTCCTGCAGGTCGAGCAGGACGGTTTGCGCAGCCAGCACCTGGCGATTCGTCGCGGCGACAATCTGTATCTGCAATGGCAAGACGAGTTGCTCTGCGTGCAGTGCTACGACCCCATTGCCGCGGCCGAAGCCAGCCATCATCAGCACGGCGGCATGACTGCACCGATGAACGGCAGCATCGTGCGCATCCTGGTGGAAGTCGGCCAGGCGGTGGAGGCCGGTACCGCGCTGGTGGTGCTGGAGGCGATGAAGATGGAGCACAGCATCCGCGCCGCCGAAGCCGGTGTGGTCAAGGCGCTGTATTGCAGTGAAGGCGAACTGGTCAACGAAGGCACCACCCTGGTGGAGCTTGAATCTGCCTAAAACCGTTTTACGCTGATGGCTCCCGTACTCCAGCGTGGGAGCCTGGCCGGTGACGCTCTGCGTTACGCTGTTGTGGCGTGGACGCCAGAGCGTCAAGAGCTGCGTTCCCACGCAGAGCGTGGGAACGATCAAACTACAGTTACGTAGGGTGGGCTTCAGCCCACCACTTGAATCCGGTGGGCTGCAGCCCACCCTACGGAGAAATGGATATGCCATTGCCCAGTAACGTCCGCCTGGTTGAAGTTGGCCCGCGTGATGGCCTGCAAAACGAGAAACAGCCGATCAGCGTGGCCGACAAGGTGCGTCTGGTCGATGACCTGAGCAGCGCCGGGCTGAGCTATATCGAAGTCGGCAGTTTTGTCTCGCCCAAGTGGGTGCCGCAAATGGCCGGCAGCGCCGAGGTGTTCGCACAAATCCAGCAACAGCCGGGCATCACCTATGCCGCCTTGACCCCCAACCTCAAGGGCTTTGAAGGCGCGCTGGCCGCCGGCGTGAAAGAAGTCGCGGTGTTCGCCGCCGCCTCTGAAGCCTTCTCGCAAAAGAACATCAATTGCTCGATCAGCGAAAGCCTCGAGCGCTTCGTACCGGTGATGGAGGCCGCCAAGGCCAATGGCATCCGCGTACGTGGTTATGTCTCCTGTGTGCTCGGTTGCCCTTATGACGGCGCCATCGACCCGCAACAAGTCGCCCATGTCGCCGCCGAGCTGTTTGCCATGGGCTGCTATGAAGTCTCGCTGGGCGACACCATCGGCACCGGCACCCCCGGCGCGACCCGCCAGCTGATCGACGTGGTGAGTGCAAGGATTCCCCGGGACAAGCTGGCCGGGCACTTCCACGACACCTACGGTCAGGCACTGGCGAATATCTACGCCAGCTTGCTGGAAGGCGTCAGCGTGTTCGACAGCTCGGTCGCCGGCCTCGGTGGCTGCCCTTACGCCAAGGGCGCCAGCGGCAATGTCTCGACTGAGGACGTGCTCTACATGCTCAACGGTTTGGGTATAAATACCGGTATCGATCTGGATCAGCTGATCAGCGCCGGGCAACGCATCTGCACTCTGCTCGGCCGCGACAACGGCTCGCGGGTGGCGCGGGCTCGCCAGCACTGATTGAATTCGTAGGGTGGGCTTCAGCCCACCCGCATTAGCTACACGGTGGGCTGAAGCCCACCCTACCAACGAGGCGCTCCATGAATAAAATCTACCCGGATGCAGCCACCGCCCTCGACGGGCTGGTGGAAGACGGCATGACCCTGGCCGTCGGCGGTTTTGGCCTGTGCGGCATTCCCGAGGCGCTGATTGCGGCATTGCGCGATAGCGGCAAGAAGAACCTCACTGTGATCAGCAACAACGCCGGTGTCGATGGTTTTGGCCTCGGCCAACTGCTGACCACGCGGCAGATCAGCAAGATGATTTCCTCCTATGTGGGCGAGAACAAGGAGTTTGAGCGCCAGTACCTGGCTGGCGAATTGAAACTGGACTTCACCCCACAAGGCACCCTGGCGGAAAAACTACGGGCCGGTGGCGCCGGAATTCCGGCCTTTTACACCAAAACCGGCTACGGCACCCTGGTTGCCGAGGGCAAGGAAACCCGCCAGTTCAATGGCGAGTGGTACGTCATGGAGCACTCGCTGACTGCCGACGTTTCCCTGGTCAAAGCCAGGAAGGCCGACAAATCCGGCAACCTGCTGTTCAACAAGACCGCGCGCAACTTCAACCCGCTGGCGGCCATGGCCGGCAAGGTCTGCGTGGTTGAGGTGGAAGAAATTGTCGAGACCGGCAGCTTCGAACCGGATCAGGTGCATCTGCCGGGCGTCTACGTGCAGCGCCTGGTGCTCAATGCCCAGTCGGAAAAGCGTATCGAACAACGTACTGTAAGGAGCGCATGAGATGGCCTGGACTCGTGAACAAATGGCCCAGCGTGCCGCACAGGAATTGCAGGACGGCTTCTACGTCAACCTCGGCATCGGCCTGCCGACCCTGGTCGCCAACTACATCCCCGAGGGTATGGATGTCTGGCTGCAGAGCGAAAACGGCCTGCTCGGCATTGGCCCCTTCCCCCGTGAAGAGGAAGTCGACGCCGACCTGATCAACGCCGGCAAGCAGACCATCACCACCCTGCCCGGCAGCAGCTTTTTCAACAGTGCCGACTCCTTCGCCATGATCCGCGGCGGGCATATCAACCTGTCGATCCTCGGCGCCATGCAGGTGTCGGAACAGGGCGACCTGGCCAACTGGATGATCCCCGGCAAGATGGTCAAGGGCATGGGCGGCGCCATGGATCTGGTAGCCGGGGTCAAGCGCGTGGTGGTGCTGATGGAGCACACGGCCAAAGGTGGCGCACACAAGATTCTGCGCAACTGCGACCTGCCGCTGACCGGCGTGAAAGTCGTCAGCCGCATCATCACCGACCTGGCCGTGCTGGATGTGACTGCCAAGGGGCTGCAACTGGTGGAACTGGCTGATGGCGTCAGTTTCGATGAACTGCAAGCAGCGACCGGTTGCCCGATCAACCGGTAGTGAAGCAACTGTGCCTGGGGCGGCGACTCAACGCGAAAATGCCAGAAGGTCGCGCCGGGTCGGCGTTCCCACATGGATGCTTGCAATACATGCAGCGTTAACGGGGTAGCTGGCACAATGCTGAACAGTAGTTCCAAGCCCTGCTGAACAACCTGTAGCGGAGAATGACTGATGGCCAAGGCAATGGCCCGCCATATCCTGGTCAAGACTGAGGCCGAGGCCAGCGCCCTGAAGAAGCGGATTGCCGCCGGCGAAGCGTTTGACCTGCTGGCGCGCAAGTACTCGAGCTGTCCCTCCGGCAAGCGTGGCGGTGATCTGGGCGAGGTACGCCCCGGGCAGATGGTGCGCGCCGTGGATCAGGTGATTTTCAAAAAGCCGCTGCGTGAGGTGCACGGGCCGGTCAAGTCGCAGTTTGGTTATCACCTGATCCAGGTGTTTTTCCGTGAGTGAGCCACAACGCATGGCCAGCGCAGCGCAGCTTGCAGCCTATTGCCTGAGCCTGCCCGGAGCGCGCAGCGACTTCAAATGGGGCGGCGTGCAGGTGTTTTCCATCGCCGGCAACAAGATGTTTGCCCTGCTCGACCTGCACGGCAGCGGCAATCTGGCGTTCAAGGTGGATGACGACCTGTTTCTTGGCTATTGCGACAGGCCGGGCATGCGCCCTGCCCCCTATCTGGCCCGCGCGCACTGGATCAGCCTGACGCCGCCCTATCAGGCCAGTGCTGACGAACTGCAGCAACTGCTGCGCCGCTCCCATCAGCTGGTGGTGCAGCGCCTGCCGAAAATACGGCGGATTGGCCTGTTGCTCGACGAAGATCAGCACCAATAGTCATCTCGCGGATGCCCTGAAGGCTGCAAACGGCTACAATCGCGCCCCTTTGCGCAGCCGCGCCCCGTTTTTCAGGATCCAGATTGTGATTTCAACAGCCAACATAACCATGCAGTTCGGTGCCAAACCGTTATTCGAGAACGTTTCCGTCAAGTTCAATAACGGCAACCGTTACGGCCTGATCGGTGCCAATGGTTGCGGCAAGTCGACTTTCATGAAAATCCTGGGTGGCGATCTGGAGCCCTCCGGCGGTCAGGTCATGCTTGAGCCCAACGTCCGTCTGGGCAAGCTGCGTCAGGACCAGTTTGCCTACGAAGACTTCAACGTGATCGACACCGTGATCATGGGCCACGAGGCGTTGTGGAAGGTCAAGGCCGAGCGTGACCGCATCTATTCCTTGCCGGAAATGAGCGAAGCCGACGGCATGGCCGTGGCCGAACTGGAAACCGAGTTCGCTGAAATGGACGGCTACACCGCCGAATCACGTGCCGGCGAATTGCTGCTGGGTCTGGGCATTGGCGTCGAACAACACTTCGGCCCGATGAGCGAAGTCTCCCCCGGCTGGAAGCTGCGCGTGCTGCTGGCCCAGGCGCTGTTCTCCGATCCGGATGTGCTGCTGCTCGATGAGCCGACCAACCACCTGGACATCAACACCATCCGCTGGCTGGAAAACATCCTCACCCAGCGCAACAGCACCATGGTGATCATTTCCCACGACCGCCACTTCCTCAACAGCGTGTGCACACACATGGCGGATCTGGATTATTGCGAGCTGCGCCTGTTCCCCGGCAATTACGACGAGTACATGACCGCGGCCACCCAGTCACGCGAGCAACTGCTGTCGGACAACGCCAAGAAGAAAGCACAGATTTCCGAGCTGCAAAGCTTTGTCAGCCGCTTCTCGGCCAACGCCTCCAAGGCCAAACAGGCCACCTCGCGCGCCAAACAGATCGACAAGATCCAGCTGGCCGAAGTCAAACCGTCCAGCCGCATCAGCCCGTTCATCCGCTTCGAGCAAACCAAGAAGTTGCACCGCCAGGCCGTGACCATCGAGCGGATGTCCAAAGGCTTTGATGGCAAGACGCTATTCCAGAACTTCAGTTTTACCGTGGAAGCCGGTGAGCGCGTGGCCATCATCGGCCCCAACGGCATCGGCAAGACCACCCTGTTGCGCACGCTGGTCGGCGAACTGTTTCCTGACAGTGGCTCGGTGAAATGGACCGAGAGCGCGGAAGTCGGTTACTACGCCCAGGACCATGCGGATGAGTTCGAAGACGAGGCCACGCTGTTCGAATGGATGGGCCGCTGGACCCAGGGTGGCGAGCAACTGGTGCGCGGCACCCTCGGGCGCATGCTGTTCTCCAACGATGAAATCCTCAAATCGGTCAAGGTGATCTCCGGTGGTGAACAGGGCCGCATGCTGTTCGGCAAACTGATCCTGCAAAAGCCCAATGTGCTGGTCATGGATGAGCCGACCAATCACCTGGATATGGAATCCATCGAGGCACTCAACCTGGCGCTGGAGAACTATCCGGGCACGCTGATCTTCGTCAGCCACGACCGTGAGTTCGTCGGCTCGCTGGCCACCCGCATCATTGAACTCAGCAACAACGGCGTGACCGACTTCAGCGGCACCTACGACGACTATCTGCGCAGTCAGGGTGTGCTGGTTTAAGGCTTGCCCTGTGCTGACAAGGGTGGGCTGAAGTCCACCCTGCGGCCCATAAAAGAAACGCAGATAGCAAAAAGCCCCGGACCAGCTGGGGCTTTTTATTGAGCAGTCGAACCGCATCACTGCGGTCGACTGCTCAGGGGATATTACTTGCTCTGTGCTTCGACGCTGGCTTCAACGCGGCGGTTCAGCGCGCGGCCTTCGGCCGTGTCGTTGCTGGCAACCGGATCGCTTTCGCCTTCACCAACTGCGCTGACGCGATCGGCCGCAACACCGTACTCATCAACCATCACTTGCCGCACTGCATCGGCACGCCGCTGCGATAGCTGCTGGTTGTAGGCTTCGCTGCCGACGGAGTCGGTGTAACCTTCAACCGTGGTAGTGGTTTGCGGGTACTGATTCATGAAATCGGCAACCGTCTTGATTTCCGCGTAGCTGTCCTGCTTGACCGCTGACTTGTCGAAGTCGAACTTGACGTCCAGCTCGACGCGCACAGCTTCGGCAGCGGCAGGGCAACCATCGGCATCCACCGTCACGTTGGCTTCGGTATCCGGGCACTGGTCGGCGTTGTCACAGACACCGTCATTATCGTCGTCGTTACATACTGCTGGAGCGGGTGCTGGCTCAACTTTCTTGCCTGCGCCACCGAAATTGACGCCAACCGCCAGGCCAGCCATGTATTCAGTGTCGCCACGATCCATGTTGTACATGCCGGTCACGCCAGCATCGGCAAACAGGTTTTCCGTGAAGTAGTACTTCAGGCCGGTACCGATATTGATGTAGCTGCTCTTGTCGCGGCCACCACGGTTATCCTGGCCGATGCTCTGATGCGCCACACCGGAAGAAATGTACGGCCGCAGGCTGTCACCCAGAGTACCGAAGTGATAGGTAGCATCAAGGCCGCCCAGTTCGCCATGTATATCCTTATGGCTGTTCTGCCCGTCGATATTGTCATAGGTGCCATAGTTCAGGCCCAAGGTGACATCATCCGTCAGGTAGTAACTTACGGCGCCACCCAACAAGGTGCCGTTGGAGCCGATATCGCGGGAACTGTCTGGCACATAGTATTTGCCAAAACCGCTCACTTCCACGGCACCCTTGCCTTGCGCATGAGCACCAATGGAAACAGCTACCACCAAGGTACCGATAACCATGCTTGCGGAGTTTTTAAATTGCATTGCAGACTTCCCGTAATAGTGAATCGCTGACTGTTCGTGGTGAACCGCGCATCAAACCGATGAATACTAGCAACAGGCTATCACTGCCATCAAGGACTATCATCCTCCGTGGCGAAGTTGCTACGTAGCCGGTCCAGTGCGCGTTTGTAGCGCATTTTGGTGGCACTCAGGCCCATGTTCATGATGCCGGCAATTTCCTGAAACTCGAGTTCGGCAACAAAGCGCAGTACCAGAATTTCCCGATCGATCGGGTTGACATGTACCAGCCAGCGATCAAGACCTCCCTGCTCTTCACTTTTTGGCGCGAACTCTTCCGAGGCCTCATCCAGCGGCTCCTGCGCCAGAGCATCGGCAAGCCGGCGCTTGCGTCGATCCTTGCGGTACTGCGTGGTGCACTCGTTGAAGGTAATGCTGTAAAGCCAGGTCTTGAACTTGGATTTACCCTCGAAATTCTTCAGCCCGTATAACACCTTGAGCATGACTTCCTGGCAGACATCATCCGCATCCCGCTCGTTACCCAGATAACGCGAACAGACATTGAACAATGTGCGCTGATAACGGCGCATCAGCTCTTCATAAGCCCTGGTTACATGGAAAAGCTCGACGCGCGCGCGCTCAACCAACTCTTCATCAGAAAGTTCGCTCGGGTTGTAGCGGACAGGCAGGGTTTGTGGCTGTTTCAAAAGATATTGGGCCGACAGTCTGTGCGGGATTAATCAGATCCGGTAAATGCCTTCAATCACAACATTAGCAGTTGGACAGGAGTGCTAGCGGGAAGAAACCGACTGCTCAAGCAGTTGACGATTGGCCACGGATACCAGCTCTCCGCTATCCGTCAGCAGCACGGTCTTGACCGTGCCAATTTCTTCTATCTGACCTTCAATCTCGCCGATCCGTACAGTTTGCCCGACCTCGAAGAGTTCACGCACGTAGATGCCGGAAATGATCTGCCCGGCAATCTCGCGACTGCCCAGTCCCATGGCCAGTGCTATGGCCAGCCCGATGGAGATCAGGATGATCGCGATAACGTTATTCAGCAGATCGGTCTTGATTTCCAGCTGGCCGATCGCCACCGAGATACTGATGATGATCACCATGGCCTGGGCGATGCGACCGAGGCTGTTGGCGTAATCCAGCCCTACGCCTTCGGCGGCACTACGCAGCAGGCCGGCGGCCAACTGCGCCAGCAGAACGCCCGCCAGCAGTACCAGACCGGCAGCAAAAACCTTCGGCAAGTACAGCGCGAACACGTCCAGGGTTGCCGAAACCCGCTCAAGACCCAGCGATTCGGCGGCGGATACCAGGAAAACCAGCAAAACGAACCAGTAAACGATTTTGCCTATCAGGGTCGAGACCGGGACCTGGATACCGACACGCGAAAGCAGCTTGGTCAGGCCGGCACCCGCCATGAGTCGATCCAGTCCGAATTTGGCCAGCAGCTTTGACAGCAGGGTATCGAGCAGCTTGGCCACCACAAACCCCAGCAAAACCACTATCAGCGCACCAAACAAGCGCGGAATGAACACGCCGACAGAGCTCCACATGGTGCTCATGGCATTAACCAGACTCTGGGTCCAGGGATCGTATTCCATAGTCAATCAACCTTGTCAGCTGGATTTCGGGGCGTGGTTTTTTTCGATACGGGTGCAATGTGGTCGGATGCGCTGTCCAGCGCAAGCATCAGGGCTTCAAACCAGTGGCCGACCAGGCTGAACAGGTCGCTGACCCCTACCTGGCGGTTTGCCGTGCGCAGAACGCGATCCAGCGTGCGTTCATCGTCATGTTCGCCCGCAGACGAGCGCAGCATATTGCGCAAGGACTCTTCAAATGGATCCTGCATGCTCACCTCTGATAGGACTGTCAGGCCTAGACGAGTTTCTGTTGGCTAGCGTCACATCAAACCATCAGGCGCAAACGGCGGAAAAGCCACCACTGGAACAGGCCGAAGCCCAGCATCAGCAGGCACACCACCACGAAACCATGGGGGTATTCACTGCCGGGGATGCCGCCTACATTGATTCCCAGCAAGCCGGTGAAAAATGACAGCGGCAGGAAAAACCCGGTGACAATGGCAAACAGGTACATGACCCGGTTCATCCGTCCGGCCATGCGCTGGTGTTCGGACTCCAGCACCAGCCCTACCCGCTCACGGATAAGCTCGAGCTCTTCCAGGTGGCGCGTAAGGCTGTTGCCCAGCTCATTCCAGTCTTTCGCCTGATCACCCACAAACCAGCCCAGCTTCTCCTTGCTCATCTCGAAAAAGATGTCCCGTTGCGGTGCCAGAAAGCGCCGCAGGCTGGCCGAGCGCCGCTTGGCCGAAACCATCTTGTTGTGATTGGGCACATAACGCTCGTCCTGCTCAATCTGCTCATCCTCACTGTCAACCAGATCGGAAAGATCGGCAACCAGCGGCTCGACCTTGTCTGTCATCAGGTCCGCCAGGCGCAAGACCAGGCCTTGCGCCGAGGTCGGTCCTTTGCCGGCAGCCAATTCGGCGGATAGCTCCGAACGTGCCTGCA
This sequence comes from Pseudomonas pohangensis, assembly GCF_900105995.1. Lineage (NCBI taxonomy): Bacteria > Pseudomonadati > Pseudomonadota > Gammaproteobacteria > Pseudomonadales > Pseudomonadaceae > Pseudomonas > Pseudomonas pohangensis. The sequence goes on along the minus strand of NZ_LT629785.1, from coordinate 1,585,947 downwards.
AGTGCCGCATCCGCAAGGAAATAACCCGGTTCGGCTCGGCAAAAATACGCAGGGAAATCATGTCTTCCGGTTCTGCGCCGGGGTTCAGGTTGACCCCGCGCAGGAACAGCAGCAATTGTTGCGATTGCGGTTGCACGACACGCGGCCGGGTGCCTTCCTCCAGCAACAGATTGCAGGCAAATTCACTCAGACCACTATGATCGCGCAGCCATGCCTGGGCATCCGGATGTGTCCTGTCCCAGTGCAACCAGAGCGTTTCAGCGGGCTGCAGCTGCAGCCTATCGATCTCTTCGCGCGACACTCTGCGGGCTGATCCTTGCCCGTCAAGCAACAGCGCTTCAGCCAGCCCGTGCTGTTTCGAGTCTTCATGCTCCGCTGCAAAGTCCATCTACAACTCCATGCTATTCAAGGCATTTCAAGAGCTTTCGGAGAAACTACTACACCGTTGTTATCTGCATATACGAAGTGCCCTGGCTGGAAAGTTACGCCCCCAAAGGTCACCGCCACATTGAGGTCACCAATGCCGCGCTTGTCGGTTTTCATCGGATGACTGGCCAGTGCCTGTACGCCAAGGTCGGTCTGCGCCAGCACATCCACATCGCGCACACAGCCATAGATAAGCATGCCTTCCCAGCCATTTTTCGCGGCTTTCTCGGCAATCATGTCGCCCAGCAGTGCGCGGCGCAGCGAGCCGCCACCATCCACCACCAGCACCTTGCCCTGACCTGGCTGATCCGCCTGGGATTTGACCAGCGAGTTGTCTTCGTGGCACTTGATGGTGACTATCTCCCCGCCAAAGGAATCACGGCCACCAAAGTTGCTGAACATCGGTTCAACTACCTGAACCAGGTCCGGGTAGGCATCACACAAATCCGGGGTAACGTATTCCATTTGTTTTTCCTTAACTTTCATAATGTTATAAAAGACTTTTGATACTTTGCCCAAGCCTGGGCCTGCGCTCGACCTGCAGCCTTGCCGACGATCGACGGCTGCCCGATTGTTACCCAAAACGCGCCAGCGTCAAACTGCCTGACGTTGTACAACCGGCACATCAAGCTGTTGACCATGCAGCCAGCTGGCAACCATCGGCCACACTTCCGCCATCGCTGCCTTGCTCACCAGCATCTCGATATGGCCGTAATCATCGCTATAGCCTTCCTGACGACCCAATAGCACGAAGGTTTTCTCAGCCGCACCAAACTGTTCGAACAGTTTGCGACAGGCCCAGGCTGGATCATCCTTGTCCGCCCGCGCACTCACCGCCAGCAGGGGCATCTGCGCCTCGGCCAGTCCCGCCCACCAGTCGGATTGCTGGTCGCCAAAGCGCCCGAACAGGCCATGCCAGCGCAGCCCTTCAATCCCCACGCCGATAGGCTCGTCTTCCGGGCCGCGCTCCAGCCGCGGACCGGAGATCACCTCAAAACGCTTGAGCAGTGCCTTGCCCGTCCACGCCAGCGGCGGCACCTTGAGCGGCCAGTAGGTACGGCTGACCTGACTGCCGAACAGTGCCAGTGATGACACCTGTTGCGCCGTCAGGTATTTCCCGCCGACTGCGGCTGCCAGGGTAATGCCGCCCATCGAGTGGCCGATCCAGTGCGGGATCTGTCCCGACTTTTCAGCAACAAAATCGGCGATAGCCGGCAGGTCATAGCGGGCATAGTCGGCCACCGTATTGAAACGGTAGCGTTTATTGCGCGGGGAAAGGCCGTGGCCGCGAATTTCCGCCAGCCACACATCAAAGCCTGCGCGTGCCAGATACGCACCCAGACCGATTCCTTTGGTTGAATACCAGAAGCGTCGATTGGAAAAGCTGCCATGCAGCAAAATCACCGGGATTCGCGCAGTTTCCGTTGCGCCTGCCTGTCCAAGCCGGGTCAGCGCCAGCTCAACGCTGGGATCCGGACTGTTGCCCGGTTTGAGGCGGTAAATATCCTCGGTGAGATCACCGCGCAACTCTGCACTGAGCAGTGCCACGGGGAATAACTTGCTGCTGCTTTGCATATACGGGATCTTGTCTTGCATAAAAAAGGGTGAGCATCAGCCCACCCTTTCGAGCTGTTATTTCTGACGCGGTCAGGCCTGTGCTTCTGCCAGGAAGAACCAGGTATCCAGAACCGAGTCGGGGTTGAGGGAAACGCTCTCGATCCCCTGCTCCATCAGCCAGCGTGCCAGATCCGGGTGATCCGAAGGGCCCTGACCGCAGATGCCGATGTACTTGTCTGCCTTGATGCAGGCCTGGATGGCATTTGACAGCAGCTTCTTCACCGCCGGATTACGCTCGTCAAACAGATGGGCAACGATGCCGGAGTCGCGATCCAGCCCCAGGGTCAACTGGGTAAGGTCATTCGAACCGATGGAGAAACCGTCGAAGAATTCAAGAAACTCCTCGGCCATCAGCGCATTGGATGGCAGTTCGCACATCATGATCACGCGCAAACCATTCTCGCCACGCTTCAGGCCGTTACTGGCAAGCAGATCGATGACCTGACTGGCTTCACCCACAGTGCGTACAAACGGCACCATGATTTCGACGTTGGTCAAACCCATCTCGTTGCGCACTTTCTTCATCGCCCGGCACTCGAGCTCGAAGCAATCACGGAAAGACTCGCTGATGTAGCGCGATGCGCCACGGAAGCCGAGCATCGGGTTCTCTTCTTCCGGCTCGTAGAGTTTGCCGCCGATCAGGTTGGCGTATTCGTTGGATTTGAAGTCGGACAGCCGCACGATGACCTTCTTCGGCCAGAAGGCCGCTGCCAGTGTGCTGATGCCCTCGACCAGCTTCTCGACATAGAAGTTGACCGGATCGTGGTAGCCGGCAATGCGCTTTTCCACGCTGGCCTTGAGTTCTTCCGGCAGGCTGGCAAAGTTCAGCAAGGCCTTGGGATGCACACCGATCATGCGGTTGATGATGAACTCCAGGCGTGCCAGACCGACACCCTCGTTGGGCAATTGCGCGAAATCAAAGGCGCGATCCGGATTGCCGACGTTCATCATGATCTTGAACGGCAGTTGCGGCATGGCATCCACGGTGTTCTTGCGGATATCGAAGCCCAGTTGGCCCTCGAAAATCAGGCCGGTATCGCCTTCTGCACAAGACACGGTGACGCGCTGCCCGTCCTCCAGCAGTGTCGTTGCATTGCCACAGCCAACTACCGCGGGAATACCCAGTTCGCGGGCAATGATCGCCGCATGGCAGGTGCGCCCGCCACGGTTGGTGACAATGGCGCTGGCGCGCTTCATTACCGGTTCCCAGTCCGGGTCGGTCATGTCCGACACCAGCACATCACCGGGCTGGACCTTGTCCATCTCCGACACGTTATGAATGATCTTCACTGGCCCGGCGCCGATGCGCTGGCCGATGGCCCGGCCCTCCACCAGTACCTTGCCTTTTTCCTTGAGCAGATAACGCTCCATGACATTCGCCGTACCACGGCTTTTCACCGTTTCCGGGCGTGCCTGGACGATATACAGCTTGCCGTCATCGCCGTCTTTGGCCCACTCGATGTCCATCGGACGCTGGTAGTGCTTCTCGATAATCAGTGCCTGGGTGGCCAGCTCGGTCACTTCGGCATCCGTCAGGCAGAAACGTGCGCGATCGGCGCGATCCACTTCGACGGTCTGTACCGAGCGACCGGCCTTGGCTTCATCGCCGTAGATCATCTTGATCGCCTTGCTGCCCAGATTGCGCCGCAGGATGGCCGGACGCCCGGCTTCCAGGGTGTGCTTGTGGACGTAGAACTCATCCGGGTTGACTGCGCCCTGCACCACGGTCTCACCCAGCCCGTAGGCACCGGTGATAAACACCACGTCGCGGAAACCGGATTCGGTATCCAGGGTGAAGAGTACGCCGGCAGTGCCGGTTTCCGAGCGCACCATGCGCTGGATGCCGGCGGACAAGGCCACCTGGCGGTGATCGAAGCCCTGATGCACGCGATAGGCAATGGCGCGGTCGTTGAACAGCGAGGCAAAAACTTCCTTGGCCGCGCGAATCACGTTTTCCACACCGCGAATATTCAGAAAGGTTTCCTGCTGGCCGGCAAAGGACGCATCCGGCAGGTCTTCGGCTGTAGCCGAGGAGCGCACGGCAACCGCCATGTGCTCGTTGCCGGCGGACATTTCGGCAAATGCGCTGCGAATGTCGGCATTCAGCTGCTCGGGAAACTCGGCATCCATGATCGACTGGCGAATCTTGGCTCCGGTTTTGGCCAGGGCGTTGACGTCATCCACGTCCAGCGCATCCAGCGCTTCATGGATCTCGTCATTCAGACCACTCAATTCAAGGAAGTCACGGTAGGCTTGTGCGGTAGTGGCAAAACCGCCAGGAACCGATACACCGGCACCCGCCAGGTTGCTGATCATCTCGCCCAGGGAAGCATTTTTGCCCCCCACGCGCTCGACATCGTGGGCGCCAAGCTTATCGAGGGAAACTACATACTCAACCAAGGTGAACTCTCCAATATTCTGTTAGGTGCCCAGGACAGACCATGCGGCCTGTGTCAGAGGGTTTGCTGCGCGGTGGCCGGCCTGACGAAATTAGAGGACAATGCCGGCCAATTCCCGACCAAAAAGCCGGCACATCATAGCCGAGAACGGTCTCCAGCTTAAGGCCTTTAGCAGAAATGAAACGAACTGCCTTTTTCATCTCCGACGGAACCGGTATTACTGCGGAAGCTCTGGGCCAGAGCCTGCTTGCCCAGTTCGAGACATTCGACTTCACCAAACTGACGAGGCCTTATGTCGACAGCATCGAAAAGGCACAGCTGATCGTCCAGCAGATAAACGCCGCCGAGCAGGCTGACGGCTTCCGCCCGATCATCTTTGATACCGTGGTCAATCAGCAAATCCGCGAGGTAATCGCCACCTCCAAGGGCTTCATGATCGATATCTTTTCGACCTTTCTGGCCCCGCTGGAGAAAGAACTGGTGTCCCAGTCGTCCTACACCGTGGGCAAATCCCACTCGATAGGCAAAGACTCCAATTACATGGAGCGCATCAATGCGGTGAATTTTGCCCTCGATAACGACGATGGCGCGCGCACCCACTATTACGACAAGGCCGACCTGATCATGGTTGGCGTGTCGCGCTGCGGCAAAACTCCGACCTGCCTGTACATGGCCATGCAGTTCGGTATCCGCGCCGCCAACTACCCGTTGACCGAAGAGGACATGGAGCACCTGCAGTTGCCCAATGCCCTCAAGCCCTACAAGGACAAGCTGTTCGGGCTGACCATCGATCCGGACCGGCTGAGCGCAATCCGCAACGAGCGCAAACCGAACAGCCGCTATTCCAGCTTTGCCCAGTGCGAGTTCGAAGTACGTGCGGTCGAGCAACTGTTCCGCAAGGAAAACATCGCCAACATCAATTCAACGCATTTTTCCGTGGAAGAAATATCCGCGAAGATCCTGGTTGAAAAAGGTGTGGACCGGCGCCTGAAGTAAGCATTCACGGCAGGCGTCAGGCGTCTGCCTTCGCGCTGACCTGGCTGACAAATTCCCGCATCAGCGCTGGCCAGCGCAAAACCTCGTCATTGCTGTGTGCGATGTGCAATTGCGCTCTGGGCAGCAGTTGCGCCAGGGTTTCTGCGGTACTTAGCGGGTGGGTTGGATCATCGCTCCAGGCCAGAATCAGTGTTGGCACTTCCAGGGTAGCCAGTGCCGACTCTGCCGGCAGGTCAGTCAGGGCGGCCCCGCGAAACAGGTTGAACAGCGTGCAACGGCGCATGCGGCTCAATCCCTCAAACGCACCAGGCACCTTCTCCGCACGCGCCTCGAGCATCCAGAACGGTAGCAACCGGCTCAAATCCTTGCTCATGACTTTGGCCAGCAATTTGCCACCCAGCAGGCCACTCACCCAGGCGCTCTTGCGGTAAAAGGCGCCTTGCGCCGCGCGGGTTTGCCAGGCGGTCGGAGGATTGACCAGCACCAGACCGCGCACTTCCTCCGGGCATTGCAAGGCTGCATAGAGAGCGGTGGCACAACCCATCGACTGGCCACCGAGTACATAACCACTACCCCGGGCGTGCTTGTGCGCCAGCGCGGTCATGTCACTGCCCAACTCGGCCCAGTGATAACCGGCAGGCGTTGCGCTGGCTTCACTCTCACCATGGCCACGCGCGTCATAGCGCAACAAGCGGATATCCCGGGGAAATTTCTTCCACTCAAACAGCCCCAGCGCATCTTCACTGCCCATGCTGCCTGTCAGGCCATGACCCCAGACGAACAAAGGCCCTTTGCCTTGTGAGCGGGTGTTCAGTTCATGCGCGTTGATTTGCATTGCCGGCTCCAGAGTATCCCTTAAGAAAAAACCCGCCAAAGCACTGGGCCGGCGGGCTTTTGAGTTGGGTGGGCTTTACCCACCAATACCTTGACGGTGGGCTAAAGCCCACTCAACAACCGGGATCAGAACGTATCTCCGGGCACACGCACCCAGCCTTCCATCAACACCCGCGCACTACGACTCATGATCGCTTTGGTCACCGTCCAGTTACCTTCAACCTGAACCGCTTCGGCACCCACACGCAGCGTACCGGACGGATGCCCGAAACGCACCGCCGTGCGCTCGCCACCCCCGGCCGCCAGGTTCACCAGCGTGCCGGGAATCGCAGCAGCGGTGCCGATCGCCACCGCTGCGGTGCCCATCATGGCGTGGTGCAGCTTGCCCATGGACAGTGCCCGCACCAGCAGATCAATCTCGCTGGCCTGGATGGTTTTGCCACTGGAGGCGGTGTAGTCGACTGGTGCTGCCACGAAGGCAATTTTCGGCGTGTGCTGGCGGGTGGCCGCCTCTTCCGGGGTCTTGATCAGACCCATGCGCAAGGCGCCGGCAACACGGATGGCTTCGAATCTGGCCAGTGCTGCGGGGTCGCCATTGATCTGCTCACGCAACTCGGTGCCGGTGTAACCAATTTCGCTGGCATTCACAAACACTGTAGGGATGCCGGCAGTGATCATGGTCGCCTTCAGCGTACCGATACCGGGAACTTCCAGGTCATCAACCAGATTGCCGGTGGGGAACATCGAACCGCCCTCCTCGCCATCATCGGACGGGTCGAGGAACTCCAGTACGATTTCGGCAGCCGGAAAGGTCACGCCATCCAGTTCGAAGTCGCCGGTTTCCTGCACCTGACCATTGGTCACCGGTACATGGGCGATGATGGTCTTCTGGATATTGGCCTGCCAGATGCGCACCACACAGGTGCCGTTCTGCGGGATGCGCGCCGGATCAACCAGACCGGCATGCAGGGCAAAAGCGCCGGCGCCGGTGGACAGGTTGCCGCAGTTGCCGCTCCAGTCGACAAAGGCCTTGTCGATGGATACCTGGCCGTAGAGATAGTCCACGTCATGATCAGGCTGCGTGCTTTTGCTCAAAATCACGCACTTGCTGGTGCTGGAAGTGGCGCCGCCCATACCGTCAATGTGCGCGGAGTACGGGTCCGGGCTGCCGATCACGCGCATGAACAGCTTGTCGCGCGCGGCACCCGGTACCTGGCAGGCCTCGGGCAGATCCTGCAACCTGAAGAACACACCTTTACTGGTGCCGCCGCGCATATAGGTGGCGGGAATTTTGACCTGTGCTACGTGAGCCATGACCTGCTCTCCACAATGTTCATTTTCGGTTCGCTTTGGGCGGTTTCTGACGCGGGCCAGGCAATTGCCTGGCCCGCAAAATAATGGCGGGTAACACGGTTACCCGCCCTGCAGCCTTCACGCGCTGGCGCTGGACTCGAGGAAGTCCTGGGCGAAGCGCTGCAATACACCGCCGGCTTCGTAGATCAGCACTTCTTCATCACTGTCCAGACGGCAGGTCATCGGCACTTCGACGCGCTCACCGTTCTTGCGGGTGATGACCAGTGTCATGGTCGCGCGCGGGGTGCGCTCGCCAATCACGTCATAGGTTTCAGTGCCGTCGATACCCAGGGTCTTGCGCGTGGTGCCCGGCTGGAATTCCAGCGGCAATACGCCCATACCAATCAGGTTGGTACGGTGAATGCGCTCGAAACCTTCCGCGGCAATCGCCTCGACACCTGCCAGACGCACGCCCTTGGCTGCCCAGTCACGGGACGAGCCCTGACCGTAGTCGGCACCGGCGACGATGATCAGCGGCTGCTTGCGCTCCATGTAGGTTTCAATGGCTTCCCACATGCGCGTGACCTTGCCTTCCGGCTCGATGCGCGCCAGCGAACCCTGCTTGACCTTGCCATCCACCACCGCCATCTCGTTGATCAGCTTGGGGTTGGCGAAGGTCGCGCGCTGTGCGGTGAGGTGATCACCGCGGTGGGTGGCGTAGGAGTTGAAGTCCTCTTCCGGCAAGCCCATTTTGTGCAGGTACTCACCGGCCGCGCTGTCCATCATGATGGCGTTGGACGGTGACAGGTGATCGGTGGTGATGTTGTCCGGCAGTACCGCTAGCGGTCGCATGCCCTTGAGCGTACGCTCACCGGCCAGAGCACCTTCCCAGTACGGCGGACGGCGGATGTAGGTACTCATCTCGCGCCAGTCGTACAGCGGGCTTGCGGACTCTTCAATGGCGCCCAGATCGAACATCGGAATGTAGATCTCGCGGAACTGCTCGGGCTTGACGCTTTCCTTGACGATGGCGTCGATTTCTTCGTCGCTCGGCCAGATATCCTTCAGGCGGATTTCCTTGCCGTTGACCACGCCCAGCACGTCCTGCTCGATGTCGAAACGGATGGTGCCGGCAATCGCATAGGCCACCACCAGCGGCGGCGAAGCGAGGAAGGCCTGCTTGGCATACGGATGGATACGCCCGTCGAAGTTGCGGTTACCCGACAGCACGGCGGTGGCGTACAGGTCACGATCGATGATTTCTTTCTGGATCTTCGGATCCAGTGCACCGCTCATGCCGTTACAGGTAGTGCAGGCAAAGCCGACGATGCCGAAGCCGAGTTTTTCCAGCTCGGGCAACAGGCCGGCATCTTTCAGATACAGCTCGGCCACTTTCGAGCCGGGCGCGAAGGAGGTTTTGACCCACGGCTTGCGCAGCAGACCCAGTTTATTGGCGTTGCGCGCCACCAGACCGGCCGCGACCACGTTGCGCGGGTTACTGGTGTTGGTGCAGCTGGTGATGGCGGCGATGATTACCGCGCCATCGGGCATTTCCCCGGGAGTTTCGGTCCAGGCGCCGGAAATGCCTTTGCTGGCCAGATCCCTGGTCGACAGCAGTGCATGGGGATTGGACGGGCCAGCCATGTTACGACCGACGCTGGACAGGTCAAAGCTCAGCACGCGCTCGTACTCGGCCTCTTTCAGCGTGTCTGCCCACAGACCGGTGGTCCTGGCGTAGTTTTCCACCAGAGCCACCTGCTGTGCTTCACGGCCGGTCAGCTTGAGATAATCGATGGTCTGTTCATCGATATAGAACAGGCCGGCGGTAGCGCCGTACTCGGGCGTCATGTTGGAGATGGTGGCGCGGTCGCCGATGGTCAGGCTGGCGGCACCCTCGCCGAAGAACTCCAGCCAGGCACCGACCACGCGCTGCTTGCGCAGGAATGCGGTCAGTTCCAGCACGATATCGGTAGCGGTGATGCCCGGCTGACGCTTGCCGGTCAGCTTGACACCAATGATGTCCGGCAGGCGCATCATCGAGGCACGACCAAGCATCACAGTCTCGGCTTCCAGACCGCCGACACCTACGGCAATCACACCCAGCGCATCGACATGCGGGGTATGGCTGTCGGTACCGACACAGGTATCCGGGAAGGCCACACCGTCACGCGCCTGGATTACCGGCGACATCTTCTCCAGATTGATCTGGTGCATGATGCCGTTACCGGCCGGGATCACATCGACGTTCTTGAACGCGGTCTTGGTCCACTCGATAAAGTGGAAGCGGTCTTCGTTGCGACGGTCTTCGATGGCGCGGTTCTTGGCGAACGCATCCGGATCGAAACCACCACACTCCACCGCCAGCGAATGGTCGACGATCAGCTGGGTCGGCACTACCGGATTGACCTTGGACGGATCACCGCCCTGGTCGGCGATGGCGTCACGCAAGCCGGCCAGATCGACCAGAGCGGTCTGCCCGAGGATGTCATGGCAGACCACGCGCGCCGGGTACCAGGGGAAATCCAGATCCTGCTTGCGCTCGATCAGCTGCTTGAGCGAATCCGTGAGCATGGCCGGATCACAGCGACGCACCAGTTGTTCGGCCAGTACCCGTGAGGTGTACGGCAGATTGGCGTAAGCACCGGGCTGGATGGCATCCACCGCTTCGCGGGTATCAAAATAGTCCAGCGGTGTGCCGGGCAGGTTCTTACGATATTGAGTGTTCATCACGCTCTCCATGATTTAGGGGCGGTCCTTGAGCGGCACGAAGGTCAGATCTTCCGGGCCCACATAGTTGGCGCTCGGGCGAATGATCTTGCCGTCGATGCGTTGCTCGATAACGTGGGACGACCAGCCGGAAGTACGTGCGATGACGAACAGCGGCGTGAACATGGCGGTGGGCACGCCCATCATGTGGTAGCTGACCGCACTGAACCAGTCCAGATTGGGGAACATCTTCTTGATTTCCCACATGGTGCTTTCCAGGCGCTCGGCAATATCGAACATCTTGGTGTTCGACTGCTCGTTGCTGAGCTGGCGCGCCACTTCCTTGATCACCTTGTTGCGCGGATCGGAAACCGTATACACCGGGTGACCGAAGCCAATTACCACTTCTTTCTTTTCAACACGGGCGCGGATGTCCGCCTCGGCTTCATCCGGGTTGTCGTAGCGCTTCTGGATCTCGAAAGCCACTTCGTTGGCACCGCCGTGCTTGGGCCCACGCAACGCGCCAATGCCGCCAGCAATGGCCGAATACATGTCCGAACCGGTACCGGCGATTACCCGCGAGGTAAAGGTAGAGGCATTGAACTCATGCTCGGCATACAGCACCAGCGAGGTGTGCATGGCCTGCACCCAGCTCTGGCTCGGCGCCTTGCCATGCAGCAGATGCAGGAAGTGACCGCCGATGGAATCGTCATCGGTTTCCACTTCGATCCGCTTGCCGTTGTGGCTGAAGTGATACCAGTACAGCAACATCGAACCCAGCGAAGCCATCAGCTTGTCGGCAATGTCACGGGCGCCGGGATGGTTGTGATCGTCCTTCTCCGGCGACAGGCAACCGAGTACCGAAACACCGGTGCGCATTACATCCATCGGGTGTGCCGACGGTGGCAGTTGTTCCAGTGCCTTTTTCAGACCACTAGGCAGACCGCGCAAGGCTTTCAGCTTGGTCTTGTAGGCTGTCAGTTCAGCCTGATTCGGCAATTTGCCGTGCACCAGCAAGTGGGCAATTTCTTCAAATTCGCAGGCAGTGGCGACATCGAGGATGTCATAGCCACGGTAATGCAGGTCGTTGCCGCTACGGCCGACCGTGCACAGCGCCGTATTGCCGGCGGCAGTGCCGCTCAGGGCGACTGATTTTTTAGGCTTGAAGGTTGCTGCTGGGGTTTCAGGGGTAGCGCTCATCGCTGATCTCCTTGGCGAATCCGGGGAGTAATACTGTTGCGGCAGACAGCCCGGTGCGGGCCATCTGCCAGCCGGTTATTTCTTGGCGGCGAACAACGCATCGAGGTGCTGCTCGAAGGCGTGATAGTTGATGCGATCGTAGAGCTCCATGCGAGTCTGCATGGTATCGATCACATTCTTCTGGGTACCGTCGCGGCGCAATTGCACATACACGTTCTCGGCCGCCTTGTTCATGGCACGGAAGGCCGACAGCGGGTAAAGCACCAGCGATACATCAACGCTGGCGAGTTCTTCGGTGGTGTACAGCGGCGTGGCACCGAACTCGGTGATATTGGCCAGGATCGGCGCCTTGATGCGGTCGGCGAAGGTCTTGTACATGGACAGTTCGGTAATCGCTTCCGGGAAGATCATGTCGGCACCGGCTTCGATACAGGCCGCAGCACGGTCCAGCGCGGAGTTGAGACCTTCAACTGCCAGCGCATCGGTACGTGCCATGATCACGAAGCTGTCGTCGGTGCGCGCATCAACCGCCGCCTTGATCCGATCAACCATTTCCTGCTGAGTGACGATTTCCTTGTTCGGACGATGGCCGCAACGCTTGGCGCCGACCTGGTCTTCGATATGGATCGCCGCAGCGCCGAACTTGATCATCGACTTGACGGTACGTGCCACGTTGAAGGCCGAGGAACCGAAACCGGTATCCACGTCCACCAGCAGCGGCAGATCACACACATCGGTAATCCGGCGCACGTCGGTCAACACATCATCCAGACCGGTAATGCCCAGATCCGGCAAACCCAGCGAGCCAGCGGCCACGCCGCCACCCGAGAGGTAGATGGCCTTGAAACCGGCACGCTTGGCCAGCAGCGCATGGTTGGCATTGATGGCACCGACTACCTGGAGCGGGTGCTCGCTGGCAACCGCATCGCGGAAAAGTTGTCCGGGGGTAACTTGGCTCATGACTCACCTCGTGTTGTTGGTGTTTTGACTGATCTGGTTTGCTTTTGCGTGTTATCTGAATGGTGTCGCTCGATATTGCGTCGGGAAGCGCCGATATGACGGCGCATCAGCAATTCGGCCAGTTCACCGTCGCGATCGGCAATTGCATCAAGGATCCGGTGATGCTCGTTGAAAGCCTGGCGCGGTCTGCTGGGTATGGAAGAAAACTGTAGTCGATACATGCGTACCAGTTGATACATGTCACCGCAGAGCATCTGGGTCAGGGTCTTGTTGCCACTGCCCTGAATGATCCGGTAATGAAAGTCGAAATCGCCTTCCTGCTGATAATAGCCCCGACCTGCCTTGAATGCGTCGTCCTGCTCATGCAGGTCCAGTACGCGGCGCAATTCATCGATTTCAGCCTTGCTCATGCGCTCGGCGGCCAGCCGGCAGGCCATGCCTTCCAGCGATTCACGGATTTCATAGAGTTCGATCAGCTCGGCATGATCCAGCGATACCACGCGGGCTCCGACATGCGGGATGCGCACCAGCAGGCGCTGGCCTTCAAGTCGATGAATGGCTTCGCGTAACGGCCCGCGGCTGATGCCATAGGTGCGCGCCAGCTCAGGCTCGGAAATCTTGCTGCCCGGAGCAATCTCGCCCTTGACGATCGCCGCCTGAATGGCACGAAAGACATGTTCGGAGAGGGTTCCGGAATCCTCCGCAAAGGCTACAACCGGGGCATGTGCATCTGACATATTGTCGACACCATTGGATTTAGTGCTGAAGATTTAAGCATATAAAGGCGTATTGTCAACAATTTGAACGATTATTGTCGACAGTTTGGCGCGTGACTCGCACCCGCAATCTCGACCCGGATTTAGACTCCGCTCATAACTGCCTGTCTTGACTGGAGTTTCACATGCTAGACTGCCACGCTGATGCGTACACTTGTTTCCAGCCGCGACCAGCGGCCCTGTTGACAGCGAAGTTCCCCCAGCCCATGCAGATCATTCAATTGTTTCAATGACAGCCTCATGACAACGATATTCATTCCCGTCAGGCACGCAATGCTTGTGCTATTCCTTACTTGCCTGCCGGCCATGCTGCAGGCGAGCGAAAAAACCGTTTATGGGTTGAATGAGTACGCACTGGTAGTGGATATCAATATAGAGGTGGCAGCCAAACTGGATACCGGAGCAAAAACCGCATCGCTGAGCGCCCGCGATATTGAGCGCTTCAAGCGCGACGGCGAGCCCTGGGTGCGTTTTTACCTGGCCATTGATGATGCCCACCAGCACCCCATCGAAAAACCGCTTTCGCGAATCAGCAAGATCAAGCGTCGCTCGGGCGATGTCGACCCGGATGAAAGCAAATCCTATACTGCACGGCCTGTGATCGAACTGGACCTGTGCATGGGCAAGACACTGCAAAGCATCGAGGTCAACCTTACCGATCGCAGCGCTTTTCAATACCCCTTGCTGATCGGCTCCGAAGCCCTGAAAAAATATTCCGCACTGGTTGACCCCAGTCTCAAATTTGCAGCAGGCAAGCCTGACTGCAACATTGCCGCCAACATCGTCGAGTAGACCCTATGCGCGCCATCAATCTGCATCTGAAAATCCTTATTTTCGTACTCGTCTCACTGGGGGTGGCGATAACTGCTTATCAGATTCTCTATCTGGGCATCCCGGTCAGCGAAGCCGAGACTGACAACTTGTGGAACATCGATACCAAAATCGAGTTTCAGGCGAGTTCCAAGGATCCGGTGAAGATCAAGATGTACATTCCGCCGCTGAACAAGGAATACGTCAGTCTCAACGAGAGCTTCATCAGCAATAACTACGGGGTGAGCATCAACCGCGACGACGGCAACCGCCGAGCCACCTGGTCGGCCCGCCGCGCCAGCGGCAACCAGACCCTGTATTACCGGCTGGTTCTGACCAAGCGCTTCAGTGATGACAAGCCCGTCGCCAAAGGCCCCATTTTCCGCGAAAGCATTGTCGTTGAAGGCCCCGAGAAAATTGCTGCCGACGCCCTGCTGGCGCCGATTCGCCAGCACTCGGCAGACGTCGAAACCTTCATTACCGAAACCATCAAACGCGTCAACAGCAACGACGACAACGCCAAGACCCTGCTTGCTGGCGACGCTTCAGCCGAAAAGAAAGCCACCGTCATCGAGTTACTGCTCTCCATCGCCCATGTGCCGATGGAGCGCGTGCACACCGTACGCCTGAGCAACGACTCCGGCACCCAGTCTCCCGAATTGTGGCTGCGCAGCTTCAACGGCAAGGAGTGGCTGTACTTCAACCCGGATAACGGCGAAATAGGGCTGCCCGGTGATCGCCTGATCTGGTGGACCGGCAATGGCGAATTGCTCAAGGTCGAAGGCGCGAAAAAAGCCAGGGTCAGTTTCAGCATGAGCAACAGCGAAATGAATGCCATTCGCCTGGCCAAGCTAACCGACGACAATGCCAACACCGGTTTTCTCGAGTACTCGCTGTACAGCCTGCCATTAGCTACCCAGCAGGCTTTCCAGATCATCCTGCTGATTCCGATTGGCGTGCTGGTGATCCTTGTGCTGCGTAACCTGATCGGTGTGCAGACACTCGGGACCTTTACCCCGGTACTGATTTCCCTGGCCTTCCGCGAAACCCAGCTGGGCTTCGGCATCGTGCTGTTTACCATCATCACCACGCTCGGCCTGTCGCTGCGCTCCTATCTGGAGCACCTCAAACTGCAGATGTTGCCGCGCCTGTCGGTGGTACTGACCTTCGTGGTGGTACTGATTGCAGCCATCAGCCTGTTCAGTCACAAGCTGGGCCTGGAGCGCGGGCTGTCGGTAGCCCTGTTCCCCATGGTGATCCTGACCATG